>RFIB01000362.1 GCA_003695625.1 Acidobacteriota bacterium | reverse complement strand
CTGGCAGTGGTCGCGCGTCGCGGCGCTGCTGCCGGGGCCGGCCCGGCTGTGCCTGGCGCTGATGACCACGACGCTGCTCGTCTCCACCGTGGCACTGCTGGCGCTCGCGGTCGCGCAGGCGCGCGTCCCGTCGCGGGCGGTCGCCCCGTGGCTGGCGGCGATCGCGGCCGGCTGCCTCGTCGCCCTCGCCGTCACCGGATCGATCCGCCGGATCGAGTTCGACCGGCCCCGCGCGCTGTCGATTCCCGGCTTCGCCGCCGAGCGTTCCGTGGTGATCCTCGAGATCCCCGCACTCGACCCGGCGGATCTGCGGCTCTACGACGAGCGCGGTCACGCCGAGACGCTCGGCCGGCTGGTCGCCGGCGGCAGCATCGCGCGGATTCGCGAGCCGCGGATCGCCGACCCGGTGGCGCTCCACGGGACGCTGATCACGGGACGCCCGGCGCGAGCCCACGGGATCCTCGGCGCGGTCCGCTACCGGCCGGCGACCGGCCGGCGCTCGTTCGGAATCCTGCCGCGCGGCCTGCTGCTGCGTCCGCTGCTGCGCACGCCGCTGTGGGAGCGGGTCCCGGTCGATCGCCGCGTGCTGCGCGTCGCGGCGCTGCCGCAGATCGCGCGCGGACTCGGTGTCCCGATGGCGCGGATCGGCGATCCGCTCGACTGGAAGGCCGGTCCCGGAGAACTCGAGGTCGCCGATCCGAGGCTCGTCGCGGGGGCGCGGTTCGTCGTCGCGGGCCGGGAGATCGTCTGCCCGGCGCCGGCCGGGACCGCGGAGCGGTACTTCGACCCGCCCGCGGAGACGCTCGAGGCGACGCCGCGGCTCGAGCGCGTCGTCGCCGACGCCCTCGTCCAGGATCTGTGCGCGCTGGAGCTGGCGCAGGCCGCGGTCGCGGCCGGGCGCTGGCCGCTGGTGCACGTCCGGCTCGGCGGACACTACCGGGTGGCGTACGAGTTCGCGGGCTGGCGCGCCGACCGGCGGGCGCGGGGGGCGACCGAGGACGAGGTGCGTGCCTACGGCCTGACGCTGACGCGGTATGTCCGTGACCTCGATCCGGCCCTCGGCCGGCTGGTCGACGCTCTTCCCGCCGACGGCCTGTTCGTCCTGGTCTCGCCGCACGGGATCCGCCCCCGGACGGACTTCGAGCGGCTGCTGGCCAGCCTGTTCGGGAGGACGACCGCGACGGGAAGCCACCGCGGGCCGCCGGACGGTGTGATCGTGCTCCGCGGTGCGGGCGTCCGCCGCGGGCATCGGCATGCCGGCTTCCCGGTGCGCTCGGTGCTGCCCACGGTGCTGTGGGCCGCGGGGCTGCCGGCGGCCGAGGACATGGGGCCGCTGGTCACCGGCGTGTTCGAGGAGTCGTGGCGCGAGGGCCACCCGGTGATCGCGATCCCCTCGTTCGACGCGCCGCGGCCGCGGCCGGCGGGCTCCGGCAGGGCAGACGCGGCGATGCTAGAGTGAGCGTGCAGGAACGGGGCGAACACGCCGCAGCGAGCCGGTTCCGATAGCCGGACGCGCGGCGAGGGAGACGGCAGAACCATGAACGGAACGGCGATCGCCCGCTGGTCGACGCGAGGCATCCTGGCCGCGGCGGCGGCCGCGAGTCTCGTCGCGTCCGCGCCGGCGGCGCCTCCGGCGCCGCAGCCGACGGAAGGCGAACAGCTCATCATCCGACAGGACTGGGACGCGGCCGAGAAGCACTACTACGACAGGATCAAGGCGAATCCCGAGGACGCCGAGGCGCTGCGCAAGCTCGGCTTCATCGAGCTGCGCCGCCCCGGAGGCGACGCCGTGCGGGCGGCGAAGTACCTCGAGAAGGCGCGTTCGCTCGAACCCGACAATCCCGTCGGCCTGTTCCTGCTCGGACGCACCTACGAGGTGCTCGACAAGAAGGACCTCGCGCTGCGGGCCTACGACCGGCTGCTCGAGATGGGGCCCGGGCGCGACGACCCGCAGCGGGCGACCGCGGTGCATCTGGCGCGGTTCGCCCGGGCGATCGCGGCCCTCGAGCGGGGCGAGACCGATCGGGCGCAGCAGCTGTTCGACGAGGTGCTGCGGCGCGAGAAGAAGCACGGGTACGTCTACTACGAGCGCGCGATGCTCGCGGCCAGGGAAGGCCGGACCGACGAGGCGATCGCCCTGTACGAGAAGACCCTCGAGATGCTCAACCGCTGGGCGCCGACCGAGGCCTGGCCGTATCCGCAGGCGCGCTACGCGTACATCCGCGAGAACACGAAGTACGACCTCGCCCGGCTGCTGATCGAGCGCGGCGAGAACACGCGCGCGATCACCCTGCTCGAGCCGATCGTGCAGACCGTCCGGCTGCGTGCCGACTCGCGCCGCCGGCCGGTCGCACCGGCACCGAAGTCGCCGCTCGAGGGCAAGCCCGACGTGCGATTCGAGAACGCGCCGCTGTTCTACGCCAAGGCGCTCGCCGCCGAGGGGCGGACGAAGGAGGCGCGGGCGGTTCTCAAGGACTTCTACCGCTCGCGGGTCGGTGACGACTGGGCGCGCGACGAGGCGCGCCGCCTGTACAAGGAGCTGCGCTGATGGGCGCCGTCGTCCGCACCGAGATTCCGGGAGTTCCCCTGCTCTCGCGCGGCAAGGTCCGCGACATCTACGACCTCGGCGACCATCTGCTGCTGATCGCGACCGAT
>RFIB01000361.1 GCA_003695625.1 Acidobacteriota bacterium | reverse complement strand
GTCGATCTGCTGATCAACGCCCACTCCCTGTACATCCTCGCTGCCGAGGTCGTCGCCGCGCCGACGATCGGCTCGTTCAACCTGCATCCGGGGCCGCTGCCCGAGTACGCCGGCCTCAACGCGCCGAGCTGGGCGATATTCCACGGTGCGAGCGAGTACGGGGTGACCGTGCACTGGATGGAGGCCGGGATCGACACCGGGCCGATCGCCTTCGAGGAGCGCTTCCCGATCGGACCGGACGAGACCGGCCTCTCGCTCGGGGCGGCGTGCATCCGGCGCGGCGTCCCGCTGCTCGAACGGCTCGTCGCGCAGGCGGCGGCCGACCCGGAGGCGATTCCGCGCCGCGCGCAGGACCTGTCCCGGCGCCGGGTGTTCCGGCGTCGCGAGGTGCCGTTCGACGGGCGGATCCGGTGGGACGAGCGCGCGGAGGTGCTCGAGCGGTTCGTGCGGGCGGCCGACTTCCATCCGCTGCGCTCGCCGTGGGGCGTCCCGCGCGCCTCACGCGGCGGGACGCCGTTCGGGATCGTCAAGGTCGCGGGCGTCGCGGCACGCGGGGCCGAGGCCGCGCCGGGAACCGTGCTCGGCACGGACGAAGGCGACGTGGCGGAGATCGCCTGCGGTACGGGCGCGCTGCGCGTCTCGCACGTGCACTCGAACGGCCGCGTCGTGCGGGCGGGGACGGTCCTCGCGGCGGGCGAACGACTGGACGACGGCGCGCCGTCAGACTGAGCGATCAGCGGCGGAACGCCTCGAGGAAGCGCCCCTCGGCGGTGTACGCCTTGCGCCGGTGCCGGAACGCCCGCACGGGGTCGCGACGCGCGAGCAGCCGCCCGCGGATCCGGTAGCGCAGGGCGCGCCACAGCTCGCGGGGTGCGTTGCGAATGCGCCGGCCACGCGGCCAGCCCTCGAGCCGGATCGTCGAACGCCCGAACCCCCGGTACCAGCGTGCGTAGTAGGCGAGGCTCGTGCGGCGCGACTCGATCCTGTGCTCGACGACGGCGCCCGGCAGGTACAGACCGCGCCCTCCCGCGGCGAGCAGCCGGTCGAACAGGGCGGTCTCCTCGCCGGGAACGACGCCCCGGCCCCAGCCGAGATCCGTGCGGAACCCTCCCGCCGCCCGCGCGGCCTCCCGCACGACACCCATGTTGGCGCCGAACGGGGTCGGGATCGGTCCGCCGGGGACGATCTCGCGCGGCGCGTCTCCGAAGTCGTAGCGGGAGGTCGGGCCGCCGACCTCCTCGGCGAGGATCGCCTCCCAGAACGCGGGGGCGTCGGGCGGAAGGCGCGGGACGATGCGGCCCGCGGTCAGGACGACGTCGCCCCGGCCGAGCGCGCGCGCGTGCTCCGCCAGGCAGCCCGGCGCGAGGTCGACGTCGTCGTCGAGAAACACGAGCGCGGCGCCGCGCGCGGCATCCAGGGCCGTGTTGCGCGCGACGGCCAGACCGCGGACCGGCTCGTCGACACAGCGCAGCGGCACCGGGAACGCCGCGGCGAGCTGCCGGACCATCGCCCCCGTGCCGTCGCGGCTGCCGTTGTCGACGACGAGCACCTCCCACGGCGCATCGACGCGCTGCGCGGCGAGCGTCTCGAGCGTCCGGCGCAGGCTGTCCGCCCGGTCGAGCGTGCAGATGATCGCGCTCAGGGCGCAGGAGCCGTCAGCGGGTCGGGTCGGCATCGCTTCTCCGCTCGATGATGCGGTCGGCCAGCGCGCGGGGGATCGCCAGCATGCGGCCGATCGTACCGCGCTCGCCCGACGACGCGTCGTTGTGCGGATTGAAGAACTCCCACACGACGCGGCCGTCCGGACTCACCTCGAACGCACGGCCGCGGGCGGACTCGGTGATCAGCGTGTTGCCGCCCGGCAGCCGCTGGCAGGTCCCGCGCGAGCGCGTGAAGAACGACTCGGGCGGGTCGCCGCGGTATTCCCACGCGATCGTTCCCGTGGACGGCTCGATCTCGAGCACGCGGGACCAGCCCCGCTCGAGCCCGTTGTCGAACACGAGCACCCGGCCCGAGTCGAGCAGCTGCGCGTCATGCGGCCCGTCGAGTTCGCCCGGACCCCACGACCAGACCAGCTCGCTGTCCTCCCAGGAAAACACGAGCACGGCGTTCTGGTGACGCGACGTGACCATCACCGAGCCCGACGCGAACAGCCCCCGGCTCGCCCGGGAGGCCGGGGCATCGATCCAGCGCACCGTGTTCGCATGGAACAGGTCGACGGTGCGCCGGCCCCGGCGGGTCCTCGCCCCGACCGGCTGCAGGCGGAACCGGCCGGGCGCGGCGCGGACGATCTCGAGCAGCGAGCGCGACTCGAGGACGCGCCCCGCGCGGTCGACGCGAACGACGAGGTCGTCGCGTACCGGCGCGTCGCCGCCGAGTTCCGGCAGCTCGACATGGCGGAACGCCAGCGTCAGCAGACTGCCGTCCGGCAGCTCGACGATGTCGTGGTGGAACGGCTGTCGCGCGCGCCACGAAGGAGTCCCGTCCGGGCGGAACATCAGCAGGTACCGCCCGCGGTCCTCGTCCTGCGGACCGTCGTCGAGGATCTCCGCGCCGAGCCACGCGAGCGAGCCGTCGCCGAGCGGCTGGGCGCGGACCAGGTAGCGCGCGCGGGGATCGGACCAGCGCCTGAGCGTGCGGCCGGTGCGGTCGATCAGCTCGGCGACCGGCGGGCGTCGCGACGAGTAGAGCAGCACCGTCGCGTCGGCCGGCGCGAGCTCGTCGATGCGGGTCACGCCGCGGCGGGCGTCGTCCGCCGGGCCGGCGGTGGCCGCGTAGGGCAGCGAGCGCAGCTCGTCCGCGCGCGTCGGGGCGCGGTCGGCAACGCGCTCGGAGTGCCGGCAGCCGGCGCACGCCGCCGCGATGATCACGCATGCCAGCGAGACCGCGCGCAGGGTCATCGGCCGGTCCCCGGCGACCAGACCAGGCGCACCCGCAGCGTCCGCGGCGGACCGATCGCCACCAGGCCGTCGGCGCGGACGCCGGTGACGATCTCACGGTCGAGGACGTTCTCGGCCGAGGCGACGAGCAGCAGGCTGTCCGCCAGCCGCCACCTGTGCGCCAGGTCGACGGTCACGAATCCTCCCAGGGGTCGCGTGTTGCGGTCGTCCTCCCAGCGCGCCCCGACGGCCCGGACCAGCACCCGGGATCCGCCGCCTCGCGGCGCGCCGGTGGCGAGCGAGAGGCTCGCGCGCCACGACGGTACCTGCGGAAAGCGGCGTCCGTCGAGCGCGGCATCGGCCGGAACGTCGAGGGCGGTGTCCTGCAGCGCGAGCGCCGCCCGCACCGTGGCCGTTCCCGCCAGTCGCAGTGACGCATCCGCTTCGAGCCCGAGCACGCGCCCACGGTGCACGTTGGCCCGCTGCCGGCAGACGCCCCCCGCGGGAACGAAGCCGCAGGGGGCGATCACCGTTCCGCTGCCCGTCGCGCGCGTGACGTTGACGATCGCGTCGTCGATCCGTGACGAGAACGCCGACGCCGACACGCTCCAGCCGCGGCCCGAGATCGCTCCGCCGATCTCGACCGAGACCGCGCGCTCCGGCGCGAGGTCCGGGTCGGGTGCGGTCACGTCGTCGCCGACGCGGAACGGCCGGTACAGCTCGTTCATCGTCGGCTCGCGCACGTCCGCCTCGACGCGCGCGAACAGACGCACGCCGCGGCGCGGCTCGCGAACCAGTCCGAACCACGGGCTGAGCTGCCAGCGGGTCCTCCGGCCGACGGGCTCGACGGTCGCCGGCGCCGACCCGTCGAGCGCCTCGACGGTGAGCGTGCCGCGCCCGCGCCGAAGCGCGTCGGCGCGCAGTCCGGCGAGCACGCGGGTCCGCCCGCACGTCATCGTGTCGGCGAGCGAGACCGAAAGGCGGCCCGCGCGCGCATCGACCAGGCGCCGCCGCGTCGGCAGCGGCCCGGACGGCCCCGGGACGAACCGGAACCGCTCGGCGAGTTCGCCGTCGGCCGCGCGCGCGACCACGTGGAGCACCGGAGCATGGACACCGCGGAACGGAGGCGACCACGACAGCCGCATACCGGCGCCGGTCCCGCCGGCGGCGTCCTGGAACAGCACCGGGACCTCGGCCGCACGGTCGGCGGTCACGCGCGAAAACCGCGTCTCGAGACGGTCGTCGCGCACGTCGATCGCGAGATCGACCAGACCGAGGCGCGGGCCGGTCCAGCGCGCCGTCATCGCGAGCAGTCCGCCGCGGGCCGCGCTGCCGGCCAGCGGCGTCCCGGCGGACCGTTCGTCGCGGAATGCGTTGACCATCACTCCGAAGGGCACCCCGCCGACCGTGCCGGACCAGCGCAGATGGACGCGCGACGCGCTTCCGGCGAGCGGTCGGTCGATCGGCCCGCGCTGGTCGCTCCGCAGTCCCGCGACCCTTCCCGTCCGCTCCGTGCCGGCTTCCAGCGCCAGCCGGCCGACACCGACGCGCAGCGTCGTCAGCGCGGCGACGCTGCCGGCGCCCCGCTCGCCGGCGTCGGCGTCGACGAGAAGCTCCCCGGGTCGCGTGGTCCGCGTGGCGAACCGGATCGTGCCCGCCGGCGCCGGCTCGCCGAGCGCCGTCGGTCCGCCGGCCCGCGAGAGCACGGCTCCGTCGAGAAGCAGCCGCGGCAGGCGCGACCACGCGACCCAGCCGCCGAACGTGTCATGGATCGGGATCCCGTCGAGCAGGACGAGCGTGCGCGCCGTCGCGGTCGGGGCGAGCCCGCGAAGCGACGGCGCGCCGACCGTCGGGTGGGAGGTTCCCGCCGGCGATTCGCGGAACAGCGCGAACGCGGGGTCGACGAGGAGCGCCCCGTCGAGGCCGCGTCGCGTCGAGAACAGCAGCTCGTCGGCGGACAGACGCGTCACGCGCGTGGCGGCGTCGACCGGCGGAGCATCCGCGCGGACGACGACGGTCGGCTCGCGCCGCGTCGCCGCCGGCACGTCCCGGTCCGCCGCGTCCGCGCCGGCCCGCGCCGCCTCCTGCCCGAGCGCGGGCGAGACGAGCACCCCGGCGACGAGCAGCGCTACGAGCCGAGGTAGAGGTAGCGCCCGAGTCCGAGGGTGAACGCGAGACATCCGTACAGCGCGTGCTCGAGGCACGAGAACGGCAGCGAGCCGGTACGCGCGTAGGTGCGCGCGAACATCAGCCCGCCGGCGGCGGTCAGCACCAGTGCGACGGCGTTGCCGAACACGACGTGACCGAAGCAGAACGCGATCGCACTGGCGGCGATCATCAAGGGACCGTCACCAAACAGACTCCGGTAGCGATGGAAGAAGAACGCGCGGTAGGTGATCCCCTGCGGGACGACCGACAGCAGCGGATAGAACACCATCACCAGCGCCCACAGCGCGGGGCGGGCGCGCGGGAAGTCGAACAGCCGGTCCGGAGCGACGGCGAACACGATCCCCGCGAGCACGAGACCGACGATCACGAGACGCACCGCGAGCCGGCGCAGTTCGCCCGCCCCCACGCGCCAGCGTCCGAGGCGCCGCCGGTCGAACGTCGGATCGAACAGCAGCGAGACCAGGCAGCATCCGGTGACGACCCACAGCACGGCGAGCACGTGCATCGGGGGGCGCAGCCAGGCGTACAGCGCGGGCAGGCCGAAGAAGATCAGCCCCAGCTCGGCGACGAGGACCGGCCGGGGCAGCGTGAGCAGGCCGCCGCGGACCGCCATCCGACGGATCGGATCGGGCCAGCCGGTCCGGGGACGATCTCCCTCGCTCATGGGACCACGATACCCCCGGGCGCAGAGGGCGGCGCATGGACGGGGTCCCGGGGGACCCTGCCGACCGCTCGGGCGGTGCCGGCGACCGGCGGGCGGCAAGTGCGAGCGTCTCGCAGGCATTTTCGCGTCGAGCGGCGAAGATCCACCGGGCGGACAGGAGCCGTTCATCTCCTGCTCTGCCAGGGGGCCGCCATGCGCGCATTCGAGCACGGTCGTTTCTGCTGGCACGATCTCGCGACACCCGACGTGGACGCGGCCCGGCGCTTCTACGGCGCCCTGTTCGGCTGGACGGCCGACGACCGCGAGATGGGCGACGGACGGACCTACACGGTCTTTTCGGACGGCGAGACGGAAGTCGCGGGAGCCTACGCACCGGGGCCGGAGTTCGGCGAGGTGCCGGCGCACTGGACGTCCTACGTGGCGGTCGACGACGTCGACCGGGCGGTCGAGCAGGCCGAGGCGCTCGGGGGACGGCTCTGCTTCGGCCCGGTCGATGCCGACGACATCGGCCGCATGGCCGCGGTGACCGATCCGACCGGAGCGGCGATCGCCCTGTGGACCGAGCGCCGCAAGGCTGATGCGCCGGTCGTCCCGCCCCGCCCCGGGCGCTTCTGCTGGGACGAGCTGGCGACGCGCGACGTGCCGGCGGCGCGGCTGTTCTACAGCGAACTGCTCGGGTGGACCGCCGTCGAGCGGGAGATGCCGTCCGGCAAGTACACGCTGTTCACGCGCGGCGACGAGATGCGCGCCGGCGCGCTCGGCATGACCGACGAATGGGGCGACATCCCGCCGCACTGGATGGCCTACGTCCAGGTCACCGACTGCGACGAGACGGCACGCGCAGCGGACCGCCACGGCGGCAAGGTGCTCGTGCCGCCGACGGACATCCCGCCCGTCGGCCGGTTCGCCGTGCTCCAGGACCCGAGCGGGGCGGTCTTCTCGGTGATCACCTTCGCCGCCGAGAGCTGACCGGCGGCGGCTTGCCGTCCCTCGGAAAGGACACCAGATTGCCGGTGGCCCGCGGTCGCGCCGGAGCGGTGACGATCCGCCGCGCCCGCGCCAAGTCGCTGTCGAGGGGCCGCGAGGAGCCGGGATGGACACGCAGGAGCACGGCGACGCGCTGGACGCGATCGCGCTCGAGGACTGGCAGGAACGTGCGGAGCGCCTCGCACGCCACTTCGGGCTCGAGGAGATCCGGATCCGCTGGACGGTCGGACAGGCCACTGCGGGCGACCACAACCCGGCGATGATCGACCTGCCGCTGTGGCTCGACGGCCGCCAGGTCGGCGCCCTCGTGATCGTCTCGTCGGACGGCCGCGACTTCACCGGCGGCGATCCCGCGGCGATGCGGCGGCTGCTCCTCCTGCGCGAGGCGCTCGAGCGCGAACTCGCCGAGCATTCCTGACGGCGTCCGGATTGCCAGCCGACCGGAAGCGGCGTACGTCCTCGGATCTGAACCGGGTCAGGAGCGGAGCGGCCGCTCCGCAGGCCGGACAGCCCCGGTGAACGGCATGAGCTCTGCGCTTCACGAATTCGTCCTCGGCGGCCTGGCGGCGGCCCTGCCGGAGAGCCGGCTGGACAACGAGACCCTCTCCGCGCGGCTCGGGATGGACCCGGCCGAGATCGAGCGGCGCACCGGCATCCGCAGCCGATGCGTCGCCGGTCCGGGCGACACCGCCTCGAGCCTCGGCGCGCGCGCCGCGCACCGGGCGCTCGAGCGGGCCGGGCTGGCCCCGGCCGATGTCGAGCTGCTCGTGCTGTCGACCTACACGCCGGACCACCCGCTGTGTCCGACCGCCCCGGCGATCGCGCACGCCGTCGGCGCGGTCCGCGCCGGGGCGTTCGACGTCAACGCGGCCTGCTCGGGCGGCGTGACGGCGCTGCTCGCGGCGAGCGCGATGCTCGGGCGGCCGTTCGGCAACGCGCTCGTCGTGACGGCGGACCTGACGACGCGCTTCGTGCGGCCGGACGACCGGTCGACGGCGATGGTCTTCGGCGACGGCGCGACGGCGACCGTGCTGCTTCCGTCCGGAGCGCGCGGAGCCCGTCCGTGGCGGGTGCTCGCCTGCGAACTCGGGGCCGACGGGGCGGGCGCGGCCCTGTTCCGCGTTCCGGACGGCGGGAGCGCGCGGCGCCCGGTCAACGGCCATCCCCGGGAGCCGGACCTGGCGGTCAGGATGGACGGCCGGGCCGTGTTCCGCTTCGCGGTCGAGCGCGGCGCGCGGCTCGTCGGCGAACTGTGCGATCGGGCCGGCCTCGAGCCGGAGCAGGTCGACCTCGTCGTGCCGCACCAGGCCAACGAGCGGATCACCCGGGCCCTCGCCGAGCGGACCGGCATCCCGGCATCGCGCTGGTTCTCGAACATCGCCGACCGCGGGAACACCGCCTCGAGTTCCGTGCCGCTCGCCCTGTCGGAGCTGCTCGCGGCGGGACGGATCGAACCGGGAGCGCGTATCCTGCTCGTCGCCTTCGGCGCGGGGCTGACCTGGGCCGGGCTCGCCGTCGAGGCGGGCGACGTGGCGGGGCTCGTCCGCTGACGCCCGTCCGCCCCCTCGGCACCAAGGAGCACGCATGCATCCCGTCGGACGGCGCGTCCTCGGCACGGCGGCCGGACTTCTGGTCGGCATGGTCGTGATCGGGGCGGTGGAACGGATCGGGCACCTGGTGTATCCGCCACCGCCCGGAATCGACCTCCACGATCGCGCGGCACTCGAGAAACTGATCGCCGAAGCGCCCGCCGGGGCGCTGATGTTCGTCGCGTGCGCGTGGCTGTGCGGCACCCTCGCCGGCACCGCGCTGGCCCGTACGATCGAGGGGCCGGGCCGGACGATCGCCGCCGTCCTCGTCGGCGTGCTGCTGCTGCTCGCCGGGATCGCCAACCTGCTGATGCTCCCCCACCCCGCGTGGTTCGTGGCGGTCGGTCTGGCCGCGCTGGTCGCCGGCGGACTGGGCGGAACGCTCGTGGCGGGGCGGTTCGTCGCGCGCCGTGCCGGGAACTGACCGCGGGAATCCCGACGGCGGGCGTCGTGACGACCGTCGCGCGACGCTGCTGCGCTACGTCGCGTTCCAGGTGGCCGGCGCGCTCGGCCTGCTCACCGCGCTGTGGGTGCTGCACGTCCTGTTCGGCCTCGCGTGGTGGGTGATCGCCCTCGTGCTCGCGCTGTCGATCCTCAAGGACATCGTGCTGTACCCGAAGCTGCGCGAGGCCTACCGGCCGCACGCCGGCCTGACCGGCGGCGAGACGCTCGTCGGGCGGCGCGGACGGGCGACCACGCAGATCGATCCCGAAGGCTGGGTGCGGATCGGACACGAGGTGTGGCGCGCGCGCCTGATGGACGGTGCGGCACCGGTGCGCCGCGACGGGCCGGTGGTCGTGCGCGCCGTCGACGGCCTGACGCTGGTCGTGACGGGCGAGCCGGAGGGCGCACCGCAGGACGACTGACCGCGCGGGACCGCCGTCCGGCGTAGACTTCCGGGCGCCGCGCAGAGCGGCAGGAGGGGAGCGACCGTGCGAACGATCCGGCTGTTCACGACCATCCTGGCGGGCGCCGTGCTCGCCGTGAGCCTCGTGGGCGCCGACGCCCGGATCGAGCGCGTGACCGCGTTCGAGATGCCCGGAGCGATGGGCGCGATGGCGAAGATGTTCTCCCGCGGCAGCGACGAGGGCATCGTGTCGCTGGTGCTCGTCCGGGGCGACCGCAAGCTCGAACGGCACGGGGACAACGGCACCCTCGTCGATCTGTCGGCGCGCAAGGTCTGGGAGATCGACTTCCGCCGGCGGCGCTACACGGTGCGCACGTTCGACGAGATCCGGCAGGAGATGGAGCAGGCGCTGGCGCGCGCGGGCCGGGGGCCCGGGGGCGAACCGGCCTCCGGGGCGGCCGAGGCGGACGAGGACGGCACCCCGGACTACGAGGTGACGTTCGACCTCCGGCGCACCGGCGAGACGCGCACGATCGGCGGCCACGAGTGCCACGAGATGCTGATGACGATCACCGCCCGCCCGCGCGAGGGTACGGAGTCCGAAGGTGGCACCGTGCGGATCACGTCGTCGATGTGGGTCGGGCCGAAGCTGGCGCCGCTCGACGAGGTCGCCGCGTTCGATCGGCGCTATGCCGAGGCGCTCGGCCTGGAGACGATGCTGGAGGAGGGCGGCGCGCGGATCGCCTCGCTCCAGGCGATGTACCCCGCCCTCGCCGAAGGCATGAAGCAGCTTCGCGAGCACGCAGCCGATCTCGACGGCAGCGTGCTGCTGACGGAGACCTCGATCTCGGCCGAAGTCCCAGCCGAAGGGTCCCCGGAGGCGGGCGCCGGCGACGAGGGCGACGACTCCGAGCGGCCGAAGATGGGCCGGATGTTCAAGAAGCTCGGCGGAATGTTCGGCCGCAAGCGCCGCGAACGGGAACGCAAGCAGGAGCAGCAGGACGCGGCGGCCGCCGGGCAGCCGGCCGCTGCGGGCGAGACGAAGACGCTGTTCACCACGCGCACCGAGATCCGCTCGATCGGCACCGAGGTGGCTCCCGACGAACTCGCGATCCCGGAAGGGTTCCGCGAGCGCTGAGTCGCGGCAGGGCGGCGGGCGCAGTCAGCGTGCGACCGGAGCGCCGAGACGCGCCTCGAGGGCGCGGACGACGTGCTCGCAGACCTTGACGCGCGCCCACCGCTTGTCCTCGGCCTCGACGATCGTCCACGGCGCGTGCGCGGTGCTGGTCTGGCGCAGCATGTCGCTCACCGCGGCGTAGTACTGCGGCCACCTGGCCCGGTTGCGCCAGTCTTCTTCGGTGATCTTGTGCCGCCGGATCGGTGACTGCTCGCGCCGCCGGAAGCGCCGGAGCTGCTCTTCGGGACTGATGTCGAGCCAGAACTTGACGATCACCGCGCCATGCGAGGTGATCACCCGCTCGAACTCGTTGATCTCCTGGTAGGCTCGCCGCCACTCGTCCTCGGTGCAGAAGCCCTCGATGCGCTCGACGAGCACGCGGCCGTACCACGAGCGATCGAAGATCCCCCAGTGGCCGTCCTTGGGCAGCCGTGTCCAGAACCGCCACAGGTAGTGGTGGGTCTTCTCCGGCCCTTCCGGTGCGGCGATCGGGATCACCTGGTAGCCGCGCGGATCGAGCTTCGCCGTCAGCCGCTTGATCGCGCCGCCCTTGCCGGCGGCATCCCAGCCCTCGAACACCGCGACGAGCGCCTGGCGCCGGCTGTAGCACTCGAACTCCAGCGCCCGCAGCCGTTTCTGCGCCGCGCGCAGCCGTTCGCGGTACTCGTCCGGTTCGAGCCGCAATGTGCGATCGACCCGCGCGAGCAGCGAGTCGGCCGGCAGGTCGAGCGGCTGCGGCAGCGTGTCCTGCTCGCTGACCGGCGGCAGGACGACGCCGGGAGGCGGCTCCTCGGGCAGCGGCTCGAGCTCGTCCGGGGCGACGCCGCGGGCGATCAGCGCGCGCCTGAGTTCGTCGGCGAACGAGCGCAGCACGCGGATGCGGCGATGACGCGCGTCCTCGGCCTCGACCAGCGTCCACGGCGCACGGTGCGTGTGCGTGCGCTCGATCATCTCCTCCGCGACGCGCAGGCGCGTGTCGTAGTGCTTGTGCCGCTTCCAGTCCTCGTCCGACACGCGCCAGCGCTGCGTCTCGTCGTCGGCCCAGTCCTTCAGGCGCCGCTTCTGCTCCTTCTTGCTGATGTGCATCCAGAACTTGAACAGCACGACGCCGTCGTCGACGAGCTGGCGCTCGAAGTCGTCGACCTCGGCGAGATGGCGCTCCCAGCGGGCGGCGTCCAGCTCGCCGTCGGCGCGCAGGTTCCACAGCAGGTAGTACCAGGACCGATCGAAGATCGAGATCTCGCCGCGGGCGGGGATCCGCTTCCAGAAGCGCCGCAGCCACGGCCAGAGCAGCTCGTCCTCGCGGCTGGCGTGGGTCACGTGCACGCGCGTGCCGCGCGGGTCGACCCGGTGGACGAGCCGCGCCATCGCATCGCCGCGCCCGGAGGCGTACCAGCCCTCGAACACGACGAGCACGGGAACGCCGCGCTCGTAGACCAGCCGCTGGAGCGTCGGCAGCTCGCGGTCGAGCCGCTCGAGTTCGGCGCGGTAGGTCTGCTTGTCGAGTTTCAGGGACAGGTCGAGGGTCTCGAACACGGTCGCCTCCGCAAGGGAGGATGGGCCCGCGGGCGAACCGCCGGCAACCGGACCGTTCCTGCGGGGCCGGCGTGTCGTTCGCGGGGCGTGCCG
>RFIB01000360.1 GCA_003695625.1 Acidobacteriota bacterium | reverse complement strand
GGTCGTCGTTCGGCTCGAGGAACACGCGCTCGTCGTCGAGCGGGACGAGCGGGACGTCCCCCTCGTCCTCCGCCCCGGCGCCGGCGGCGGGCGGCGGAGCCGGACGCGGGACGGCGCGCTCGAGCCGACGGGCTTCCTCGCCGAGCCGGCCGATCGCCCGCAGCAGGCGCGCCCGCTGCCGCCGGGTCAGCCGGGCCGGTTCGAGCCCGCGCGAGCGCTCCGCCTCGAGCCGGTCGATCTCCGCGCGATGCAGCGCGACGAGCGCGTCGGCCGCCTCGCCGAGCCGCTCGACCGCCTGACGCGCGGACGGATCGAGTCCCGCGCGCGGCGCGAGCCAGCGCATCGTCGCGATCCGCCGCTCGAGCCGCAGCAGGTCCCAGGCCAGCTCCGGCGGCCGGTCGTCCTCGCGGGCGCGGCCGAGCATCCGGTCCGCCTCGCGCTCGACGACGGTGACCACGTTCCACAGGTCCCAGCGCAGCCCGCGCAGCACCCGCCCCTCGCCCGCTCCGAGCGCGCGGACGGTCTCCTCCCACGCCCGGTCCGAGGCCTGTTCGAGCCGCTCGAGCGCGGCGCGGGTGGCGTCCGCCGCGTCGCCCCCCGCCGCGCCGGGCGTCGCGCCGGTCAGGGCGCACAGTGCGGCGGCCGCGACCGCCAGGCGCGACGACCCGATCATCCCGCGTCCTCCGCCTCGTCGGTCTCGAGATCCTTGACCAGCCCCGCGTAGCGCCGCTCGACGTGGAACCCGTGGCGATAGAAGTAGCTCGGGCGGTAGAAGCCGGTCGTGACCAGCCGCACGCCCTGGGAGCGCAGCCGGCTGAACAGCTCGTTCATCAGCCCGTCGGCGATGCCGAGCCGGCGGTACCGCTCGTCGACGACGATCTTCTCGAGATGGGCGCGGCTGCCGTCCTCGTCCACTTCCCAGTACAGCCCGCCGATCAGGTGCCCGCGCTCGTTGAGCGCGACGAGGAACTGGTGCTCCGGGCTGAACGTGACCTCCATGCGCGAAGCGACGAACAGCCGATGCAGCCGTCCGATCTCCTTGGGCGAGACCGGCTGCCGGATGCGGAACGGCCGGCCCATCGAGTCGCGCAGCGTGACGACCACGTCGGCCTGGCGCAGCCCGCCCCAGTCCGAGAGCACGAAGTCGGCGCTCGCACCCGCGTCGAGGTGCGGAAAGCTCAGTCGCGCGAGCAGGAAGCGCTCCTCCTCGCCGACGTCGTCACGCCGGGCGAGCATTCCGAGCCGTTCGACGAGTTCGTCGGCGTCGAGCCGGCCGTGGCGCAGGTCCTCGATCAGGCGGTCGAGTTCCGCGACCCACGGTTCGCTGCGGTCGGCGAAGACCGTCTCGCGGAAGAACCGCACGCGGGCCTCGGGAAACTCGCGCCCGAGCCGGGAAAGGTTGTACGTGCGGTCGATGTCCTGCAGCGTCTGGATCTTCGCCGCCGGGGTCGCCCGCTCCGCGAGCCGGCTCCAGCGCCGATAGCGCTCGATGGCGAAGTGGAGCCGCCTGGGAACGAAGCCGCGGCTGCGGACTTCGTCGACGAACTCGCGCGCCGCGGCGGCGAGCGGCCCGGAGCCGTCGCGCAGCCCGTCCAGCGCGGCGAGACCGTCCTCCACTCCGAGCACCTCGAGCAGTGCGGAGAACACGAGTCGCGGCTGCGCCACGCCGGCGAGATTCCCGTACCGGCGCTCGACCGGTTCGACGAACCGCTCGTGGAACCGCTCGAGGTAGTCGGCCAGACCGCGCGACGGCTGGCGGCTGGCAACCGACACGATGCGCGCGCCGACCTGGTAGTCGTGCGGCGGGACGATCACGTTCGCCGGGGACAGGTCGTCGAGCACCCAGCGCCGGCCGGTGCGCGACCAGAACTCGAGGTACGCCTCGGCCGCCGACCAGACGATGAACGGCCAGGCCGGGACCTGGCGGTCGACGCCATCGTCCTCGCGGCGGCGATCGAGCCGGACCAGCGCGCGCTCGGCGGTCTCGCCGCCGACGAACTCCTTGGCCCAGATGCCGAACTCCGGCCACACGCCGGCCAGCTCCTCGACGAGCCGCGGACGCCCCGCGGCCTCCCCGATCGCCACCGCCCAGTCCAGTTCCTCGGCGAGTTCCTCGCCGAGCCGCTCGCGTGCCAGCCCGACGGCGACGTCGAACGAACCCTGCCAGCGCGTGTGCACCGACACGCGGTACGTCGTGCTCTCGTGCTCGAAGCGCCGCGGCGTGATCCACACCCCCTGCGGCGGCACGTCCGACAGGCGCACCTGCTGCCCGCCGCCGATCAGGAACAACGCCTCGCGCAGGATGCTGGTCTTCTCGAACGCCTCGAGCAGCCGTTCGCGCTCGCGCTGCCCGATCCGGTCGTCGAACGTCAGCACGTCGGCCCAGCCGTACTCCCGGCCGGTGTCGGGGTCGACGGCGATCCACTGCGGGGGCCCGAGCCAGCGCCGGAACCCGGCGGTCAGCGCCTCGCGCGCGGTCCCGATCGCCTCGCAGATCTCCCTGTCGGAGCAGAACAGTCCGACCCGCGTCAGCTCGCGGCGCAGCGACCGGTAGCTCGCCGGGTGCTCGGCCCCGTAGCGCCCGAGCAGCCGGACGATCGCCAGCGCCCGCTCGCGCGCGACGGGGCCGCCGTCGCCGATCAGCCGTTCGGCAAAGCGCACCAGCGCGAGCAGGGCCGCCGGCGTCAGCGTCTGGCGCGCGAGGCGGCCGATCGTCTCCTCGTCGAGGCCCTCATGCTCGCCACCGAGGAAGCGCTCGATCGTGTCCGCGACGCGCGCGTCCTCCTCGAGCGGAAGCAGCGCCGCGAACGCCGCGCGGCGGACGAGCGGGTCGGCTGCCGACGCCGCGGTGCGCAGCGCGAAGTGCGCCAGCTCGTTCGCCAGCGCATCGGATGCGAGCGCCGGAGACGAGAGCACCTCGATCGCGACACGGGCCGCCTCCTCGTCGCCGGAGTGCAGCGCGCTCGCCGCGCGGTGAAGATCCTCGATCCCCGGCGTGCCCCGCCCCGCGACGCGGCGCAGCCGTTCGACATCCTCGGCGGTGACCGCCTCGGCCTCGGCGTATCCGAGCCGCTCGATCCCGGCCGGAACCCGGCGGCGTCGCAGGCGCGAGGCGGTCTCCATCGGCGCGAGCCGGTACAGCCGGTCGTTGCCGAGCCACAGCGCCGGGCAGGTCAGGAACTGCCCGAGGTCGATCGTGCGCCCGCGCACCCGGTAGAGCACGCTGCCGACCTGGACCAGGTCGTCCTCCGCGTCGCCGCGTCCCGCGGCGCGCAACGGCAATCGTGCACCGGTCGGCTCGATCACCAGGTCGCCGTTGTCGAAACGGACGTCCCGCGTCGTGACACCGAGGGCCTGGAACAGTCGGTTCGGCAGCTTGACATCGACGTCGCGGCCGGGCAGCCGCAGCGGGACCTGCCGGTAGAACGACTCGATCAGCGGGGCGAAGTTCTCGACGACGGCCCGCCGCCGGAACGTCCCCTTGGGCGTCAGCTCACCGCGCTCCGGGTCGAAGTCGCGGTCGAGAACGGCAAAGTCGACGATCCGCTCGTAGGGCGCCAGGAACGCGTTGACCGACACGACGATCGACCGGAAATGCTCGCGCCGCTGCTCCTCGCTCATCGTCCGCAACGGCACGTCGCGCGCATCGAGGTTCGGCACGATCAGCAGCGTGTTGTACTCGCGATGATCGCCGACGAGAAACGCGCGGTGGACCGCGTCGAAATCGTTGAACAGCTTCTCGATCCGCTGGGGGGCGATCGTCTGGCCCTTGACGTTCTTGTAGATCTCCTTCTTGCGATCGAGGATGCGGAAGTGCCCGTCGGGCGACTGCTCCATCAGGTCGCCGGTATGCAGCCAGCCGTCCTCGAATGCCGCGCGCTGGTCCTCGTCCTCGATGTAGCCCGGCGTGACGTACGGCCCGCGGATCAGCATCTCTCCATCTTCGGCAAGGCGCACCTCGATCCCGGGCAGCGGCACGCCGAGGCTGTCGTCGCGGTAGTCGCCCGGCGGGGTCATCGTGATGCCCCCGGTGGCCTCGGTCATGCCGAAGCCGCTGAGCAGCTCGATGCCCTGCCGCTGGAAGAAGCGGAACACCTCGGGGTCGAGATAGCCGGCCGCGGACAGCCCCCAGCGCAGCCGGTCGCCGACCACGGCGCGGGTCGCCTCGCGGATCTCCTCGTCGGGAGCGGCCTCGACATCCACCCGTCGCGCGATCTCCTCGTAGAGCTGAAGCCACTTGAGCGGCACGCTGATGAACACGGTCGGCTCGAAGCGCCGGAACCGCTCGAGCATGCCGTCGAGGGACGGGTCCTCGAGGAACACGTACTGGGCACCCCAGTGGATCGACGCCAGCATCTCGAGAAAGCGGCCGAAGGTATGGAACAGCGGCAGGTAGGCGAGCAGCACGTCCCGCTCGCCGATCTCGGGCAGTGCAAGGCCGCGCGCGAAGCGCTTGCTGACCAGGTTCTGGACCGTGAAGCGGATGCCCTTCGGCCGGCCGGTCGTCCCGGAGGTGACCATGATCGACGCCAGGTCGTCCGCCGCAGGCCGGTCGCGCATCGCGGCGACCACGCGGCGCGGCACGGAGGCGCCGGCGGCAACCAGGTCGCGCAGGCCGAGCACGTGGTCCCGCGACGGCGGGGCGTCGAGCCGGACGAGATGCTCGAGCGCGGGCAGATCCCCGCGCAGCTCCCACAGCTTGCGCTCGAACGCGTCGCCGGAGAACAGCACGCAGGATGCCCCGGTGCGGTCGAGCAGGTAGCGCAGGTCGGCATCGGGCAGCGAGGTCGGCAGCATCAGGTCGACGATCCCCGCCGTCAGGCAGGCCAGGTCGGCAAGCGCCATCTCGAGACTGTTCGCGGACAGGATCGCCACCGGAGGCTCCGGGGCGTCCCCGCGCAGCGCGACCAGCCCGCGGGTGATGCGCTCGACCTCCGCGGCGGCATCGAGCCACGAGACACGGTCGCGGCCGACGGCACGCCGCGACGGGACGCGGAACAGCGTCCGCGCACCGCCTGTCTCCACGCGCTGCTCCCACAGCCGGCCGAGGTTGAACCGCGCGCGGCGGATCAGCTCGAGAATCGTCGCGAACGCCTCGTCGACCTGTCCGGCGGCCGACCAGGCGCGGGCGACGGCGGGGCGGCGCGCGAGGTCGAGCCAGTCCCGCGCCGCGCGTTCGAGGTCCGCGCGCCGCGTCGCGGATCCGCCGAGCGCGGCCGCCAGATGACGGCCCAGCTCGAGCAGCAGATCGGCGCCTGCGTCGTCAGGCTCCGCACCGAGGTGCTCGCGCAGTTCGGTGACGACTCCGCCGATGAACGACGCGGCGACCGGGTCGCGCGCGAGCAGGTCGGCGCCGATGCCGGCGGCAACCGCCAGCAGACGCCGCGGCGTGATCCCCGCGGCGGCGGATTCGCCGCCGAAGCGGCGCAGGCCGCTCTCCAGGGCGGGAGGGAGCGTGATCATCGTCATGGCTCGTCATGCGGAGGGTACCGCGGTTCGCCGGGCGCCGCCCCGGTCTCAGGAGGGAGCGATGTAGAGATCGGGGAACGGCTCCGCCCCCGGCGTGAGCGCGTAGACGCTGAAGTCCGTGACGCCCTCCTCGCGCAGGATCTCCTCGTCGAGCCAGGTGCGGCCCGTGGCGGTGGCCGGGTCGCGGACGAGCAGCGCGTGAGCCGCATCGGCGACGATCTCGGGCCGGCGCGAGCGCTCGTAGATCTCCTTCGGGAAATGGACCGAGATCGCCGCCGTGGCGATCGTGGTCCGCGGCCACAGGCTGTTGACCGCAATCCGGCGGTCTCGCAGCTCCTCGGCGAGACCGAGGGTCAGCATGCTCATCCCGTACTTGGAGATCGTGTAGGCGACGTGTCCGGCGAGCCAGCGCGGCTCGAGCGAGATCGGCGGTGACATGTTGAGCACGTGCGCATGGTCGGACTTCTCCAGCCACGGCAGTGCCGCCCGTGTCAGCGCGTACGCCGCCCTCACGTTGATGGCGATCATCAGGTCGAACCGCTTGACCGGCGTCTCGCGGATCGGCGTCAGGCTGATGTAGCCGGCGTTGTTGACGACGATGTCGATCCCGCCAAAGGTCTCCGCTGCCGTCGCCACCGCCTGCTCGATCGCGTCGGCATCGCGCACGTCGAGTCGCAGCGGCAGCGCCTCCCCGCCCGCCTCGCGGACCTCCTCCGCGACGGTGTGGATCGTGCCCGGCAGCTTCGGGTGCGGCCGGTCGCTCTTGGCGGCAAGCACGACCCGCGCGCCGTCGCGCGCGCAGCGCAGCGCGATCGCGCGTCCGATGCCCCGGCTCGCCCCCGTGATGAACACGACGCGTCCGGACAGCGTCCCCATGTCGTCTCCTGCTCTCGATCGCGCGCCGCTCAGCGGCCGCGGAACGCCGGCTCGCGCTTGGCGAGGAACGCCTCGATCCCTTCCGCGAAATCCGGCGAGCCGACAAACGTGTTGACGAAGCTCTCCAGCTCGGCCTCGAGCTGATCGCTCATGTCGCGGCTGAAGCTCTGGTTGATCAGCGCCTTGGTGCGGGCGAACGCGCGCGTCGGCCCCGCCGCCAGGCGCGTCGCCAGCGCGGAGACCTCGGCGTCGAGCCGGTCGGCCGGCACGACCTTCTGGACGAGCGACAGCTCGAACGCCCGGGCGGCGTCGAACTTCTCGGACAGCAGGGCGAGTTCCATCGCGCGCCGTATGCCCACGATCCGCGGCAGGTGGAAGCTCAGTCCCCCGTCCGGCGGCGCTCCGATCCGCGTGTAGGCGACGCTGAACGTGGCGTCGTCGGCTGCGATCGCCAGGTCGCAGGCCAGCATGAGGCTCATCCCGCCCCCGGCACAGACGCCGCGGACCGCCGCGATCACCGGCTTGGGAGCCCGGCGCAGCAGCTTGGCCGAGCGCTGGAAGTTGCGGACCGCGTCGACGAGATCGTCCTGCGTGCCGTGACCGAGATGCTCGTGGAACACGTTGATGTCCCCGCCGGCCATGAAGTGCCCGCCCGCGCCGGTCAGCACGATCGCCCGGACGCCGGAGTCCCACGCGGCGGTCTCGAGCACCCGCGCCAGGCGGGCGGCCATCGCCAGGTCGAGGCAGTTGAGCTGTTCGGGGCGGTTGAGGGTGATCGTCGCCACCGCATCGCTCACGTCGTAGAGCACCGGATCACTCATCGGAACCTCCCCGGTCCGAGGTGAGCGCCGTCGGTCGCGGGTGGTCGGCGCGGCGCCCGGGGCGGCGGACCTGGCCCCATGTTACCAGCAGCGCGACGCCGCCCGGAGGCTTGTTGGCCGGCCCGGATGGGTTATCCTTCCGGGTGATCACGGACCGTCCACGGAGAGCGTTGCCATGAGCAGTTCCCCCCCGTCGTCCCCCGAGAATCCCGTCGGCCTGACCGGCATCGAGTTCGTCGAGTTCGCCAGCCCGGAACCGGACCGGCTTGACGAGCTGTTCACCGCATTCGGCTTCTCCCGCCTCAAGCGGCACCGGGAGCGCAAGGTCGACTACTACCGGCAGAACGACATCCACTTCCTGCTCAACCGCGAGCCGGGCACGTTCGCGGAGGACTTCTGCCGCCGCCACGGCCCGTCGATCTGCTCGATGGGCTGGCGCGTCCGCGACGCGCGGTTCGCCGTCGAGGAGGCGGTGCGCCGCGGCGCCCGCCGCTTCGAGGGCGAGGGAACCATCGACGCCCCGGCGATCTACGGCATCGGCGACTCGCTGATCTACTTCGTCGAGGCGGAGCCGCCGCAGGGCTACCTGGCCGAGTTCGTCGACCACCCGGAGCCGCTGGAGGTCGAGGAGAAGGGCTTCGTCGCCATCGATCACCTGACGAACAACGTCTACAAGGGAACGATGGAGAAGTGGTCGCGGTTCTACAAGGACATCTTCGGATTCACCGAAGTGCGCTACTTCGACATCCGCGGCGCGAAGACCGGCCTGCAGTCGTACGCCCTGCGCAGCCCATGCGGGACGTTCTCGATCCCGATCAACGAGGGCAAGGAGGACAAGTCCCAGATCGAGGAGTACCTGCGCGAATACAAGGGGCCCGGGGTCCAGCACCTGGCGTTCCTCTCGCGCGACCTGCTCGACAGCCTCGACCGGCTTGACCGGACGAAGATCGAGACGCTCGACATCGACGACGAGTACTACGAGACGGTCTTCGACAGGGTCCCGAACGTCACGGAGGATCGCGAGCGGATCCGCCGGCACCAGGTGCTGGTCGACGGCGACGAGCAGGGCTACCTGCTCCAGATCTTCACCCGCAACCTGATCGGGCCGATCTTCATCGAGATGATCCAGCGCAAGAACCACCAGTCGTTCGGCGAAGGCAACTTCGGCGCGCTGTTCCGCTCGATCGAAAAGGACCAGGAGCGCCGCGGCGTGCTCTGAGCCCGCCCGCGGCGCAGAGCGTCCGCGGGGCTACGGACAGAGCGCGAAGCGGTCGAGGAACGGCCCGATCCGTGCCGGGTCGGCGTTCGTTCCGGCGAGGTCCGGCGGCGGGCCCGGATCACCCCCGGACAACGGCTCGAACCACAGGCCGAGCCGGACCCGGGCATCGCCGCGACAGCGGATGCGCAGCGCCGAGAGCAGGCGCGGCTCCCACCCGGACCGGGTCTTGACCTGAACCTTCAGCGCCACGACGTCGACGGGGTTTCCCCGCGTCTCGGCCTGCGCGGTGCCCAGCAGCTCGCCCCGGCTCAGGTCGACGTTGTCGATCCTGATCGTGTCGTTGTCGAGCCCGCCGCCCTCCTGCCCGGCGAAGAAGCGGTCGAGCCGCTCCGCGTCGTCTCCGCGCACGAGCGAGCCGTTGAGCGACAGGTAGATGAACGCGTGGTCGCCGAACTCCTCGATCTTTCCGTTCTCGTTCGGCACCGCGTCGCCGATCACGGCCATGTCGAGCGCGAACGGGACCGACATCGCGACGACCGGCTCGTAGCCCTCGGGCAGGTCGCCGGCCCCGAGCAGCTCGATCACCCGCTCCCGCCGCTTTTCCGGATCGCGGAACTGTTCCGCGAACTTCTTCGCGCCGCGCATGCCGTAGTAGGCAAGGCCGCAGACGCCGATCACCAGTGTCAGCGTCACGACCAGGCAGCCGACGCCGATGTACGGCCAGACGGAACGCCGGCTCTCGCCGGACGGTTGCTGCATCGTCGTCTCCCTCGACCGGCGGGGCGTCGCGCCCGGCCGCCCGGCGATCAGGCGCCCTCGTCGCCCGCCCCCTGCTGCTGCTGCTGCTTCTTGATCTCCTCCTCGACCAGCACGCGCCGCAGGATCTTGCCGACGAGCGTCTTCGGCAGCTCGCTGCGGAACTCGACCGCGGTGGGGACCTTGTAGGCGGCGAGATTCTCCTTGCAATAGGCGATGATCTCCTCCGCGGTGGCCGTCTCGCCCTCCTTGAGCACGATGTAGGCCTTGACGGTCTCGCCGCGGTACGGATCGGGGATCCCCGCCACGACCGCCTCGAGCACCTTGGGATGCTGGTAGAGCACCTCCTCGACCTCGCGCGGCAGGATGTTGAACCCGGAGGCGATGATGATGTCCTTCTTGCGGTCGACGATGTAGAAGAAGCCGTCCTCGTCCATCCGCGCCATGTCGCCGGTGAACAGCCAGCCGTCGCGGATCGTGGCGGCGGTCTCGTCCGGACGGTTCCAGTAGCCCTTCATCACCTGGGGACCGCGGACGACCAGTTCGCCCTCCTGGCCCGGGGGCTGATCCTTCCCGCTCTCGATGTCGACGATGCGGGCCTCGACATCGGGAAACGGGACGCCGATCGAGCCTTCCTTGCGCGTCCCGAACAGCGGGTTGCAGTGCGTGACGGGGGCGGCCTCGGTCAGCCCGTAGCCCTCGACCAGCCTCCCGCCGGTCAGCCGCTCGAACGTCTGCTGCACCTCGAGCGGCAGGGGCGCCGCACCAGACAAACAGGCCTTGATGCTCGACAGGTCGTACTTCTGCACGTCCGGATGGTTGTTGATCGCGGTGTACAGCGTCGGTACGCCGGGGAACAGCGTTGTGCGCGTCTTCTGCAGCAGCTTCATCACGTTGTCGACGGGCCGGGGCCGCGGCAGCATGACGACCTCGAAGCTCTGGTAGAGCCCGTAGATCATGCAGGTCGTCATGCCGTAGACATGGAAGAACGGGATCGCCGCCATCAGGATCTCGTTCTGCGGCTCGGCCCGCGTGAACCAGGCCGAGATCTGCATCGTGTTCGCCACCAGGTTGCGGTGGGTCAGCATCGCCGCCTTGGGCACGCCGGTCGTGCCGCCGGTGTACTGGAACAGGCAGACGTCGTGCGGATCGATGCTGACCGTCGGCGGCAGCGGCGGATAGCGGTCGATCAGCGCGTCGAAGTCGAACACGTCGGGACGGCGCGGCGGCTTGACGTACTCGCCGTGCCTCTTCTGGACCATGCGGATCAGCGTCCGGAACGGCCACGAGAACGGCGAGGCGATGTCCACGACGATCGCACGCTTGACCGGCGTGTCGTCCCAGATCTCCTCGAGCCGCGGCCAGAACGCGTTGAGCAGCACGACCGTCTCGG
>RFIB01000063.1 GCA_003695625.1 Acidobacteriota bacterium | reverse complement strand
GCCCGGCGCAGCCGGCAAGCGCCAGCGCGAGCGCCAGTCCCGGCACGGCGGCCAGGATCCCGGAACGCAGGCGGTCCATCGCGCTCAGCCGGCGATCTTCGCCGCGGCCGAGTCGAACACGATCTGGGGGATCACCTGGCCCTGCGAGTCGAGCGCCGCGGGGTCCGGCGTCGGGTTGCCCGGGTCGGACGACCCGCGGAACAGCAGGTTCGTCGAGCCCTTGGCCTGCACGGCGAACAGCATCCGCACGACGATCCGCTGCTCCGCGCCGAAGCCGTTGCCCGGTCCGCCGCCGGTCTTGCTCACGCCGACGACCACGCGGTTGCCCTGCTGCGAGACCAGCACGCTCGAGCCCTGGCCCGGTCCGAGCTCGAGGGCGTTGCCGAACTGGGCCGAACCGGAGACGTAGCGCGCGACCGAGGTGTTCGACAGCTCGATGTCGAACGCGAACGAGTAGATGTCGCTGCTGGCGGTCGGTCCGTCGAGCACGACATCGACCTGGACCGTGTCGTTGTCGAGCGCCCGGCCGGCAAGCCGCACCAGGTTGGCCGAGGCGGGCGTGCCGCTGGCCACGAAGCCGGCGACGACCGGCGGCGGGCCGTCGCCCCCTCCGCCACCTCCTCCGCAGCCGAGCGGCGCGAGCGAGAGCATCAGCGCCGCCAGGCAGAGCGCGATGCGCGCCGGCGTCTTCACGGGGCCCTCCTTCCGAACGCGGTCGCCATGATCGACAGGTCGTCACCGTCGACCAGACAGTCCTGATCGAGATCCACGCTGGCATCGTAGCGCGGGTCGCCGCAGCCCGCCCCGAAGGCCCGCGCCAGCGTCGCGAGGTCGAAGCCGTCGACGCGCCCCGAACCGTTGACGTCGGAGACGGTGGCGCCGTCGGTGCACGTGTCGGCCGGCTCGACCGGGCCGTCGCAGTCGTCATCGGTGCCGTTGCCGCAGATTTCCGGCGAGTCGCCGCTGGCGTCGGAGCAGCTCAGCACGCCGCCCGAGCACGTGCCCGTGCCTTCTGCGCAGGCGTCGGCGTCCGGACCGTCGCAGCCGCCGGTCACCTGCGGGTCCTCGCTGCCGTCGGCCGATCCGGGATCGCAGTCGTCGTCGATCCCGTTGCAGACGTCGAGCATGCCCGGGTGGACCGCGGGATTCGCGTCGTCGCAGTCGTCCGGGCCGGGACCGTTCGGGCAGGCGGCGACGTTGGGCGCGCCCCAGCCGTCCCCGTCCCCGTCGCGGCAGGTGGTCGATCCGTCGTCGTAGAAGGCGGTCACCGCGACCGGCTCGCGCTCGAGGCGGGCCAGCCGCTCTCCTGCCGCGGCCTGGTCCTCGCCGGAAGGAGCCGGCGCGAGCACCATCAGCGCGTCCCTGTGGACCAGCGGCTGGTAGTACGTGCCGAGGTCGGTCTCCGGGTCGGCCTGGCAGCCCGGATCGGTCGGACTCGGCCCGTTCAGGCAGGTCTGCTCGGACACGCCGGTGCAGAACGCGCGGCACGTCTCCGGCGGGGTTCTCACGTCGAACCGGAAGCCGGTGTTGGCCAGGCTGCCGTCGTCCTCCTCCTCGCCGGGATTCTCGTTGAGCGCCCTGCCCGCTCCGTGATGGTCGGCATAGAAGCTCTCGAAGCCCTTGTAGTCCGGATCGAGCGCAGGATCCCGCGTGAAGCGCGACGGATCGACGAGGGGACGCGAGAAGGCGAACACGCGCGGGCGGCCGGGCGCCGCGAGCAGGGCCCACGCGTCGACACCGGGCGCCCGCAGGTCGTCCTCGACCACGCACGCACCGTCGAACTTGCCCGGCACCGTCTGGCAGCCGGTGGACAGGCTGCCGTCGACCGGGTCGGCCATCGGTGCTCCGGGCCGGCGCGAGGTCTGCCGGTAGAGCGTGTGGACACCCTTCGTCGCCGGCGCCCAGTCGAGCAGTCGCGCGATGCCGGTCATCGGGTGCACGCGCAGCCGGACCTCCGTCTCGATGTAGCGCGGGTAGACCATCGTGTAGGCGGTCGTGTTGACCGCGGACTTGGCACCGAGCACGCCGCGGACGTAGCGCACCGGACCGATCTTCTCGCCGGGGCGGGGAATGCCGTCGTCGGCGTCGACGAACGCGCTCCTGCAGCCCCAGTAGTCGTCGTCGACCGCACCGCCGACCTCCTGCTCGTGGCCCTTCCAGCGGTCGAGCACGTCGCGCGGATCCTCCGCCGTCCACGACCCGAGCGCGGTCCCGCAGCCGTCGGTCGGCGCGTCCTTGAGGATCAGATCGTCGAGGCTCCATCGCGTCGCCCAGTACAGGCAGAATCCGTCGGTCTCGACGGTCGTGTACTGGTTGTCCGCGGCGGTGCAGCCCGGCGGCGGCGCGTCGCCGGCCAGGCGGCCGGTCTGCGTGTCCACGCTGATCGCGTAGCCGGCGGGCTCGGGGACGCTGGTTCCCGCGTACAGGTAGATCCAGCCCTCCTCCGGGGGGCTCGCGCCGTCGTCGCGCAGCCGGATCTCGTAGAACGCGGGGCCCGCCCCGGGCGGGTCGGCCGTGCCGGCCGGCCGGCGCTGGCCGGCCTCGCGGACGAGGAACACCACCTCGTCGTCGTCGTCGAGGACGCTGTTGCCCTCGAGCAGGCCGCTGACGTCGATCCGCTTCTCGCGGCAGGTCACCGCCGGGTCGGCCCCCGGCGGGATCGGCGGCCACGACCCGTTGACGGGGCCGGGCACCTCGCTGCACAGGTCGACGTCGTAGACCGGGTCGACCTGCAGCGGGATCCGGACCCACGCGCTCCCGTCCCAGCGGAAGGCGGCCAGGTCGGCCTCCGGGACGCCGGCGAACTGCGGCAGATCGCTGCCGTGCAGCACGACCGGCATCTCCGCCCGCGGCCCGCCGGCGATCGGTGCGGTCTGGGCGAAGGCAGGCGAGACCAGCCCCACGGCGAGCCCGGCCAGAATGGCCGGACGGCCCCACCATCCGGTGGCCGTTTCCATGAGGGAAATGTAGCGCCTTTCAGGCCTCGCTGTCGTGTGGTGCCCGAGTCTCCGGATCGTGACCCCGGTACAGCGCGGTCGACAGGTACTTGAGTCCCGAATCGCAGGCCAGCGTGGCGACCGTGGCTCCCGGGCCGAGCCGGCGCGCGACGCGGATCGCGGCGACCACGTTGGCCCCGGTCGAGGTGCCCGCGAACAGCGCCTCCTCGCGCGCCAGGCGACGCGCCATCTCCACCGCGTCCGCCGTGGAGACCTGCTCGATCGCGTCCGCGAGACCGTCACGCCACGCGGGGGGCACGAATCCCGGCCCGACGCCCTCGATCCTGTGCGCCCCGGGCAGCCCGCCGGACAGGACCGGCGATTCGGCCGGCTCGACGGCGACGATCCGCAGCCCCGGCCGCCGCGCGCGCAGGGTCGCGGACACGCCGGCGATGCACTGGGCGGTGCCCACGGACTGCACGAACGCGTCGATCGTGCCGTCGGCCTGGCACCACAGCTCCTCGGCGAGCGGGGAGTATCCCGCCGCGGCGTCGGGGTTGTTGAACTGGTCGGCGTAGAAGCTGCCCGGCTCGGCGCTCAGTTCGGCTGCGCGCTCGATCATCTTCCGGATCAGCTCGCGCGTGGTCCGTCCACCGTCGCTGGCGATCTCCACCACGGTCGCGCCGAGAGCGCGCATGTGGTCTCGCTTCTCGCGACTGAAAGCGTCGGAAGTGACGAGAGTGATCGGGATCCGGCGCGCGGCGCAGACGAACGCGAGCGACGTTCCCGTGCTCCCGCCCGTGTACTCGACGACACGGCCCGAGCGGTCGAGGCGCCCGTCGGACAGTGCGCCGTCGATGACCGAGAGCGCCATGCGGTCCTTCATGCTGCCGGTGGGGTTGAGGCTCTCGAGCTTGACGAGGATCCGCGCACCGTCGCGCGGAGCCACGCGGCGCAACTCGACAACCGGCGTGCTGCCGATCGTGCCGAGGGCATCGGTGGTGCCGGCGCCGTTCATGCCGGAGCGCTTCCGCGCCCGTCCCGGGCCCGCCGCGTCATCGCGGCGCCTGCGGTCCGCCGCGCAGTTCGACCGCGAGGTCGCCCGCATCGTAGAGCTTGTCGAGCGCCTGGAGGATGTACTGCGCGCTGACGGCCACCGCGCGGCTGCGCTCCGGGTCGAACACGTAGGTGTTGGCCAGGCTCTCGATGTTGCCGTCGAAGATCAGCCCGACGAGTCGCCCCTCGCGGTCGACGACCGGCGAGCCGGAGTTGCCGCCGACGATGTCGCACGAGCAGACGAAGTTGACCGGCGTGGCCAGATCGAGCCTGTCGCGGCGCTCCCAGAACCTGTCCGGCAGGGCCCACGGCGGCCTGCGGTCGAAGCCGAGGCTGCGGTCGAACAGGCCGAACAGCGTCGTCCGCGGCGGGGCGAGCGTCCCGTTCATCGGGTAGCCCTCCACGCGTCCGAACGCCAGCCGCAGCGTGCCGGTCGCGTCCGGGTAGGCCGATGTGCCGTAGATCGCGAACCGGGCCCGGCCGACCGCCTCGCGGGCCGGATCGAGCGCGGCATCGACCACGTCGCGCTCGAAGCGCGCGTCCTGCTCGACGATCGGTGCCAGCCGGCGCGCGAGGGCGATCATCGGATCGTCCGAGGCGGCGATCGCCTCGGCGCCGCCCTCGAGCAGCCTCCGGCGCACGTCCGGGTCGGCCAGGGTCGTCCCCGTCGTCAGTGCACGGGCCGCCGCGGCCGGATCGCCGAGCGAGGCGACGACCCGCCGCGCGGGGTCGTCCTCGGGCAGCAGCGCGAGGGCCCGGGCGAACGCATGACCGAGCATCACCGCCTCGAGGTCGGCAAACACGGGCACCGGCGCGAGCATCCGGCGCTGCCGCCGCGCCAGCTCGGACTCGCGGTATCCGGGAAGCCGCTCGTCCTCCGGCAGCGCGCGCTGGCGCGGCATGAGCACGAGCTGCATCGCCCACGACATCGACCTGATCCACGGCGAGGTGAGCTGGCTTCTCCTGCGCAGCCGGAGCAGTTCGTCACCGCGTTCGGCGAGGAACCGCTCGATCGTCGTCCACGGATCGCCGATCGTGCGGGCGAGTTCCGGGTCGGCCGCGACGCGCGCGCGCAGCTCCCGCTCCTGGTCCTCCCTGAGCCCGAACGCATGCTCGTCGCGCAGCGCGCCGAGACGTCCCTCGATCGACTTGATCGCGTTGTCGACGAAGAACGCCGGCATCTGCGCCTTGCGCGCCTCGTCCGCGCCGCGCGCGGCATAGCGCGCGATCGCCTCGCGCAGCGTGCGGAGTCCCTCGAGCGACTCGGGGAGCCGGCGGTCCCTCGCCCAGCGGAGCTGGGCGACGGTCTGCAGGCGGTCGGTGTTGCCGGGGTGCCCGGCCACGAAGACGAGAGCCCCGGTCGGCACCGGCCCGTCGGCGAACACGAGATGGTCGGCCGCATCGACCGGCCGGCCGTCCTTCCAGACGCGGACGAGCGCCGCGTCGAGGTCGTGGCGCGGATAGGTGAAGTTGTCCGGATCGCCGCCGAAGTTGGCCGCGGCCTGCTCGGGCACCCACACCAGCCGCACGTCGTCCCAGACCCGGTAGCGGTAGATCCACGACTGCGCGCCCTCGTACAGTTCGACGAACTCGGCGCGCACGTCGTCGCCGTCCTCGGCCTGTTCGACCAGCCGCGCCGCGGCGGCGGCCCGTGCCCTGGCCCGGGCCGCCGGGTCCTCGCCCGCGCGCTCCACCGCGGCAGCGATCGCGGCCGTCACGTCCCGGGTGCCGATCAGGGCCCGGATCTCCAGGTTCGGGAGCGGGAGCTCGTCGTCGGGACCGGCGGCGAGGAAACCGCGCTCGATCAGCCCGGGGTGCGTGGCCTCGAGCCGCTGCAGCCCTCCGGCAACGACATGGTGGTTGGTCAGCACGAGACCGTGGGATCCCACGAACGAGCCGGAGCCGCCGCGCCCGAAGCGCACGGCGGCGCGCTGAAGCCGGGTGAGCCACGCATCGTCGGGAGTGAACCCGTGGACGCGGGCGAGCCGCTCGCGGGGCAGGTTGTCGAAGGTCCACATCCCCTCGTCCGCGAGGGCGGGCGGCGCGGATTCGGCAAGGGCGGCGAGGCAGAACACGGTGGCGGCGAGGCTCGCGCGGGTGGTCATCGTCTCGACTCCTCGGCGGGCGCCGCCCGGACCGCCGGACGGCGAGGTCGGGGATTCTGCGCCTCCCGGAGCGCGGGCGCAGCCGCCGGGCGTCCGGCGGACCTCTTCGGCGTGCGAACGGCTCGTCGCCGCGCCGTCTCGCGGCCGGGCCGGGTCTCGACGTATAACCGGCCCCGGGCGTCGCTGCGCGGCGCCGGAGGAGGAGACGGGACGATGGGACGGGAACCTCTGCGCGCGGAGCGGTTCGACCTCGACGATCCCGAGGCGGTCGCCTTCTGCGTGGACTGCGCCGCGCCGTTCGCGCGCCGGGTGGAGCGCTGCGTGACCTGCGGGTCGGAGGATGTCGTCTCGCGGGAGACGCTGATCGCCCGGCTCGAGTCCGAGGAGCAGGCCCCGGGGATGACCGATCCGGTCGAGCTCGTCAGGCTGTCGACGGAGGACGAGGCCGACCTGGTACGCGGGGCGCTGGCCGAGGCGGGGATCGCGTGGGCCGAATTCGCGCCCGAGACGAAGGGAATGCTGTTCCCCCCCGTGGGACCGACGATCCGGCTCTACGTCGAGCGGGCGGATCTCGAGCGCGCGCAGGAGGCGCTCACCGTCCTCGACGAACCCGAGTTCGACGAGGACTCCCCGTAGGGGCGATCGCGCAGGCCGGCCATCGACAGCGAAGAACAAAAGATGGGGGCCGGCATCCGCCGGCCCCCTTCGATT
>RFIB01000359.1 GCA_003695625.1 Acidobacteriota bacterium | reverse complement strand
TCGGCGGCGACCCGGCCGCCGACCAGCCGCAGCCGGTAGGCGATCCCGCCGAGCCCCCGCTTGCGCAGCGCCTCGGGCGTGTCGTCGGCGCGGACCATCCCCCGGGAGAGCACGACGACCCGGTCGCACAGCGTCTCGGCCTCGCGCAGGTTGTGGGTCGCGACCAGGATCGCCTTGCCGTCACCGGCGTGCAGCTCCTCGGTGACGAACTCGCGCAGCGCGGCGGCGGTGACCGGATCGAGGCTGCGCGTCGGCTCGTCCATCAGCAGGATCGGAGGGTCCGCGAGCAGGCCGCGCGCGATCGCCAGCCGCTGCCGCATGCCGGACGAGAAGTCGCCGAACCGCCGGTCGGCATCGTCCGCCAGGCCGACCTTGTCCAGCAGCCGCCCGATCCGGCGTGCCCGCTCGGCACGATCGAATCCGTGCAGCCGCGCGAAGAAGTCGAGGTTCTCGCGGGCGGTCAGCCGCCAGTAGAACGAGCGCTCGTCGCCGTGGACCAGGCCGACCAGACGGGACAGCCGCGGGCCCTCGACCGTCTCGCCGAACACCTCGACGCGGCCGGCATCGGGCACGATCAGGCCGCACACGATCTTGAGCAGCGTCGTCTTGCCGGCCCCGTTCGGGCCGAGCAGACCGATGATCTCGTTCCGTCCGACGGCGAACGACACGCCGCGCACGGCCTCGACGCGTCCGCGCGAGGCCCACGGCCGGCGCAGCAGTTCGCCGAGGCTGCGCCGCCGCGGAAAGCTCTTGGCGACACCGTCGAGCCGCAGCGCCGGCGCGGTGTCCGCTCGAGGCTGGGCGCTCATCGCGGCGGAGGATACACGCAGCCGACGCCGCGGGGCGCGCCGGGGCACGCTAGCTTGACCCCCCGCGCGCCGTCGTCTACGATCCGCCCCGGTTCGCGTCGGGCCACCGGCTGCCGACTGGATCGGCATGACACCCGGGCTCGGAGGAGTCGCTTGCCGGACGCGGTCGTCGTCATTCCGGCCCGGTGGGCCTCGTCGCGGTTTCCAGGCAAGGTGCTGGCGCCGCTGGGCGGCCGTCCCCTCCTCGTTCACGTCTGCGAGCGGGCGGCACGCGCGCGCAAGGCCGGCTCCGTGCTCGTGGCGACCGACGACACGCGCATCCTCGAGACGGCCGAGGCGGCGGGCTTCCCCGCAGTGATGACCGCCGCCGGGCACGCCTCGGGCACCGACCGCGTCGCCGAAGCGGTGGCGTCGCGCAGCGAGGAGATCGTGATCGGTCTGCAGGCCGACGAGCCGTTCGTCGATCCGCGCGACCTCGACGCGCTCGTCGCGTGTCTCGAGCGGCACGAGCGCGCGTCGCTCGCGACCCTGGCCGCCGACATCGAGGAACCGGCCGACTACGCCGATCCCAACGTCGTCAAGGTCGTCACGACCGCCGGAGGACGGGCGCTCTACTTCTCGCGTTCGCCGATCCCGTACCACCGGCCCGGCGACGGCGGCGAGCTGCCGCGCCTGCCGCCGCCTCCGCCCCCCGGCGCCGCCCGGGCGCACGTCGGCGTCTACGCATGGCGCCGCGAATCGCTGCTGTCGTTCACCGCGATGCCTCCCTCGCCGCTCGAGCGGCTCGAGGGTCTCGAGCAGCTCCGCGCGCTCGAGGCCGGCTGGGAGATCCGCGTGCTCGCCGCCCGGGCCGCACCGCTCGGAGTCGACACGCCCGAGGACCTGCGGCGCGCCGAGGCGCGTCTCGCCACGACCGACGGACGGAACGCATGATGACCGACAACGGAACGCGCTACATCTTCGTCACCGGCGGCGTCGTCTCGTCGCTCGGCAAGGGCCTCGCGGCGGCCTCGATCGCCAACCTGCTCGAGGCCCGCCAGTTCCGCGTCACGATCCAGAAGCTCGACCCGTACATCAACGTCGATCCGGGCACGATGAATCCGTTCCAGCACGGCGAGGTGTTCGTCACCGAGGACGGCGCCGAGACCGACCTTGATCTCGGCCACTACGAGCGCTTCACCTCGATCCGTACCGGACAGAAGAACAACTACACGACCGGCCGGATCTACAACCAGGTGATCGAGCGCGAACGCCGCGGCGACTACCTCGGCGGCACGGTGCAGGTGATCCCGCACATCACCGACGAGATCAAGGATGCGATCCGCGGCCTGTCCGACGGCTACGAGATCCAGCTCGTCGAGATCGGCGGCACCGTCGGCGACATCGAGTCCCTGCCGTTCCTCGAGGCGATCCGCCAGTTCCGGCTCGAGGTCGGGCCGCGCCGGGCGATCTTCGTCCACCTGTCGTTCGTGCCGTTCATCCCCGGCGCCGGCGAGCTCAAGACCAAGCCGACGCAGCACTCGGTCCGCGAACTGCGGGCGATCGGAATCCAGCCCGACATCCTGCTCTGCCGCTCCGACCGCCCGCTGCCGGCCGAGATCAAGCGCAAGATCGCCCTGTTCTGCAACGTCAGCGAGGACCAGGTGATCGCCGCGCCGGACGTCGAGAACATCTACGAGGTCCCGCTGCGATTCGCCTCGGAGGGACTCGACGAGATCATCACGAAGCTGCTCGACCTGCCGTTCCGCAAGCGCCGGCTGGGCCCGTGGCAGAGTCTGGTCGAGCGCGCGAAGAGCGCGACCGAGACGGTGACGATCGCCATGGTCGGCAAGTACGTCTCGTACGAGGACTCGTACAAGTCGCTCAACGAGGCGCTGCGCCACGGCGGATTCCACCACCGGCTGAACGTCGACCTGCGCTTCGTCGAGGCCGAGCAGCTCACGCCGGACAATGTGGCCCGCCAGCTCGAGGGGGTCGACGGGATTCTCGTTCCGGGTGGCTTCGGCGAACGCGGCATCGAGGGGATGATCCTGGCGATCCGCCACGCCCGCGAACAGCGGATCCCGTTTCTCGGCATCTGCCTCGGTCTCCAGTGCGCCGTGATCGAGACGGCGCGCCACGTCGCCGGTCTCGACCGCGCCAACTCGACCGAGTTCGATCCGGACACGCCGCACAACGTGATCGACCTGATTCCCGAGCAGCGCCAGATCCGTGACCTCGGCGGCACGATGCGCCTCGGCGCCTACCCGTGCCGGCTGACGCCCGGCACGCTGGCCCACGCGCTCTACGAGACCCAGAACATCTCCGAGCGCCACCGTCACCGCTACGAGGTGAACAACGAGTACCTCGATCGGCTGCGCGAGGCGGGAATGAAGGTCTCGGGCATCTATCCCGACGCCGACCTGGTCGAGATCGTCGAGCGCGAGGACCATCCCTGGTTCCTCGCCTGCCAGTTCCACCCGGAGTTCAAGTCGCGTCCGCTCGATCCGCACCCGCTGTTCAAGGGGTTCGTCGGGGCCGCCGGGCGCTACCACCGGGAGCGCGCCGGATGAGCGAGGCGCGGCCCCCGGCGCGCGCCGAGCTGCGCGACGGCCTCGCCTGCGGCGACGGCGAGCCGCTGCTGGTGATCGCGGGGACCTGCGTGATCGAGTCGCGCGAATCGGCGCTGGCCCACGCGCGGGCGCTGGCCGGGATCGCCGCGCGCGTCGGCCTGCCGCTGGTCTTCAAGGCCTCGTTCGACAAGGCCAACCGCACGTCCGTCGACGCGTTCCGGGGCCCCGGCCTCGAACGCGGACTCGACATCCTCGCCGAGGTCGGCGAGGCCACCGGGCTGCCGCTGCTCTCGGACGTGCACCTTCCGGAGCAGTGCGCCC
>RFIB01000062.1 GCA_003695625.1 Acidobacteriota bacterium | reverse complement strand
GGGCGGGCCGGACGGGCCGCTGGTCGATGCCGGCTTCGGGCGCTGGGACGGCGCGGTGCCGGCCGTCGCGGTTCAGGAGCCGGTGACGCGGTAGTACCAGTTCGCGCCGTCGCCGCCCGCGCCGGGATCGACGAACTCGCGGTCCCAGACCGCCTGGGCGAGCACCTGGGGCGCGGGGAACGTCGGGTCGGCATCCTTCTCGATCCGGTACGGCGGCCGCGCGCCGGCCCAGACGACGTGGACGTCGGCGCCGCGCACGAACACGCCGACCTGCATCCGGCGCTGGTCCTGGTGGTAGGCGGTGATGTCCGCCTCGTCGATCGTCGAGGGCTTGCCGCCGTCGACGCCGCCGTTGGCGTTGAGCACGTCGCGCGTGTCGAGCAGGTACGTCCGGAACCAGCCCGGGATGTCCGGGTCGTGCGCCGGATCGCCCGAGATCGGGTAGAGCACGTGCCGCGCCGACCAGGCGTCCATCGCCACCGGATCGAACCCGGCGACGAGCATGTCGCGTCGCGTCGTCGTGTCGGGCGGATAGCCGCACAGGCTCGCGTGGGCGACCCAGATGTGGTCGAGCAGGTGCAGCACCGGCTGGCGGACCAGCGAGTAGAACTGCCCGATGATCTGCCCCGCGACGGTCGGGTCGTGATGCGGCAGCGGCTCGTTCCAGGTCGTGATCAGGCCGTAGATGTGCTTGCAGCAGCCGGTGACGTTGAGGTCCTTGTGGTCCTTCATCGTCGGGATGTTGATCCACTTCAGCCGCTCGCTGTCGTGTCCGCTGCCGGTCCAGATCCCTTCCTTGAACTCGATCCGGTTGCCCTTGGGCGACGTGAAGCACGGGTACGACACGTCGGAGATCGTCCGGTAGCCGTCGGTGACGTGGTCGTCGGCGTTGATGAACGTCTGGCGGATGTCATCGAGTTCGTACGCGGTGACGCGCGGATCCTGGAACAGCTCGTTGACCAGCCACAGGAACGAGTGCGACTCGTTCTCGGCGTTGGCGTGGACCTCGCGCGTGCCCCCGTCGCAGCCGCCGGTCGTGTCGCAGTTGAGCGAGCCGCGGCCCTGGCCGTTCTCGATGATGCACACCTCGCCGTCGAAGCCGTCGGGGTGCTCGAGGATCCGCTGGATCACGCCGCGGACCACGTCGGTGTTCGTCGAGCCGCGGTACTTCCACTGCGCGTTGACCTTGATGCAGACCACGTCGTGCGGTCCGATCATCCCCTGCGGCCCGCCGAGGGGGTGGGACAGGCTGGTGCGGTAGAAGCGGCGGCCGGCCGAGGCGAGGCGGAACAGCAGGCTCTCGACCCCGGGATGGGCGTTGGTCCACGAGAAGTCCGGGACCGGGACGTGGTGCACGCGGACCAGCGGCGTGCGGTCGGTGCTGATCGCCCCGCGGGTCCAGGACGGCAGACCCAGGGCGGCCGTGCCGGCCGCGACCGTCTTGACGAATGTTCGTCGATCGGTCTTCATGTCCGTCCTTTTTCGCAGGCGTTTGTCGGGCCGTAGCGCAGCCCTCCGGCCCCGAGGCGATATACGTCGAGCCCGGGGCAAGGGCACGTCCGAATTTCTCTGCGGAAACACGGCCGGCCCGGCCGCCGGCGGGCCGCGGGGACTTGCCGCGTCGCGGCCGTGGTGGTTTGCTCCCGCCTCGCGGGGACGCCGTCCCCCGGGAGGCCCGATGCCGTCGCTTCATCCCCTGGCCGGCAAGCCGGCGCCGCGCGCGATGCTCGTCCATGTCCCGCGCCTGGTCAGCGCGTACTACACGCTGCGTCCCGACGTCTCCGAGCCGTCGCAGAGGGTCGCGTTCGGCACATCGGGCCACCGCGGGTCGTCGTTCCGGCGCAGCTTCAACGAGGACCACATCCTGGCGATCACCCAGGCGATCTGCGAGCGCCGCCGCCTCGACGGGATCGACGGTCCGCTGTTCCTCGGCATGGACACCCATGCGCTGTCCGAGCCGGCGCGCACGACGGCGCTCGAGGTCCTCGCTGCCCACGGCGTCGAGGTGTTCGTCGACGAGCACGACGGCTACACGCCGACCCCGGTGATCTCCCACGCGATCCTGACCCACAACCGGGGCGGGGGGCGCGGCCGGGCCGACGGGATCGTGATCACGCCGTCGCACAATCCGCCGGAGGACGGCGGGTTCAAGTACAACCCGCCCCACGGCGGCCCGGCCGACACCGAGATCACCGGCTGGATCGAGACGCGCGCCAACGCGCTGCTCGCCGGAGGCAACGCGGAGGTGCGGCGCGTGCCGGCCGAGAAGGCGCGCGCCGCGCCGACGACGCATCGCCACGACTTCGTCACGCCGTACGTCGAGGATCTCGGCCGCGTGGTCGACCTCGACGCGGTCCGCGCGGCCGGCGTGCGGATCGGCGTCGATCCGATGGGCGGCTCGGGTGCGGGCTACTGGGAGCCGATCGCCGAGCGCTGGGGGCTGTCGATCGAGATCGTCAACCGGGAGATCGATCCGACGTTCTCGTTCATGACGCTCGACCGCGACGGGCGGATCCGGATGGACTGCTCGTCGCCGTGGGCGATGTCGCGGCTGATCGAGCTGCGCGAGCGGTTCGACGTCGCTGTCGGCAACGATCCGGACTTCGACCGCCACGGGATCGTCACGCCGGCCGCCGGCCTGCTCAACCCGAACCACTACCTGGCGGTCGCCATCGACTACCTGTTCCGGCACCGGCCCGACTGGCCGCCCGCTGCGGCCGTGGGCAAGACGCTCGTCAGCAGCAGCATGATCGACCGCGTCGCCGCCGACCTCGGCCGGCCGCTCGCCGAGGTGCCGGTCGGCTTCAAGTGGTTCGTCGCCGGCCTGCTCGACGGCAGCTACGGCTTCGGCGGCGAGGAGAGCGCCGGGGCGTCGTTCCTGCGCCGCGACGGCACCGTGTGGACCACCGACAAGGACGGATTCATCCTCGCGCTGCTCGCCGCGGAGATCCTCGCCCGCACCGGCGAGGACCCGGGGCGGCGCTACGAGCGGCTGACCGAGCGGCACGGCGCACCGGTCTACGAGCGGATCGACGTGCCCGCCAGCGCCGACCAGCGCGCGCGGCTCAAGCGCCTGAGCGAGGACGACGTCACCGCGACCGAGCTGGCCGGCGAGCCGATCGTCGCCAAGCTGACCCGCGCGCCGGCCAACGGGGCGCCGATCGGCGGGCTCAAGGTCGTCGCACCGAGCGGCTGGTTCGCCGCGCGACCCTCGGGCACCGAGGACGTCTACAAGGTCTACACGGAGAGCTTCCGCGACCGGGAGCACCTCGAGCGGATCCAGCGCGAGGCGCAGGCGATCGTCGCCGCGGTGATCGGCGGCTGACCGGGACGGCCGCTCAGTCCTCGACGCAGGCCAGCGGCATGCGGCGCATGTGGGCCGTCGTGCGCGACTTGGTCGTCAGGTCGCGGTAGGCGCGCGCCACCTGCTCCTCGGTCAGCCCGAGCGGCTCCGCCGCCTCGGCCGGCGGCACCTCGTGCTCCCAGGCCCAGATCAGCAGGTCCATCTTCTCCCACGGCAGCGAGAAGTAGAACTCCTCCTGGGTCTGGTCCGCCGAGTAGGTGTCCGACGACGGCGGACGGTCGACGATCGCCTGCGGCACGCCGAGGTGCCGCGCCAGCGCGTAGACCTGCGACTTGTACAGGTGCTGGAGCGGCTTGACGTCGACCGCGATGTCACCGTGCTTGACGATGAACCCGACGATCCACTCGTTGCGGTTGCAGGTGCCGAGCACGGCCCAGTTCCGCGCCTCGGCGTGGTAGTAGAGCATCGTCATCCGCGTGCGCTGCTTCATGTTGGTCGCGGCGACGATCTGCAGGAACTCGCGGACGCCGAGCCGCCTGGACTCGGTCCGGCCGTCGGCGAACTCGACCGTGAGCAGAAAGAAGTTCACGCGATCCTGCTCGAGCACGCCGGGCGGCATGTGGATCTTGAACCGGTCGCGGTCCTCGTCGAACTCCGGGAACAGCCGGCGGATCGCCTCGGTCTGCCGCCGGTAGCAGCCGAGTCCGGTCAGCGCGGGTGTCACGTCCTCGACGACGTGCTCGACGCCGAGCTGCTCGCACCACGTGCGGGCGAGCGGGACCGACTCCGGGCTCGAGTGCCGGTCCGGCATCAGGATCCCGACGACGCGCTCGCGGCCGACCGCCTCGACGGCCAGTCCGAGGGCGACGGCGGAGTCGACGCCGCCGGAGACGCCGACGACGAGTCCCTGGCGGCGCAGGTCGCGGCGGGTCTGCCGGGCGATCGCCTCGGCGAGACGCCGCGTCTCCGCGGCGGGATCGATGGCGAGCACGTCAGGCTGAAGGGGCATCCGGAGACTCCGTGGCAGTGGTCCGCGCCTGTTCGCGCAGGACCTGTTTCATGATCTTGCCCGATTCGTTCTTCGGCAGGTCGAGCCGGACCTCGATCCGCTCGGGGCGCTTGAACGCCGGCAGGCGCCGCTTGAGGAACTCGGCCAGCTCCTCGCGGCGCGGATCGTCCGCCGCGGCGGCCGGCGGATCGCGGAACACGACGTAGGCGCGGATCGTCTCGCCGAGCAGCTCGTGGGGCACGCCGATCACCGCCGCCTCGTGCACCTCCGGGTACTCGAGGATGACGTCCTCGATCTCCTTGGCCGAGATCCGGTGCGCGCCCGCCTTGATCATGTCCTTCTTGCGCCCGACGACCCACAGGTAGCCGTCCTCGTCGACGCGGCCGAGGTCGCCGGTCCAGTAGCCGTGCTCGTCGAGCACCCGGGCGGTCTCCTCGGCGTCGTTCCAGTAGCCGCGCATGATGTTCGAGCCGCTGGCGACCAGCTCGCCGGTCTCTCCGGGCGGGACCTCGCTGCCGTCCTCGCGCAGCACCCGGACGCGGACGTTGGGGATCGGGCGCCCGATCGAGCCGATCTTGCGCGGCAGCACGTCGGGGTCGAGCCAGGTCAGCCGCGCCGAGGCCTCCGTGGCGCCGTACATGACGAAGATCCGCCGGCCGGGCAGCGCGGCGATCAGCCGGCGGGTCAGCTCGGGGCTCATTCCGCCGCCGGCCTGCGTGACGTAGCGCAGGTGCTCGAGGCGCCGCTCGGCGAAGTTCGACCGGTTGAGCAGGATCGCAAACGTCGACGGCACACCGGACAGTCCGGTGCAGCGCTCGTTCTCGAGCGTGTCGAGCGCCGTGTTGGGGAACATGAACCGGTTCTCGATCACGACCGTGCCGCCGACCGCCGCGTGCGTGTTGAGCAGCGACTTGCCGTACACGTAGTAGAACGGCAGAACCTGGAGCACGCGGTCGTCCGGCCCGAGGCCGAGGTAGCCGAGGATCGAGCGCGTGTTGGTCATGATGTTCAGGTGGGACAGCGTCGCTCCCCGCGGCCGGCCCGTGCTGCCGGAGGTGTAGATGATCGCGGCCAGATCGAGGTCGATCAGGGCGACGTCGAGCGGCTCGGACGACTCGTGGTCCGCCGCGTCGAGCGGCACGCCCTCGATGTGGGCCGGCAGCGGGTCGATCCGCTCGGGAGCCGGCGCGACGAGCACGTCGAGGTCCGGCAGCGCCGCCACCGCGTCGGTGACGACCCGCTCGAATCCGCGCCCGGTGACCAGGAAGCGCGCCGTGCAGTCGGCGAGCATCCCGCGCAGCGTCGCCCCGTCGGCGGCCGTGTTGAGCGGGACGGCGATCCCGCCGGCCTTGAGGATCGCGTACCACGCGACGACGTAGGTCACGCCGTTGTGGGCGAGCAGGCCGACCCGGTCGCCGCGGACGAGGCCGTGGCGGCGCAGCAGCCGGGCCAGCCGGTTGGCGGCCGCGTCGATCTCCGCGTAGCCGTGCGGGCGTCCCTCGTGGATAAGGAACGGGGCGTCGGGCCGCTCCTCGGCGCTGTGCTCGAGCAGGTGGTGGACCAGCCAGGCCGTCGGACGCATCAGCGGGCCTTCCGCGCCAGCAGCTCCTCGAGCCCGGCGATCGTCATGAAGTGCCGCGCGTCGAGGTCCTCGCCCTCGAGGCGGATGTCGTAACGCTGCTCGAGCGTCGCCACCAGCTCGAGGACGGCCACCGAGTCGAGCCCGGCGTCGGTCAGCGGGCGGTCCGCCGGCCACGGGCGCTCGAACGACCCCGACGCGAGGATCCCCGCGAGCAGTTCCTCGAGTTCCTCGCGGCGCGAGGCCGGTGCGGTCATGATCGTCCTCCCCGCGGGCGGCAGAGCGCTCCCCGTGGTTCATTTATAGGCGAGCCGGTGCGGCCGGGGCCAGCCGGTCCGGCCCGGGACGGCGGGAATCCGACGATGCCGATCTACGAGTTCTACTGTCCCGACTGCCACATGCTGTTCAGCTTCCTCTCGCGGCGGGTCGATCCCGCCCGGCGGCCCGACTGTCCGCGGTGCGGTCGTCCGGACCTCGAGCGCCGCCCGTCCACCTTCGCGGTCGGCTCGCGCCGCGGCGAGGACGAGTCCGACGCCGACGACCCGCTGGCCGGTCTCGACGAGCAGCGGGTCGAGCAGGCGCTGGCGACGCTCGAGCGCGAGGCGGGGTCGCTCGACGAGGAGGACCCGCGCCAGGCGGCGCGGCTGATGCGCCGCCTGACCGAGATGACCGGGCTCCCCCTCGGCGAGGCGATGGAGGAGGCGCTGCGGCGGATGGAGGCCGGCGAGGATCCCGAGGAGGTCGAGGAACAGCTCGGCGACGCGCTCGAGGATCCGTTCGACGACGGCGCCCGCGGCACGCCGCGGCGGATCGCCGACATCGTCCGCCGCCGCCTGCCGCCGCGGGTCGACCCGAAGCTCTACGAGCTGTCCTGAACACCCCCCGCGGGCACGGATTCGAAATCGCGACGCCGGTCCGCGTGGTCCGCGGCGGTTTCGACATCGTGATGCGTCGCGCGGATCGTGCGGCGTGCGCGTGCGCCCGGACCGCCTGAACCGGGTCAGTGCGTGGCCCGTCCCTTGCACCGTCCGCCTTCCCGTCGCCGCCCGATGCGACCCGGCGCCGGACATGCGGGCGTCCGGCGCCCGAGACGCCGAACCACGAGAGGGACGAGGCATGCACGGGCGTGCAACGAAGGGCAACCGCGGGCTCCGCCTGCTGGCGGGTCTGCTGCTGTGCGCGGCAGCGACCGGACTGGCCGCCGCCGGGACGATGGACATCGCGTGGGACCCCGTGTCCGGGGCCGCGGGCTACACGGTCTACTGGGGCACCGCGCCCGGGACGTACACCAGCACGAAGGACGTTCCCGGAGGCTCGAACACCGCGACCACGCTGACCGGCCTGACCGCGTGCACGCGCTACTACGTCGCGGTCAAGGCGTACGACAGCGAGGGACTCGAGTCGACCGACTTCTCGAACGAGATCTCCGGCCTGCCGCGGCCGGTGGTCTCGACGGTCGTGCCGTCCCAGGGCGAGCAGGGCGCGCAGCTCACGCTGACGATCACCGGCGAGTCGTTCGACACCGGCGCGACGGTCGAGTTCTCGGGCACCGGGATCACCGTGCTCGCCACCCGGCGCGACTCGTGCTCGCAGCTCTCGGTCGACATCCGGATCGCCGGCGACGCGCCGGCCGGACCCCGGGACGTCGACGTGCTCAATCCGGACCGGTCGTTCGGCCGTCGCGCCGGAGGGTTCACGGTCAGCGCCAACGCCGGACCGAGCGTGACCGGCAGCGATCCCGCGGCCGGCGCGACCGGCGTGCCGGTCGGCGTGCAGCCGCGCGTGTTCTTCGACGAGGCGCTCGATCCGGCCAGCGTCACCGCGCAGACCGTGCGCCTGCTCGACGCGTCCGGGGCCGCCGTGCCCCAGGCGGCCGGCTCGCCGCAGCTCTCGGCCGACGGCCTGACGGTCACGATCGTGCCCCGCGATCCGCTGGCCGAGAACGCCACCTGGCGGATCCACGTCAGCGGCGGGCCGACCGGCGTCCGCGACGTCGCGGGCACGCCGATGGCTGCCGACTGGGAGCAGAACCCCGGCTTCACGACCGAGAACCTGCCGCCGGGTGTGGTCGGCGGTCTGCGCCGGACCGACGTGCGCTGAGTCCTCCCCG
>RFIB01000061.1 GCA_003695625.1 Acidobacteriota bacterium | reverse complement strand
GCTCGTCGTCGACGACGAGCCGTCGATGAGACTCGGCATGAGCCGCGTTCTCGAACGCGCCGGCTGGCAGACCGCCTCGTGCGCCGCCGGCGACGAGGCGCTCGAGGCGCTCCGCGCGCGGCCCTGGGATGCGATGGTCACCGACGTGCGGATGCCGCGGATGAGCGGCACCGAGCTGCTGTCACGGGCCCTGGCGCTGCGCCCCGGCCTGCGCGTGATCGTGGTGACCGCGTTCGGCACCGTCGAGCAGGCGGTCGACGCGGTTCGCCGGGGCGCCTGCGACTACCTGCTCAAGCCGATCGCGCCGGCGACGCTGGTCGCGGCGGTCGGCCGCGCGATCGGCGACCGGGGGGCCGACGCGTCGGAACCGGACGCGCCGGAGCTGGTCGCCGAATCGCCCGCGTTCCGCATGCTGCTCGAACGGGTTGCGCGCGCCGCACGGACCGACAGCACCGTGCTGCTGTGCGGGGAGAGCGGCTCGGGCAAGGAGGTCGTCGCCCGCGCGATCCATCACCGCAGCCGCCGTGCCTCGGGACCGTTTGTGGCCGTCAACTGCGCGGCGCTGCCCGCCGGGCTGCTCGAGGCCGAGCTGTTCGGCGTGCGCCGCGGCGCGTTCACCGGCGCGGACCGCGACCGCCCCGGACACTTCCAGCGCGCCGATGGCGGCACTCTGCTGCTCGACGAGGTCGGCGAGCTTCCGCTCGAACTGCAGGCCAAGCTGCTGCGCGCACTCGAGAGCCGCGAGGTGATCCCGCTCGGCTCGGAGCACGGGGAGGCGGTCGACGTGCGGATCGTCGCCGCGACGCACCGCGACCTGCGCTGCGAGGTCGCCGAGGGGCGCTTTCGCGGCGACCTGTTCTTCCGGCTCAGCGTGATCCCGCTGACGATCCCGCCGCTGCGCGAGCGGCCGGAGGACATCCGCCCGCTGGCCGAGGCATTCGCGCGCGAGGCGGCCGCGCGGACCGGGCTGCCCGCGCCGCGGATCGGCCGCGACGCGCTGGCGCGGCTCGCGCGGCACCCGTGGCCGGGCAACGTGCGCGAGCTGCGCAACGTGATCGAGCGCGCGGTCGTGCTCGGCGCGCCGGAGGAGATTCGCGTCGAGGACCTGTCGCTCGACGACTGGTCGCCCGTCGCGGGCGCCGCGGACGACGAGCGCCTGCGCCCGGGCCTGACGATCGCCGAGGCGGAGCGGATCCTGATCGAGCGCACCCTCGAGGCCGAGGGGGGCAACCGCACGCGCGCCTCCGAGAAGCTCGGCATCTCGGTGCGCACCCTGCGCAACAAGCTGCGACGGTTCCGCGAGGAGCGGCAGGCCGCGCCGCACGAGGTCGGGGCCCGCTGAGCGGGCTCCGGAAAGGAGAACACCGGTGACGATCCAGCGACCCGCGATGCCGTTCATCGAGCGGCTGGGGCGTTCGCTCGACGTGATGAGTCGCCGCCAGCAGCTGATCGCGTCGAACGTCGGCAACGCCGAGACGCCCCGCTACCGGACGGTGGACATCGACTTCAACGACGCGCTGGCCCGCGCGCTCGCGCCGCGTCCGTCCGACCGCGGCGGGCGGCAGGCGGCGGGCACCGCGGTACACCGGGCCGTCGCGGTCCGGCCGCGCGAGGTCGACGGCCTGCCGGCCCGCCCCGACGGCAACAACGTCAACATCGAGCGCGAGATGGCGGCTCTCGCCGAGACACGCAGTCGCTACCGCGTCGCCGCGATGCTGGTCCGCACCCGGTTCCGCCAGATCGCCGCCGCGCTGACCGGAGGACGCAACGGATGAGCCTGCAGCGAGCCAACCGCGTCGCGCTGTCCGCACTGGAGATGCAGCGCGCCCGCATGGAGCTGATCGCCTCGAACCTGGCCAACGCCCGCACGACGCGCACGCCCGAGGGCGGACCGTACCGGCGGCGGCTGCCCGTCGTCGAGGCGGCTCCGGTCTCGCGGGCGCGTGATGGGATCGCGCCGTGGGTCCGCGGCGTCGCCGTGCGCCAGGTGACGACCGATCCGCGGCCGTTCGTCTACCGCTACGAACCCGGCCACCCCGACGCGGACGCCAACGGCTTCGTCGCGTACCCGAACGTCGATCCATCCGAGGAGATGGTCGACATGGTCGCGGCGGTGCGTGCCTACGAGGCGAGCGTCAACGTCGTCAAGACCGTCCAGGCGATGAACGAATCCGCGCTCGAGATGATGAGCTGAGCGACGGGAGGCGAGCATGGCACCGACCCAGATCACGGCACCCGCGATCCATGAACTGCTGCGCCCGCAGCGCCCGGAGCAGACCGCGCCGACGACGCCGGACGCCGGACCGGCCGAAGGCGCCGCGCCGTCGTTCCGCGAGGCGCTCGAGGGTGCGTTGCGCTCCGTCGACGGCGAGCTGCGCGCGGCCGACGAGCTGGCGGCACGCTACGTCGCCGGCGAGGAGGTCGATCTCCACCGTGTCGTGCTCGAGATGCAGAAGGCCGACATGTCGTTCCGCACGATGCTCGAAGTGCGCAACAAGCTCATCGACGCCTACCGCGAGATCATGCAGCTGCAGGTCTGACCGGTCCGCCTGACCGCGAGGGAGCCTCGACGCCATGCCGCAGACACTCAAGCAGATCTACGACGCCTGGAACGCGCTGACGCTGCGCCAGCGCCTGTCGATGATCGTCTCTGTCGCCGCGACGTTCGCCGCGGTGTCGGCGATCGTCTGGTGGGCGCGTCAGCCGGACTGGGCCGTGTTCAAGACCGGGCTCGAGCCGCGCGATGCCCAGGCGGTGGTCACCGAGCTGCAGAACCGCGGGATTCCGCTGCGGCTGCGTGACGGCGGCACGACGATCGAGGTGCCCCAGGAGCAGGTCCATCGCCTGCGGATGGAGCTGACCGCCAAGGGGATCGGCACGACCGGCCGCTTCGGCTTCGCGCAGATGTTCGACTCCGAGAGCGTGTCCCAGTCGACGCAGATGCAGGAGATCCGCTACAAGAAGGCGCTCGAGGACGAACTCGCGCGCACGATCGAGGCGCTCGACGACGTGTCGTGGGCCCGCGTCCACCTCGTGCTGCCGGGCGAGCGGATCTTCATCGACGACGACGAGCAGGCCAAGGCGTCGGTGATGCTCGGCCTGGCGGGCGGCGGTGCGCTGAGCGCCCAGGAGGTCCAGGCGGTCGTCCGCACCGTCGTCGGCGCAGTCAAGGACCTCGGGCCCGAGAACGTGTACGTGGCGGAGTCGCGCGGGCGCGTGCTGTGGTCCGGCGAGGGCGAGGCCTCGGCGGCGCTCGGCTCGAAGCAGATCGAGCTCAAGACGGCGCTCGAGCAGGACATCAACGCCAAGATCGCCCGCGTGCTCGACTCGGTCGTCGGAGCGACACGCTACCGTGTCCAGTCGACGGTCGATCTCGACATGGAGCGCGTGCTGCGGCGCGAGACGACCTACGACCCGGACTCGGGAGTGCTCGTCTCGGAGCAGAAGACCAAGGAGCAGTCGACCGGTCCCGCGGCACCGGGAGGCGTTCCCGGCGTCACTGCCAACGTCGGCGGGGGCGGCGCGACCGGAGCGGGGGAGTCCCAGACGCGGTCGGAGAGCACGAGCAGCTTCCGCTACTCCCAGGTCGAGAAGACCGTCGAGGAGCCGGTCGGCCGGATCCGGCGCGTGTCGGTCGCCGTTGTCGTCGACCAGAACTGGGAGGAGGATCCCGCAACCGGCGAGCGCACGCCGGTGCCGCGCTCGGCGGAGGAACTCGCCGACATCGAGCAGTTCGTCAAGGCGGCGATCGGGTTCGACGAGGACCGGGGCGATCGCGTGACGGTGACCCAGCGGCCGCTCGTCGCGCCGGTCGCCGAGCCGCCCGAGCGCGGTTTCGATCCGCGCGTCTGGCTGCCCGTCATCAAGTACCCGGCGCTGATCCTGCTGTTCCTGATGGCGTTTCTGCTGTTCATCCGGCCGCTGCTGCGGACGCTCGGCGCCCTCGCGCGGCCGCTGGCCGAGCGGCCGGCGACCGGGCTGGCGTCGCTCGACGCCGCGTCGCTCGGCCCGCCCTCGGAGGTCGAGCTGCTGCGTCAGCGCCTGACGGCGCTGGCCGGCGAGCACCCCGAGGGGATGGCCCAGACGATGCGCGTCTGGCTGCACGAGAAGGAGGGCTGAGCACCGATGGCCGAGCGACTGACCGGCCGGCGCAAGGCGGCGATCCTCGTCACGCTGATCGGCGAGGACGCGGCGACCCGGCTGCTGCAGCATCTCGATGAACAGGAGGTCGAGGGCGTCCTGGCCGAGGTCGCCCGCCTCGACGTCGTCGACCCGTCCGAGAACGCCCGCGTCCTCGCCGAGTTCCAGCAGATGATCCAGCAGACGCGCGGACTGGAGACCGCCGGGCGCGAGAAGGTCCGCCGGCTGGTGCAGAAGGCCCGACCGGACGCCGCCGACGAGCTGCTCGCGCGCATCGGGGCCGATGACGCCGACGAGGAGCCCGACCCGGCCGACGGCGTGCCGCGTCCGCGCCTGCCCGACGCGCTGGTCCACGCGCCGGCGCGCACGATCGCGCGGCTGCTCGCCGAGGAGAACGACCAGACGACCGCGCTCGTGCTCGCGTTCCTGCCCTCGCAGAAGGCGGCCCGGATCCTCGGCGAGATGCCGGCCGAACGCCGCGCCGAGATCGTCGCGCGGATGGCGGCGATGAGCCAGGCCGCGCCCGAGGCGGTCCAGCACGTCGGCGAGATCCTCGTCACGCGACTCGAGCAGGCCGACGACGCGATGGCGGTGCCGGTCGACGGGCTGGGCTCGGCGGCCGACCGGCTCGGCACGCTCGGCCGTGCGGCAGGGCAGGAGATCGTCGCCGCGCTCGAGGAACGGGACGCCGAGCTGGCGCAGAAGCTGCGCGAGCGGCTGTTCACGTTCGAGATCGTGCTCTCGGTCCAGGACCGCGACATGCCCGACGTGCTCAAGAAGGTCGAGCGCGGCACGCTCGCGCTCGCGCTCAAGGGCGCCGATCCCGAGCTGCAGGACAAGTTCTTCCGCGGCATGTCGGAGCGCGCCGCCCAGATGCTGCGCGAGGAGATGGACTTCCTCGGGGCGCCGCGCGTCGCCGACGTCGAGAACGCGCAGCGCGTGATCGTCGAGGCGGTGCTCGAGATGGAGAAGAACGGCGAGATCACGCTCGAGGAGGCCAACGTTGTCGCCCAGTAGGATCGTCGAGTCGGCGGCCGTCGAGCCGTTCCGACCCGACCGCCACGGAAGCGGGCCGGTCTCGCTCGAGGCACAGCTCGAGGAGGCCTACCGGCGCGGGCATCGCGAGGGGCGTGCCGAGGGCGAGCGTGCGGCGGCGCAGCAGCTCGACGCGGCGCGCGAGGAACTCGCCGCGACGGTCGCCCGATCGCTCGAGCGGATCGCCGAGTTCGAGCGCCGCGCGACCGAGGCGCTCGAGGGCGAGCTGCTCGCGCTTGCGCTGGCGCTGGCGGGCCGCATCGTCCACCAGCGGATCGCGGACGGCGATCCGGTCGCCGAGCGCGTGGCTCGTGATCTGCTCTCGGAATTCCACGTCGATGTCGGCGCGCGCCTGCGCGTCAATCCGGACGATCGGCGACGAATGCTCGCCGGGGACGCGGAGTCCGTTCCGCGCGGTGTCGAGCTGGTCGAGGACGCGGGCCTCGCTCCGGGCGAGGTGCTCGTCGAATGGCGCGACGAACAGATCGACGCGCGCTTTGACGCCGTCGTGTCCCAGCTCGTCGCCGAGCTGCGGGGGGAACGATGAACGGCGGCGAGACGCTGCTCGACGCCGCACGCGAGGCGCTCGCGGCGGCCCGCGCCCGCGTCGAGCAGGCGCCCGTCCCGGTGCGCCGTGCCGGCCGCGTGCGTCGCGCGGTCGGTCTCGCGATCGAGTCCCGCGGGCCGCAGGTCGGGGTGGGGGAGGAGTGCCGGCTCGAGACGGCGGACGGCGATCTGCTCGGCATGGCCGAGGTCGTCGGATTCGAGTCGGGAACGGTCTACAGCATGCCGGTCGACCCCGTGCGCGGCGTGCGCTTCGGCGATCGCGTCGTCGCCACCGGGCGCCAGCCGACCGTCCCGGTCGGCGAGCGCCTGCTCGGGCGCGTGCTCGACGCACTCGGACGCCCGCTCGACGGCCGTCCGCTCGGACCCGGTCCGCGGCGGGCGATCCACGGCGAGCCGGTGCGCGCGATGCATCGCGCGCGGATCACCGAACCGATGGCGACCGGTGTGCGCGCGATCGACGGCCTGGTGACGATCGGCCGCGGGCAGCGCGTCGGGATCTTCGCCGGCGCCGGCGTCGGCAAGAGCCGGCTGCTCGGTGCGCTGGCACGGCACGCTGCCGACGAGATCATCGTCATCGCGCTGGTCGGCGAACGCGGCCGCGAGGTGCGCGACTTCGTCGAGGGCGAACTGGGCGAGGCGGGCCTGCGCCGCGCGGTCGTGTTCGTCGCCACCTCGGACGAGCCGCCGGTCCGACGCGTGCGCTGCGCCCTGGCCGCGACGACGGTTGCCGAGGAGTTCCGGCGCCAGGGCCGCAACGTGACGCTGCTGATGGACTCGTTGACCCGCGTCGCGATGGCGCTGCGCGAGATCGGCCTGGCGACCGGCGAGCCGCCGGTGACCAAGGGCTATCCGCCGTCGGTGTTCGGCTTCCTGCCGCGCCTGCTCGAACGCGCGGGGCGCGAGCAGGGCGCCGGCGCGATGACGGGGATCTACACCGTGTTCGTCGAGGGCGACGATCTGGACGAGCCGATCTCCGACGCCTCCCGGGCGATCCTCGACGGTCATCTCGTGCTCTCGCGCGCGCTGTTCGAACGCGCGCACTTCCCGGCGATCGACGTGCTGGCGTCCAACTCGCGCGTCATGCCGGAGGTCAGCGACGCGGGCCATCTCGAGGCGGCCGCCCTGCTGCGCCGGATGCTCGCGATCCACCGCGAGAGTGCCGACCTGATCGCCATCGGGGCGTATCGCGAGGGCAGCGATCCCGAGCTGGATCGCGCGATCGCCGTCGTGCCGAAGATCGAGGCGTTCCTGCGCCAGGACCTGTCCAGGCCCTCGCCTCTCGACGAGACGCGGCGGCAGCTTGTCGAACTGGCCGCGGGGTGCGCACGATGAAGAGATTCCGCTTCCGGCTCGCAGTCGTCGAACGCGCGACACGCGCGCGGCACGAGGCGCTGCGCCGCGAGCTGGGAGAAACCACGGCGCAGATGCGCGACGCCGAGCGGCGGGCGCACGACGCGGACACGTCGGCGTGCACCACGCTGCGCGCCGTGCTCGACGAGGCGCGCCGGGGCGTCGCGGCGGGCGAGCTGGCGCTCGCCGGCCGGATCGCGCGCCGGCTGCGCGACGAGTCCGCGTGCTGGCAGGAACGCGGCGCAGAGGCGCGGGAGCGACGCGAGACTCTCGCCGGCGCGCTGCGCGACACGTGGCGCCGGCTCGACGCGCTCGATCGCGCGCGGGCGCGCGCGCAGCGCGCGTGGCGGCGCGAGCGAACGCGTCACGAGCAGCGCGAGGCCGACGAGCTGCGCCCGCGGCACGGTGGTGTCGTCCCGCCGTCGTTGAGAAGGAGAGACCATGCGCACGACTAGGCTGCTGTACTGGGTGCTCGGGCTGGCGCTGGCGGTCAACGTCGCGGTGATGCTCGACGCGCTGACCTCGGCGGGCATCGTTCCACGGGCACAGGCGCAGGAGCGGAAGGCCGCCGCGGAAGCCGATGCCGGCGCGGACGCGTCCGGCACGTCGGCACCGGAGGACGCGCAGGCTCCGCCGTCGCTGAGCCCCGAGGAAGTGTTCGACAAGCTGGTCGAGCAGGTCCGCGCTCGCGACCGGGCACTCGACGAGCGCGAGACGGCGCTGATCGAGCAGGAGCGCCAGCTCCAGGTCGTGCGACAGGAACTCGAGCGCCAGGCCGAACAGCTCGCCAGGCAGCGCACGGCCCTCGAGGCGCGTCAGCGCGAGATCGAAGGCGGCGCGAGTCCGTCGTTCGACTCGCTGGTCAAGGCCTACGGGCAGATGGATCCCGACAACGCCGCCGGCGCGCTCGAGGAACTCTACGGCCAGCGGCAGGATGTGGTGATCGATCTCGTCCTGAGCCTCAAGCCGCGCCAGGCGGGGGCGATCCTCGACGCGCTCGCCGCGCGCAACGCCAAGGTCGCCGCGTCGCTGTCCAAGCAGATCTGGGAGCGCACCGCGCCGAAGAAAGGTTCGGCAAGAATTTCCGGGTAGCCCGGCAGGAACTGCCACGCGGCGGCGGGCGCGGCGCCCACCGGCGGGGCGCGTCGGTGGCACGTTCGTTGCTGCCGCGTGCGTCGTGATCGGACAGCTCCCGTTCCCGACGCCCGCGCTCCCGGCGCAGCCCGACGAGGCGCAGGTCGCGACCACCCCCGTCGGGGCGGCCGTCGTGCCGCCGGACGGGGCGTCGCCCGGGCCCGTCGAGACTCCCTTTCCGGACGTGCTCGCCGCGGTGCTCGAGGGACGCGCGAAGGCCGGCTCCCCCGACGCTACGTGTAGCGAAGCCTGTGGGTGGGCCGCGCAGACCAGGGATTCCCGGTCCGATGCCGCGCCAGCCCCGCCCGTAACATTCGATCCCGCAGGCACTTCGCCGATCCGCGGCGCGCGGGCGCCACGCCCGGCGGCGGCACCTCGTCGTCACCCACAAGCTTCGCTCCACGCAGGGGGGTTGGCCCTGGTCGCGCCGCCGGCCGGACCGGAACAGGGCATCGCCCCCCGCCTCGACCCGCCACGGAGCGAGTCCGGCACCGGGAACGCCGCCGCCGCGCCCGTCTCGCCCTCTCGTGTCGGTCCGGAATCCCTGGCCGCGGTCGCGGAGCCCGTCGCGGCCCCGCAGCCCGTGCCGGCGGACGCGCCCCGTCCGGCTGACGCGCCAGGGACGCGGGACTCGACCGACGCGCGCGCGGCGCCGGACGACCGGCGCGCGGATCCCGCGCAGGCGGTCGAGCCGTCGGGGGCCGAGGTCTCCGCGCCGTCCGCGCCGCGCGGGATGCCCGTCGCCCCGCCCGGGCCCCGGGATCCCGGGACGCCCGAGGCGCCCCGGGCCGGCGCCGCCGTCGTGCCGCGCAGCCCGAAGCCTCCTGACGGACACGCCGCGCCGCTGCGCGAGTCCGGCGCCTGGCGCGCCGCCGCGGCGGGGGCTGACGGCGAGCTCGCGGCGCGCCCGCCGC
>RFIB01000060.1 GCA_003695625.1 Acidobacteriota bacterium | reverse complement strand
GTACGCGATGCGCGCGGTCAGCTCCTCCGGCGGGCGGCCGAAGTCGGTCCCCGGCAGGATGCCGACCCCGGTCTCCTCGAGCAGCCTGCGGCACAGGGCGTCGCTGGTGGTGATTCCGGCCTCCGCCAGCCCCTCGCGCAGCGGGCCGAGATCGGGGAACAGGTAGAACCCGCCCGTCGGGCGGCAGCAGTCGATGCCCGCGGCCCGCAGCCGGGAGCGCAGCTCCCGGCCGAGGGCGGCGAGGACGCGGCGTGAGAGCGTCAGGTACTCGTCGAGCCACAGACCGCCGGCGAAGGCCGTGATCGCCGCGCGCTGGATCGGCGCGGCGACCGACGTGTACGTCTCGCTCGCCGCCGCCGCCATCGCCTCGAGCAGCCAGCGCATGTCCGACGGGAAGATGAACGCGCCGAGCCGCCAGCCCCCGGCTCCGCACCACTTGCTGATCCCGTTGCTGACGATCGTGCCTTCCGGGTAGAAGCGCGCGACCGAGACGTGCTGCCCGCGGTGGTGCAGGTCGCCGTAGATCTCGTCCGAGAGCAGGACGAAGCGGTGCCGGCGCGCGACGCGGGCGATCTCGCGCAGCTCGTCCGCGCGATAGGTCCCTCCGGTCGGATTGGACGGGTAGTTGAGAATCACGATCCGCGGGCGGCCCGGATCCTCCGCGCACAGCGCGTCGAGTTCGTCGGCGGTCACGCGCCAGTCGTTCTCGGCGCGCGTCGGCAGCGAGACGACGCGGCGGCCGATGATCCGGGCCTGCGGTGCGTAGGAGACCCACGACGGCGTCGGGATCACCAGGTCGCCGTAGTAGACGAGCTGCAGCAGGAACATCAGCTCCTTGGTGCCGGGTCCGATCAGCACGTCCGCGGCGCTGCGCCGGACACCCTGCTGGCGCCACAGGTGGCTCGCCACGGCCGCGCGCAGCGGCTCGTGCCCGCACACCGGCATGTAGTCCTTGCACGGCGCCGCGGCGCGCAGCGCCTCGACCACCGGCTCGGGGACCGGGAACGGCGACTGGCCGAGCCCGAGCCTGTAGACCCGCTTTCCGTCGCGCTCCATCGCGGCGAGCCGCTCGTTGCTCGACACGGTCGCCGAGCGCTTCATGCCCCGCACGTTGAGGTTCAGGTGGACGTCCGGCGTGTGTCGCATCCCGCATCCCCCGCGCCCGGACGGCGCCGGTGGAAAGCTAGTGCCTCCGTCCCGGGTCCGGCGAGTCGGTCTCGCGGAGGGCCCGGGAAAGGCGCTGTGCCGGGTCGAGCACGGGCGTTACCGGGAGGTCCGGCCGCTCCCTTCGGGCCTGCGGGCGTAGTAGCCCTCGCGTGCCCGGACGCGCAGTCCGCGCCTCGCGACCTCCACCTCGATGCGGTGCCATTCCCCGTCGCGCCGGGCCGGCCGCGGACGGAATGCGATCGCGTAGAGATGGCGCGCGTCGGCGAGAATCCGGGCGAACGCGGCATCGAGATCGTCGACGCCCTCGAGACGCTCGAAGCGGCCCCCCGTCGAGCGGGCGATCCGGCGCAGGACGTCCGCGGTCGACAGATCCCCGACGATCGACTCCTCGAACTCGAGATTCGCCCCGAGTCCGACGGTGTAGACCAGCACGTCGGCCCGGTGCGCAGCCCCGATGACGTCGTCGATCGAGCGCAGCGAGGCCTGCTTCCAGCGGGTGCGCGCCGCATCGCGGCCGTCGGAGAGCACGACGACGATCTTGCGGCGCTCGCCCGTGTTCCGGTCGAGGACCGCGGCCGCGGTCGCCACGGCGTCGTAGAGCGCCGTCCCGCCGCGGGCCTCGACGCCCGCGAGGCGCTCGACGATCCGCAGATGGTCGTCGGTCGGCGGTTCGACGATCTCGACCTTCTCGTGGAACGCGATCAGGCCGACGCGGTCCCGCGGCTCGAGCGCCTCGACGAAGGCACGCCCGGCGGCCCGGGCGCGCCGGATGCGCTCGCCGCGCATGCTCTCCGAGGCGTCGAACACGAGCATCACGTCGAGACCCCGGCTCTCGCCCGAGAACGCGGCGATCTCGACCGGGCGCCCCTCGTCGCGGACCGTGAACTCCTCGCGCCGGAGGTCGGTGACGGGGGCCCCGCGGGCATCGGTGACGCTGACCGACACGTCGACGAGCCGGACGTCGACCGACTCGTCGATCGCCGGCGCCGCGGTCCGGGTCTCGGCGACCAGTTCCCGCCCGTCCGCGAGCAGGACGAGGATGCGGACGACGTGCGGCTCGCGCCGGATCTGCACCGGGCCGCTGGCGAGGAACGGCGGTTCGGCCAGGGTGGCGAACGGCCGGCCGTCGACCTCGATTCGCGCCTCCCGCACCGCGGCCGGATCGACTCCGACGGGACGGAACGCGACCACCAGCCGGTCGACGACCGGCGTGTCGGGCCGGGGCTGGAGGATCTCGATGCCGGGCGTGGCGGCCAGCGCGTTCCCCGCGCCGGTCAGCGCGGCGAGAACGGCGAGAAGCCGCAGCGGGCGGACGACGGAACAGGCCGGAGCGAACATCGGCCGAGACGATAGCGCGAAAGCCGGCTGCGCGCCGTCCCGGCCGCAGGGCAGGCACGTGCAAAACGCGCGGATACGTCTTAACTTATGCGCTGCGGGGAGCCTGCCGCGTCCGCCCGAGACGCGGCGGGGCCGGGCGGCCGGGCCGGCCGTCCGCGTCGTGTCGGGACGACGGTTTCCGGACACTCCAGAGAGGACCTGAGGGACGACACCATGAACAGAAAGCTGCTCGCAATCGGACTCGGACTGCTGCTGGCCCTGGGCCTTGCGGCCTGCAACAGCGACGACGACACGGCTCTGGGGGTGGTGTCGGTCTACGCGTCGGCGAGCGCGGCGACGGGACCGTCGCCGGCAGGCGCGAGCCTGGCGGCGCCGGTGGCCGGCGTCAGCGCGCTGTACGTCACGTTCGACAGCCTGACGCTGTACAACACGGCGGGCGAGGCGGTAAGCCTCAACGTCAGCGGCGAGGTCGACCTGATGAGCGATGCCGACAACCTCGTCGGGACGTTCGAGATTCCGGCCGGCGACTACAGCGGGCTGGCGTTCTCGATCGCGAGCGTGCGGTTCACCGACGAGTCGACCGGTTTCACCTGCACCGACCCGTCGTTCTCGGGACTGTCGGTCCCGAGGCTTCAGCTCAACGTGCCGTTCCTGACGGTGACCGACGACGGCTCGGCCGAGGTCGAGATCGACCTCCCGGTCGTCGGCGGCACGTGTGATGCCGACGGCGGGACCGGCTCGCTCCAGCTCTCGCTCGCCGGCGCGTCGATCCGCGTGCGCTGACCGGGCCGCAGGCCGGGACCGAGCCCTCGCGCGGCGCCCTCCGGGGCGCCGCGTCGTGTTTCCGGCCCGGGCAGCGGGCCGCGTGCCGTGGCGAACGGTCCCCGGAACGCCATCCCGGGGCGCTAGAATCCCCGCGCGGGCGCCGCGGCGGGACCGTCGGGCGCGCGGGGAGGTGGTCATGAATGGAGTTCAGCGTCCCAGTCCGCTCATGCCGGCCCTGATCGGAGGAGGCGTCGCAGGATTCGTCTCGGCCCTGCCGCTGATCGGCGCGCTCAACTGTCTGTGCTGCTCGCTGGTCATCGGCGGGGGCGTTCTCGCCGCCTGGCTGCAGTCCAACGAGTGCCGCAAGGCGGGCGTGCCGTTCACCGCCGGCTCCGGCGCGATGGTCGGACTGATCGCGGGGCTGTTCTTCGCGGTGGTCGCGTCGGTCGTCGCCACGGTGATCCAGTCGCTGATGCCCTCGGCCGATCCGGCGCAGGTGCTCGAGATGCTCGAGAGCCAGGGAACGGAGGTCCCGCCGTTCGTGCGCTCGCTGCTCGAGTCGATGGGCGGCGGAGCCGGATTCGGAGTCCGGCTGGTCTTCACGTTCGCGGTCGACCTGGTGCTCGGCGCGATCTTCGCGACGATCGGCGGCCTGCTCGGAGGCATGTTCTTCAAGCACGAACCGGCGACGGCCGGCCCGGCGCCCGGATCGCCGCCGCCCGCGCCCGGGCTCTGACACCCGGCGAGACGGGAGACCCCAGGCAAGCGCCCCGGCCGCGGCCGGGGCGTTTTTTCTGCTTGACAGCCACTGAGTGTCCATGTATTGTCCAGGACATCAAGGGGACAGAGCGTTTCGCCCGCTCCCCGGAGGACCAGGACATGAAGCGATCCCTGCTCATCCTTGCCGCTCTCGGCACCCTGCTGGCGGCTCCCGTCGTGGCAGGCGGCTACGGCCAGTCCCGGAAGGACATCGTCGACACGGCGATCTCCGCCGGAAGCTTCGACACGCTCGTCGCCGCGGTGAAGGCCGCCGGGCTGGTCGAGACCCTCAGGTCGGAGGGGCCGTTCACCGTGTTCGCGCCGACCGACGAGGCGTTCGCCAGGATTCCCGCCGACAAGCTCCAGGCGCTGCTCGCCGACAAGGACGCGCTGACCCGCGTGCTGACCTACCACGTCGTGCCGGGCCGGGTGCTGGCGGCCGACCTGGTCCGCCTCGACTCGGCGAAGACCGCCGAGGGCTCGACCGTCCGCATCTCGACGGCCGACGGCGCCGTGCGCATCGACGACGCCAACGTGATCAAGGCCGACATCCTCGCCTCGAACGGCGTGATCCACGTCATCGACACGGTGATCCTGCCCGACTGACGCACCTCGCGGCACGCCCCGGCGCGATCCGCCGCCGGGGCGTGACCGGCTCGCCGTCTGCGGACAAGACAGGAGAGAGGAGCCGATCATGCTGATCCCGTGGCTGTTCAAGGAGACGTCGCTCGACGATCACGTCGACGCCGAGGGCGAGACGCGCCTCGCGCAGCTGATGGAAGACCCCCGCAGCGTCCAGCCCGAGCAGGCGCTGCACAGCCGGCAGCTCGTCGACATCGCCCGCCGTGCCCTCGAGGGGCTGACCGAGCGCGAGCGGATGATCCTCTACCGCCGCTTCGGCCTGTTCGGCAACGACGAGATGACCCTCGAGCAGATCGGCCGGGTTGTCGGCCTGTCCCGCGAACGCGTGCGTCAGCTCGAGAAGGAGGCCAAGGCCAAGATCCGTGAGCGACTGCGCCCCATCGCCTCCGAGCTCCGATTCTCGGACCACTGACTGTCTTCCCTGCCTGTTCCCGGCGGGCGGGGCGGATACCCCTCCTCCCCC
>RFIB01000358.1 GCA_003695625.1 Acidobacteriota bacterium | reverse complement strand
TCGCTGCGCTGCCCGCCGACGAGCAGCCGGCGGCGACGACGACGCGCACGACGCGCCGGCGCCGCGCGCGGCGGCCGCGCCGGTTCGCCGGAGCCTGATCCGCAGCGTCCGGCGCCGACTCAGTCCTTGCTCGCCCGGCGCGCGAGTTCGACCAGCGTGAGCACCGCCGCGCCCGTCCCGCCCTTGCCCCAGAACGGATGCGCGCTGTCCAGGAACGCGGGCCCGGCGATGTCGAGGTGCGCCCAGCGCCCGTCGCCGGCGAAGCGGCGCAGGAACAGGCCGGCCGTCAGCGCGCCGCCCTCGCGCTTGCCCGTGTTGCGCATGTCCGCGATGTCGCTCTTGAGGTGCTCCTCGTACTCCGGATAGAGCGGCAGCCGCCAGAGCTTCTCTCCCGCGCGTCGCGCCGCAGCGAGCAGGTCGTCGGCGAGGCTGTCGTCGGGCGTCATCAGTCCCGCCGCGAGCGGGCCGAGGGCGACGACGCACGCCCCGGTGAGCGTGGCGACGTCGACGGTGACATCCGGGCCCAGCCTGTCCCGCGTCCAGTCGAGCGCGTCGGCGAGCGCCAGCCGGCCCTCGGCGTCGGTGTTGTTGATCTCGATCGTCCGTCCGGCGCGGGACCGGAGCACGTCCCCGGGCTTGTACGCCCCGCCCGAGACGAGGTTCTCGGCCAGCGGCACGACCGCATGGACCTCCACCGGCAGGTCGAGCCCGGCGACCGCGGCGACGGCACCGAGCACGGCGGCCCCGCCGGCCATGTCGCACTTCATCGTCAGCATGTTCGCCGGGCTCTTGAGATCGTAGCCGCCGGAGTCGAACGTGATTCCCTTGCCGACAAACGCGAGACGCCGCCGCGCGCGGCGCCCGGGACGCCAGGCAACGTGCACGAGGCGCGGCTCGACGTCGCTGCCCTGCCCGACGGCGAGCAGGGCCCCCATCTTCTCGCGCTCGAGCGCGCTGCGGCCGAGCACGCGGATCCTGAGCCCGCGCTCGGCGGCCATCGCGCGGGCCGCCCGCTCGATGCCGGCCGGATCAGCGTCCGCCGGCGGCGCGTTGACGAGATCGCGCGCCAGCGCGACGCCGCCGGCGGTGGCCGACGCCGCGGCCCCGGCCTCGCGGACGACCTCCCGCGGGGCACCGGCGACCACAATGCGCTCGATCCGCGTGCGCGGCGCGTCGTCGTCGTTCGCGCGGAACCGCTCGAAGCGGTAGGTCCCGAGCACGACGCCCTCGACGACCGCCCTGACGGCGAGGACCTGGTCGTCGAGCCCCGCGAGACTCGGCGTGGCGACTGCGATCCGCTTCGCCCGCCGGCCCGCCGCCTCGCGCGCGGCCGCAGCGGCGGCGAGGTGGATCCGCTCGACTTCCCCGCGGTCCGGTTCGCCCAGCCCCGCCAGCACGAGCGTGCGGCGCCGGCGCGCCTCGCCGTGGTCGACCGCCAGCACCGCACCGGCGCGCGCCCTGTACCCGCGGCGGCGGATCTCGGCCGCGACGAGCGCACGCAGCGGGCCCTCGACGGCGCGCGCCTCGTGCCCGGGTTCGGCAAACGCGACATGGACATCGGCCGCGGCGTCGAGCAGCGAGCCGCGTGCGTGCAAGACACGGGGAATCATCGTCCGGAGACCTCCTTCATTCGCCGATGCCTGCGGGGCGGCCCGCCTCCGCCGGGCATCGCGCAACCGGTGCGGTCCTGCGTCGGGCGGCGGTGTTGCGGGCTACGCCTCGCGCTGATCCCGGTTCCCGGCGAGCGCCCGGCGGATCGCGTCCGCGGTGTCCGCGGCGGTCAGCCCGACATCCGCCAGCAACTGTTCGCGCGAACCGTGCTCGACGAACCGGTCCGGAAGGGCCCGCACGACGAGCCTGACCCCGTGCCCGAGATCGTGGTCGAGCAACGCTTCCTGGACCGCGCTGCCGAACCCGCCGCAGCGCACCCCCTCCTCCAGTGTGACGATCACGTCGGCCTCGCGCGCCAGGTCACCGAGCATCGTCAGGTCCAGCGGCTTGACGAAGCGCGCGTTGACGACCGTGGCGCCGATCCCCTCGCCGGCGAGCAGATCGGCGGCCTGCTCGGCGACGCCGACCATCGCACCGACCGCCAGCAGCACGACCCGTCGCGGGCCGTCGCGCACGATTTCCCACCGCCCGATCTCGAGCACGCGCGGCGCGCGGCTCCGCGGCGCCGGGACCTGGTCGCGCGGATAGCGCAGCGCGAACGGTCCGTCATGATGCAGCGCCGTCTCGAGCAGGTCGGCCAGCTCGTCGGCGTCCCGCGGCGCGGCAACGACCATTCCCGGAATCATCCGCATGTACGCCAGGTCGAACGTGCCGTGGTGTGTCGGCCCGTCGGCCCCGACGAGTCCGCCGCGGTCCATCGCGAAGATCACCGGCAGCTTCTGCAGTGCGCAGTCGTGGATCAGCATGTCGAACGCACGCTGCAGGAATGTCGAATAGATCGCGCACACCGGCCGCAGCCCTTCGGCGGCGAGCCCGCAGGCGAACGTCACGCCGTGCCCCTCGGCGATGCCGACGTCGAAGAACCGCTCCGGAAAGCGCTCCTTGAACCGGGAGAGCCCGGTTCCCGGAGCCATCGCCGCGGTGATCGCCACGAGCCGGTCGTGGCGTTCGGCGGCCTCGAGCATCACGTCCGAGAACACCTCGGTCCACGACGGCGCCGCCGCCGGCTTCGCCGCCGCGCGGGCCCGGCCCGTCTCGCGGTCGAACGGCTTGACGCCGTGCCACTTGAGCGGGTCCTTCTCGGCCAGGTCGTAGCCCTTGCCCTTGTGCGTCAGCACGTGCAGCAGCACCGGCCCCTCGCCGCGACGGGCGCGGATCTTCTGCAGGACCGGGATCAGCTCGTCGAGATCGTGCCCGTCGATCGGACCGAGGTAGTGGAAGCCGAGCGCCTGGAACAGGGCGCCGGGAACGAGCGCCCCCTTGACGCCCCGCTCGAGCCGGCGCGCGAACTCGGTCATCGACTCCCCGACCCGCGGCAGCTTCTCGAGCACGTGATAGATGTCGGACTTCATCCGCCGGTAGTACGGGTGGGTGGTCAGCGTCGTCAGGTAGTGGGCCACCGCACCGACGTTCGGAGAGATCGACATCGCGTTGTCGTTGAGGATCACGAGAAAGTCGCGCTGGGTCGAGCCGGCGTTGTTGAGCGCCTCGAACGCGAGCCCCCCCGTCATCGCCCCGTCCCCGATGATCGCGACCGTCTTCCGCTCGTCGTCTCCCAGCAGCTCGTGGGCCGTGCAGAAGCCGAAGGCAGCCGAGGGCGCGGTCGAGGCGTGACCGGCGCCGAACACGTCGTACGGGCTTTCCGAGCGCTTGAGAAAGCCGGACAGGCCGCCGTACTGCCGGATCGTGTGCAGCCGGTCGCGCCGGCCGGTGAGCAGCTTGTGGACGTAGGCCTGGTGCCCGACGTCCCAGACGACCCGGTCCTCGGGCGTCCGGTAGACGTAGTGCACAGCCAGCGTCAGCTCGACGGTGCCCAGGCTCGACGCGAAGTGGCCGCCCCGCGTCGCCGCGAGGTCGACGAGGAAATCGCGGATCTGACCGGCGAGGTCCTCGAGCTGCTCGACCGAGAGGTCGCGCAGGTCGGCGGGATCGTCGATCTCCTCCAGCCTGACGCGCCGCACTTCGTCCCCGGCCGTCTCCCGGGTCACGCGGATTCCGTTCTCGTAGATATGCTCCATCCGCACCATCCGCGCGACGCGCGTTCCGGCGACCGGTCAGGACGACCCGATCGCGCTCATTTCGAGGCCCACTTGCGGATTCCGCCCGGTCGCACACCACCGAGCTCGAGCAGCCTTTCCTTCGGCAGAATCGCGTCGGCCCGCGAGGCGGCGACGAACGTCGCGTTGTCGCTCATGAAGATCGCCTCCTCCGGGCAGGCCTCCTCGCACATCCCGCAGTAAATGCAGCGCAGCATGTTGATGTCGAACCGGGCGGGGTACTTCTCGACGTTGCTCTCGGCGTACTCGCCGGGAACGATCTTGATCGCCTCCGGAGGACAGACGAACTCGCACATCTGGCACGAGACGCACTTGATCCGCCCGTCCTCGTCCTTGACCAGCACCGGAATGCCGCGGTATCCGGCAGGCAGCGGCGACGGCTCCTCCGGGTACTGCCGGGT
>RFIB01000357.1 GCA_003695625.1 Acidobacteriota bacterium | reverse complement strand
CGAGGCGCTCGAGCACGGCATGAGCGGCCTCAAGGGTCACCGCAGCGTCGGCGGCTGCCGCGCGTCGCTCTACAACGCGATGCCGCTCGAAGGCGCCGAGACGCTGGCCGCGTTCATGGACGAGTTCGCGCGGAAGAACGGCTGACGAGCCGGAAGTACCAGCCGAGCAGGCGCCTGCGCGTCGGGGTCAGTGCGCCGCGGCGGTGCTGGTCCGCCGCGCGGCGGATCGCCTCGGAGACCGTCGGGTACGGCCGGATCGCGCGGCCGAGCGCGAGGAGGCCGATCCGGTTCACGATCGCGGTGGTCAGCTCGGAGATCATCTCGCCGGCGTGCTCGGCAACGATCGTCGCGCCGAGGATGCGGTCGCGACCCTGCGCGAGGTGGATCCGCACGAATCCTTCGGACTCGCCGTCGAGCACCGCCCGGTCATTCTCCGCCAGCGGGACCGTGATCGTGTCCATGGCGATGCCGCGCGCGGCGGCGTCCCGCGCGGACAGCCCGGTGTGCGCGAGTTCGGGACTGGTGTAGGTCGACCAGGGCATCACGAGCCTGTCGGCGCGCGCGCGCGCGCCGAACAGCGCGTTGGCGGCAACGAGTCGCGCCTGGGCATCGGCGGCGTGGGTGAACTTGAATCGCGACGCGACGTCGCCGATGGCGAACACCCGCCGGTTCGTCGTGCGCATCCTGCGGTCGACCTCGATGCCGCCGCGGTCGAACGCAATGCCGGCGTCGTCGAGTCCGAGGCCGTCGACGTTCGGCGCCCGGCCGACGGCGACCAGCACGGCGTCGGCCGCCAGTTCCTCGCGGCGCCCCGCCGCCTCGACGTGCAGCACCTTCGCGGCACCGCGCCGCTCGGCGCGGACCACCGCGGCGCCGAGCAGGAAGCTCACGCCGTCGCGCTCGAGCGCGGCGCGCACGATCGCCGCGGCGTCGGCGTCCTCGCGCGGGAGCACCTGCTCGGCGCGATCGACGACGGTCACGCGGCTGCCGAACCGCGCGAACGCCTGCGCCATCTCCATCCCGATCGGCCCGGCACCGACGACCGCCAGCCGTGCCGGCAGCTCATCGAGCGAGAAGATCGTCTCGTTGGTCAGGGGATCGACGTCCTCCAGGCCCGGAATCGGCGGGACGAACGCCCGCGCACCGGTGGCGACGACCGCCCTCCGGAAGCGCAGCACGCGGTCGCCGACGGCGATGGCGTCGCGGCCGGCAAACCGCGCCGAGCCGAGGAAGACATCGACACCGAGGTCGCGGAACCGCGCCGCTCCGTCGTGGGGCGCGATCGACGCGCGCAGCCGGCGCATGCGCTCCATCACGCGGCCGAAGTCGCCCGGACCGGAGACCGCAGGCCCGCCGAAGCGGGCGGCGGCGTGCCGTGCCTCGGCGTGCGCGCGGGCCGCGCGCAACAGCGCCTTGGACGGCACGCAGCCGTAGTTCAGGCAGTCGCCGCCCATCCGGTGGCGCTCGACCAGCGCCACGCGTGCGCCGAGGGTCGCCGCGATCGACGCGGTGACCAGGCCTGCGGTCCCGGCTCCGATGACCACCAGGTGATAGCGCTCCTGCGGGGTCGGGTTGGCCCAGTCCGGCGGGGCGACGTGGCGCACGAGTTCGGCGTCGTGGTCGGTTGTTGCCGGCTGCATGGCGCGGGCAAGATACGGGTCGGCGGACATCGGGACTCCTCGTGGCGAGGACCACCCGTCCCCGCGCCATGGACATTGCCGTGGAGCCGACGGAAGTTTCAGCCGACCAGGCGCTCGTCTCGATCGTCGTTCCGGTGCTCGACGAACGGGACAGCCTGCCGCGCTGCCTGGCGTCGCTCTCCGGACAGCAGCCGCCGTGCGAGGTGCTCGTCGTCGATGGCGGCAGCACGGACGGCACGCGCGCGCTGGCCGCATCGACGCAGGGCGTGCGCGTCGTCGACGCCCCGCCGGGACGCGCGTCGCAGATGAACGCCGGGGCCCGGGCCGCCCGCGGCGCGCTGCTGTGGTTCCTGCATGCCGACTGCACGGCGCCGCCGGGCGCCGTCGCGGCGCTGCGCCGCACGCTGGCCGACCCGCGGGTCGCGCTCGCCGCGTTCCGGTTCGCGATCGACGGGGACAGGCCCGCGTATCGGCTGATCGAGCGCGGCGTCGCGCTGCGCTGCCGGCTGCTGCGGCTGCCCTACGGCGACCAGGGTCTCGCGCTGCGCCGCGCGACGTTCGAGCGGATCGGCGGCTTCGAGGACGTTCCGCTGTTCGAGGACGTGCGCCTCGTGCGCGCGGCACGTCGTCTCGGCCGCCTCGCGCTGCTGCCGCTCGCGCTGCCGACCTCGCCGCGCCGCTGGGAGCGCACCGGCATGCTGCGGCTGACCGTCCTGCACCTGCGCCTCGCGCTGCTCGAGCGGCTCGGCGTGCCGCCGGCGCGGCTTGCCGCCCGCCGCGCGCAGGGCACGCGATGACCGGTCCGCACGCAGCCGCGCGGCTCGTGGTGTTCCTGCGCTGGCCGGAGCCGGGGCGGGTCAAGACGCGGCTGATCCCGCGCCTCGGTCCGGACGGCGCCGCACGCGTCTACGAGCGGCTCGCGCGCCGGACGCTCGACGCCGTCGCGCAGGCGCGCACGCCCGGACTGACGCGCCTCGCGCTCGTCACGCCGGACGAGCGGGTGGACGCGGCGCGCGCCCTGTTCGGCGGACCGCTGGCCTGGGCCGGCCAGGGGAGCGGCGACCTCGGCCGACGCCTCGCCCGCGCGTTCGGCGACGGGTTCGCCGCGGGCGCCCCGGCGGTCGTCGCGATCGGCAGCGACTGCCCCGATCTCGACGGCCCGCGGATCGACGAGGCGTTCGCGCGGCTGGCGGCGGGCGACGACGCGGTGCTCGGGCCGGCACGCGACGGCGGCTACTACCTGATCGGCCTGCGCCACCCGTGCCCGGTGGTCTTCGACGGCATCCCGTGGTCGACCGACCGTGTGCTCGAGCAGACGCGGGCGCGGCTGCGCGCGGCCGGAGCGCGCTGGTCCGAGCTGCCGGTGCTGCACGACGTGGACGTGCCGGACGACCTGCCCGAGTGGTGCGATGATCCCTGAGCCGCCCGGGCGCCCGGAGAACCGCGCCCACCGGAGGACGAGCATGAGCCAGCCACGCCCGCTCCCGCCGTCAGGACCGTTCGCGCTCGCCGTCTGCACGCTGCTGCTGCTCGGCGCGTGCGCGCCGCCGCCGGAACCGCCCGGCGCGGACGACCCGCTCTCGCTCGAGCGGATCTTCCGCGACGATGCGTTCCGCTCCCCCCTGCCCCGGCGCGTGATGTGGCGCCCCGGCGGCGAGCAGTTCCTGACCTGGGAGGCGGGCGAGGACGGCCGCCAGGAGATCTGGGCCGAGACCGCGCGGACCGGCGAACGGCGCCGGCTGGTCGACCTGACCGCGGTGCTCGACGCGCTGGCCGAGGAGCGCCCCGGACGCGAACCGTCCCCGCTCGGCGAGGTCAACATGGCCGACCCCGCGCGTCTCGCGCCGGTTCTCTCGCCCGACGGCCGGAGCCTGGTCGGTCTGCACCGCGGCGACCTGTACCGGCTCGACCTCGAGACGGGCCGCGCGTCGCTGCTGACCAACGATCCCGCGCCGGAGTGGTTCCCGACGTTCAGCCCTGACGGTCGGCGACTCGCCTTCGTGCGCGACGGCGACCTGTTCGTGCTGCCGGCCGGCGGCGGGCTGGAGCGCCGGCTCACGAGGCGCACGAGGCCGACGGAGCAGAACGGCCTGGCCGACTGGGTGCACGAGGAGGAACTCGACGTCCCCCGCGCATTCTGGTGGTCGCCGGACGGGCAGCGGCTGCTGTACGCCCGGTACGACGTGTCGCCGGTGCCGGTGTTCACGATCACCGACGACCTGCCGCTCTACCCGACCGTCGAGCGGCAGCGCTACCCCAAGGCGGGGCTGGACAACGCGCGCGTCCGGCTCGGGATCGTGCCGGCCGCCGGCGGGCCGACGCGCTGGCTCTCCACGCCGCGCGACGAGGACGGCTACCTGGTGCGGGCCGGGTTCACGCCTGACGGGCGGCCGTGGTTCGTCTGGCTGACCCGCTCCCAGACGCGGCTGACGCTGCGCGTGTTCGACGACGAGACCGGACCGCCGCGCACGCTGGTCGAGGAGTTCGATCCGCGCTGGGTCGAGCTGCTCGACGAGCCGCGGTTCCTCGACGACGGTCGCCTGCTGTGGGTCTCCGACCGGGACGGCTACCGGCACCTGTACCTGTTCGCGCCGGACGGAAGCCTCGTCCGGCAGTTGACCGCGGGGCCGTTCGAGGTCCGTCGCGTGCTCGGCGTGCATGCCGCCTCGGGGCGCGTGCTGTTCGTCTCCAACAGGGGCGACGCGCGCGGTCGCCGCGTCGAGGCGGTGTCGCTCGACGGCGGCGAGATCGAGACCCTGACGCCGGAGCCCGGCACGCACGACCCGCGCCCGTCGCCGGACCTCGAGCTGCTGCTCGTGACCTCCTCGACGGCCAACCGGCCGCCCCGGCTCGACCTGCTCGACGCCGCGGGGACGACGCTGCGCACCGTGAACGACGGCGCGATCCCGGCTCTCGACGGGCTGGACCTGCCGCCGATCGAGTTCGAGGACGTGCCGGCCACCGACGGCACAACCCTGCACGCGGCGATCATCCGCCCGCCCGGTTTCTCGCCCGCCCGGCGCTATCCGCTGCTGGTCTACGTGTACGGCGGACCGCACGCCCAGCTGGTGACCGACCGCTGGGCAGGATCGCGCGGGCTGTTCCTGCGCCACCTCGCGCGGCTCGGCCTTGTCGTCTGGTGGCTCGACAACCGCGGCAGCGCGGGCCGGGGGCGCGAGTTCGAGCGGGCCGTCTACCGGCGGCTCGGCGAACGCGAACTGGCCGACCAGCTCGACGGCATCCGCTGGCTGCAGGAGCAGGGCTGGGTCGACGGGGACAGGATCGCGATCTACGGCGGCAGCTACGGCGGATTCATGACGCTCTACGCGCTGCTGCACGCGCCGGAGACGTTCCGTGCCGGCGTGTCGTACGCGCCGGTCGTCGACTGGCGGCTCTACGACACGATCTACACCGAGCGGTACATGGACACGCCGGACGCGAATCCGGACGGCTACGCGGCGAGTGAGCTGCCTGCGCTGGCCGACCGGCTCGAGGCGGAGCTGCTGCTGATGCACGGACTGATGGACAACAACGTGCACTTCCAGAACACGGTCCGGATGATCGATGCGCTGACGAGGGCCGGAAAGCCGTTCGAGCTGATGGTCTACCCGCGGGCGCGTCACGGCATCCGCACGACCGGCTCGACGCGTCTCGACTTCCACAGGCGCCAGCGCGACTTCCTGCTGCGCACGCTCGAGCCGTCGCCGTAACGGCGCCCCTTGGGGCGCAGATCCCGCATCCGCAACCCCTCCATCTTCGCGTCGTCGTGCGCGCGGAATCACGCGCAGCGCACCGTCGGCGGTGTAGCGGCGCCCCTTGGGGCGCCGATGGCGCAATCCACAAACCCGCCGTCGCGCGACGTCGCAAGATGGGGGGGT
>RFIB01000356.1 GCA_003695625.1 Acidobacteriota bacterium | reverse complement strand
GGATCGAGCACCCCCTGCCCCGCCCGCGCGGCGCGCGGACCCCGGGGATGTACGGCGATCCGGACCGGGGGGCTACCCGGAGCGGGCTGCCGGCAGGCGGGGCCGGCTCCGTGGCCCGCCCCGCCCGGCACGGCTCAGGTGCCGGGGCACTCCCGCGCGATCGCGGGGTCGATCCCCTTGCTGCCGTAGGTCTTCTCGAAGTAGGCCGCGAACTCGCCGGCCAGCTTGCGCGCGCGGGCGTCGTAGGCGGCCTTGTCCTTCCACGTGTTGCGCGGGACGAGCACCTCGGACGGCACCCCGGGGCAGCTCGTCGGGATCGAGACGTGGAACAGCGTGTCCTCGACGTACTCGACATCGTCGAGTTCGCCCTCGAGGGCGGCGTGGACCATCGCGCGCGTCAGGTTGATGTCCATCCGCGCGCCCTCGCCGTAGGGCCCGCCGCTCCAGCCGGTGTTGACCAGGTAGACCCGCGAGCCGTGCCGCGCGAGCTTCTCGCCGAGCATCCGGGCGTAGACGTCCGGATTGCGCGGCATGAACGGCGCGCCGAAGAAGCGCGAGAACGTGGACACCGGCTCGGTGATGCCGGTCTCGGTCCCGGCCAGCTTGCTCGTGTAGCCCATCAGGAACCACAGCATCGCCTGCTCGGGGCTCAGCCGGGCGATCGGCGGCAGCACGCCGTTGGCGTCGGCGGCGAGGAACAGGATCGTCTTCGGGTGCCCGCTGATCGGCGGCGTCTTGATGTTCGTCAGCGAGGTCAGCGGGTACGAGACGCGCGAGTTCTGCGTCAGCCGGTCGTCGTCGACGTCGAACAGGCCGCTGGGGTAGATCATGCAGTTCTCGATCAGCGCCCCGTGCTCCTCGGGCGGCGCCTCGCGGAACGAGGCGTTCCAGATCTCCGGCTCCTTGTCCTGGCGCAGGTTGATCAGCTTCGCGTAGCAGCCGTTCTCGAAGTTCGCGATCCCGTCATCGCTCCAGCCGTGCTCGTCGTCGCCGAGCAGCGCGCGGGCCGGGTCGGCCGACAGCGTCGTCTTGCCGGTTCCGGACAGCCCGAGCAGCAGCGCCGAGTCGCCCCGCTGGCCCTCGTTGGCCGAACAGTGCAGCGGCAGGATGCCGTCGCCGGGCAGCAGGTAGTTCATCACGGTGAAGATCAGCTTCTTGACGGTCCCGCAGTACGCCGAGCCGTAGACGAGCCCGGCGCGGCGGTCGAAGTCCATCACGATCGCCATGTTCGAGGTGCTGCCGTCCGGGAGCCTGCGCAGCCGCCCCTCGTAGCGCTCGGCGCGGACCTTGTCGTAGGGCAGCACCAGCAGGGTGAACGGGCGGTCGTGGTAGATGCTGCGCTCGATGTCCGGCGGGACCGGACGGAACATGTTGTCGGTGAAGATCGCCGTCAGCGCGTGGCTGCCGACCGTGCGCACCGGAAGCGCGTACGACACGTCGGCGCCGACGACCCGGTCGGTGACGAACACGCGCGGCTTGTCGGAGAGGACCGCCAGCGCGTCGTCCCAGAGCATCTCGAACGTCTCGGGATCGAGCGGGATGCAGTTCGGCGAGTCCCAGTCGATCGTCGACTCGCTCTCGGGACGGCGCACGATGTACGTGTCCTTCGGGCTGCGCCCGGTCGACTCGGGGGGCGTCCAGGTCGCGAGCGCGCCGCAGGCCGAGACGACCGCCTCGCGGGCGTCGATCGCGTGGCGCACCATCTCGGGGCGGGAGATGTTGTCGTGCACGTTCGGATGGCGTGCGACGACCGCATCGAGGCTGCTGCGGAAATCCATCGTCACTCCTTCACGCTGCCGGGCGCGCCGGAGGCGTCCCCGAACCGTGTCCGCGGCTCGGGTGGGGCGGCATGCCGCGGGCTGGACATCGGATTCGTCGGCCCGGAATGGCACCGGGCCAGCCTTACCAGTTCGTCATTTTAGCCTGAAACCGGTCCCTGTCACGCGGTAAACAGGCAGGGTGCGCAGTTTGACTGGTCTCGACGCCGCCGTCTATCCTGCCGCCCCTTCCCGCGGAGCGCCCGCCGTTGCACGTCACGCCCGACGAGAGCCACCTGCTCGCCCGGTTCTGCGCCGGCTTCCGGCCGCGGCGCGAGCGCCTCGTCGGACTCGAGTACGAGCTGCTGCCGATCGACCCGGACAGCGGTCACGCGATCCCGTACGACGATCCGGGCGGCGGGCCGTCGGTCCGCCGGGTCCTGGAACGGATTCGCGACGAGCACGGCTGGCGCCAGGTCGGCGGAGATCCGCCGCTCGAACTGGCGCGGCACGGCTCGCGGATCACGCTCGAGCCCGGGGCCCAGATCGAGCTTTCGGCCCGGCCGCACGCGCGCCTGGCCGACGCCGAGCAGGAGCTGGCCGAGTACCTGGCCGAGCTGCGCGAGGTCTCCGAGCCGATCGGGGTCGCGTGGCTGGCGATGGGCACCCAGCCTCTGTCGACCCCCGACGAGGTGCCGGTGATCCCGAAGCCGCGCTACCGGATCATGACCGCCTACCTGCCGACCCGGGGCGCGCTGGCGCTGTGGATGATGCGCACGACGGCCGGGGCCCAGGTCAACCTCGACGTCGAGAGCCCCGAGCAGGCGGCGGACATGCTGCGCCTGGGGCTGTGGGCGGCGCCGGCGTTCAACGCGCTGTTCGCCAACTCGCCGCTGGCGGCGGGGAATCCCACGGGCAACCTGAGCCATCGCGGGCGGATCTGGCGCGAGGTCGACCCGGACCGCTGCGGCCTGCCCGAGCCGAGCTGCGCCGAGAACGCGACGGTCGCCGACTACGCCGGCTGGGTGATGGACGCGCCGATGTTCTTCGTCCAGCGCGACGGCGAGCTGATCGACATGGCGGGGGTGCCGTTCCGCGAGTTCCTCGCCCGCGGCGCGCGCGGCGTCTCGCCGCGGTTCGAGGACTGGGACCTCCATCTGACCACGGTGTTTCCCGAGGCGCGGCTCAAGAGCTACCTCGAGCTGCGCTCGGTCGACGGCAACCGCCTCGACGCGGTGATGGGCTTCGCCGCGCTCGCGGCCGGGCTGGTCTACGGCGGGCCCGAGGTGTCCGCGGCGGCGCTCGACCTGTTCCGCGGCTGGAGCTACGCCGAGCGCGTCCGGCTGCTCGAGGACGCCGCGCGCGACGCGCTCGAGGCGCGGACGCCGGCGGGAGACGAGCTGGGCGCGGTGGCCGAGGAACTGCTGGCCCTCGCGCGGCGCGGGCTCGCGTCGTTCGACCCGTCGGCAGCGGCCTACCTCGACCCGCTGGTCGACCGGGCGCGGGGGCGGCGGCCGCCGGCACGCGACGCGCTCGACGCCTGGCACGGAGACTGGGAGACCTCGCGCAACGCGCTGCTGGCGCACGGCCAGCCCTGACGGGACATCCGCCGGCTTTCGCGCTAGACTCCCGCCCCGTCGCCAGCCGGCCCGGCCGGAATCACGCCGTGGCCCCGTCGTCCAGCGGTCAGGACACCGGCCTTTCAAGCCGGGAACACGGGTTCGAGTCCCGTCGGGGTCACCATGCGCCGCGCGGGCGGTGCGTCCCGTCGCCCCGCCCGTCGCGTGCAAGGGCGGCGCCCCGCGCCGTCCGCGCCGCTACCGCGGTCCGCCCTCGACAGTATTTGCAGGGGGAGGAGTGTCTCACAGACGTTTGGAGAGGGCGGACCGGACCGGCATCCTGGAGCAGTCTCCTGGAAGCGCGGACGGCATTCAATGCAGCCTTGCCGGGGTCGTGCCTAGCGCTGCCACAGGCCGATCTGGACGTCGCCAAGAATGTAGATCGCCCAGGTACCGGTGTCGCCTTGGCGGGTCGGAGGGTACGCGATCACCGCACCCGCTGCTTCGGCCTTCTCGACAGCTTTCGTGATGTCTTCAACCTCGAGATAGGTCCGGATGACCGGCTGCTCGTGAGCTGCCAGCGGCGCCCGCACGCCGATCAGGCTGCCATCCGGAGCCTCCGCGACTCGGGCCTGCCCGAGATCGGCCACCGGCGGACCGAAGGACAGTCCATGTAGCTGCTCCAGTGCCGCGCACAGCGACGCGACGTCGGCGCTCACGATTTCGACATAGTGGATCCGCATGGTCGACCCCGCCTTCCGATCGGACGTCCCCGGCGTGTCGCAGCCGGTGAGCAGAGCTGGGACCATGGCTGTCGCCACGAGCAAGCCCCACGCGGTACGTCTTCTCATCGTTCCATCTCTCCGCACATGAACCCGGACGGTCACCATGGCCAACGGTGCGGCAGAAGTCAATCGCGAGCTGACGGGCCCCGCTCTAGCGTCGCCGGGCCGGGAGGAACACGCGCGGCCTGACGGCGGCGGATGAGCGACGGCCGGGGCGCCGAGCCCATCGCCCTGTCAGCGCGCGCCTTCGCGTCGAGCGACGCGGCGCTACCCTGACACCCGGACTCGCAACGAGCGCACCAGGAGGAACGCTCCGTACCCGCCGATGAGCGCCCCCAGTCCCAGGAACACCCAGCGCGCATGCTCTGCGGTCTGGAACCCGACCCATAGCAGGAACGCGCCGAACAGGATCATGAACACCGTTGCCACGACGACGGCATTGCGCTGGCCCCTGAGATTCGCAAGGGCCGCCTTCCGGCCACGGACGTTCGCCCGGATCGTTTCCGCCAGCTCCTCGGCGTCGGCCTCGCAGCGGCCCCTGCACGCAAGGCCCTGAGACACTTCCGCAGCGCACTCCATGCAGAGGCCCCGCATGCACGAGCGACAGAGACCTACTGCGGGCCGGCCGGCATGGTAGTAGCAGTCCACGTCTTCTGCCCCTTCGGCTCCCGACGCCCCCGCGTTCAGCCGCCGCGCGCAGCGCGGTCGGCCTCCAACGCTACGCTGGCCCGTCTGGCCCGGGTCCTGGCCGCCGTGCCAAGGCCTGCCCGAGTGCCGCGCATCACGAGGGACTCCCGGAACGGAACTTGTACGCGGCGAGGCCAATCAGAGCAACGACCGCAATTCCGACCGAGATCCGCGGGTCCAGCATGGCCGTGAAGAGGACCAGGATCGCCGCGACGCTGTTGATGGCTCCTTCCGTCCTGCTGCTCATCTCCTACTCCTCTTGACCGGCTCCCGTCTCTCACGTCCGGCCTGCATCCGGGGCCTCGCCTGCGAGCTGACTTGGCGTGGACCGTGCGCCCGCACGGGCCGAGCGCCGCCAGAACTCGACCCCGCCCACTCGTAGAGGACGGCCGCGCGGCATCGTCTCTCGAACGCGCTTCCAGGCGACAAAGCCCAACGCCGCGGCAACACCAGCAAGCGCTGCCCTGGCGACAAAGGCCTCGAGCAAGCAGCATCGCGATTCCTCAGATACGCCCAGCGTTCAACGTCACCTGCTGCGCGGACTGGCGCAGGGCCTTCGGAAGCAAGGCCCGTGACCGGATGCACGGGCAGGGTAACGCGCATGCTATCTGCTCTCCCCACTTGTTCCTGCCAATCGCTCGTCAAGAAAACGCAGGAATCCTTCGAGCAGCTTTGCAGGATCATTCTCCCAATCGGGGAGCTCGAAGGGATGCCAGTCCCGGTTGAGATAGATACCGGCTTCGTCCGTGTAGATGTAGATCTCATGCCGGTAAGGCTCTCTGACGATCGTGCCCATGAGGTATACATCCCCTTCCTGCTGCAAGAGAAACGGATCCTCTCCAAGCTCCACAACTCGCCAATCAACAGACTCTCCGCAACGCTGCAGAAGCGCGTCGGTCCGGGATTGCGCAGTTCGCTGCCATGCGGTCACCATCGGCGCCCATCCCGATAGCGACCGGCATCACCTGCGGCGCAAAGCGCCGCCAGCTGCATGCCATCGTTGGAAATCATATCAGTTGGCCGACGAAATTGACCGTATTGTGCGCAACGACAGGGAAGACAAGACTACCTGTTCTCTCCCGAAACCATAAGAAGATGACACCGTATAGCCCCGTTACCAGAAGCGTCGTGAATGAGAAATGCCACGTGTGATCGTGGAACGAGAGGCTGTGCGCGAGCCCGAAAACGGCGGCAACAGCAAGCCCCGCCACATTGAATCGGGCCCCGAGAACGCTAAAACGCTCTGAGATGACTGCACGCGATACGAGATAGAGAAGCACCCCCCTGAACACGGGCTCTTCATCAGCTCCGGGCATGAGTGCCTGAAACAGCAACTCTTCTGCATCATATTCGTTGCCACCATTCAGATAAACCCACAAGACCTGCAGCAGGACAGCGGCAACAAGCCCAACGATCGCAGGCTTGACCGACCCTGGAATCTGCTTCAGCGTGAACCCCGCATCGGAAGGCTTGAAGCCGCGGCTGAATCTCACAAGGAGAATCAGGACGCAGATCCACAAAAGTATAGCGAGGATCTTCCCACCCCAGTTCCAACCTGGTTCCGAGATGATGAGCTCGACCGGAATAACGGCACGTCCGAGAAAGAGGGCGACGAAGTAGGCCGCGAGCAAAGCCAACGATCCAAGCGCCCACTTTGCACTTACCTTGACAACACCAAGAATCCAGAGCGCGCCGATCGGAATCGACACGAGGACGACATTTGCAAGAAGCGCGAAAAAGAACTCCAGCATTGACTACCCCTTGTCGTTGATGCCTGGCCTCAGCGGCGCCGCGCAGTGTGGTGTACCCGTATGAGGTTGACAGTTGCCGCGCCGAGTAATGATGCCGCCATCGGATGTTCTCATGCCGCCACTTCGACCTGCAAGCCAAGAGTGGCCGCGCGCTTCTCGCGCGGCGTCAGCCAGTTGAGTGCCTGGTGTGGACGCTCGCCGTGATAGTCCTCGAGCCAACGAAGCACGGCGTCTCGCAACTCGTCTGCGCTGGCCCAGTCCCGGGTCCAGATCAGTTCGATCTTCAGCGTCAGGATGAAGCGCTCCACGAGCCCGTTGCCCGTCGGGCGTCCCACGGGGGCGAACGTGTGTTCGAGGCCCCACTCGTCACAAAGATCGCGGCAGTCCGCCCCGGTGTACTGCGGGCCATGGTC
>RFIB01000355.1 GCA_003695625.1 Acidobacteriota bacterium | reverse complement strand
CGACGAAAGGGGATTGCGACATTCGGGCCTGCCGTGGGCGCCAGCACGGATGGCCTCGTCAGAAGACACGTCCCCGACGAAAGGGGATTGCGACCTCGGCTTGACCGCGGCAATGATCGCCGGCCAGTACCGGTCAGAAGACACGTCCCCGACGAAAGGGGATTGCGACGATCTCGATGGCGCGGGCGATCTTTTGCTGCTGGGTGTCAGAAGACACGTCCCCGACGAAAGGGGATTGCGACATGACCTGGACCCTCACGCTCTTGCTCATGACTGCGTCAGAAGACACGTCCCCGACAAGAGAGGATTGCGACAAGGGCAGGGGAGTGGTTGAGGTGTTGTGCCTGGGCAGGCGACTGCGGGGGCAGCGTGGTCGGCCACGGGCAGGAAGTTCGGTACCGACACGCCAAGGAGGCGCGATCCTCAGGATCTGATGGATATCCAGAAGCTAATCCGGGACGAAGCGCAAGGACCAGGTTCGTTGCGGGCGCGGAGGAACGATTTCGAGATTCTCCGATGCAAGTGAGTTCTCAAGGGGCCTGGTTGGCTCAGGTTGCACCGGTGGAGATGGCGGAGAATATTACATGGATATCCAGGGTGCAGCCATGAATGAGCAAGAGCGTCGCGGAGATCGTGAATCTGTCGTCTCGCGTTATGCGAGCGGGGAGTCGTTGAGGAGGGCCGGTCAGTACGACAAGGCATTGGCGTTGTTCCAGGAGCTGGCCGACGACGAGGCCGGGCCCGACGTGCTCTGGCGGGTTGCGTATTGCCTGCGGCGGCTCGGCCGGATCGAGGAGGCCGACCAGGCGATCGCGCGTGCGCTGGAGAAGTTCGACAGTGATCCCTGGGTACGGCGAGAGGCGGCGTGGATCACGTACGAGAAGGCGCTGAAGCCGGCGGTCGCCGCGGAAGACCTCGAGGCCGCGTGCGAGGCGGCGCGACGGATGATGGATCTTGCCGGAGACGAGCCGCTCGTGCGGGAAAGGGCCGTGTTCTGCGCGATCAAGGTCGCCAGGAGTCGAAGGGACTGGGACCAGGTCGTGGCCTGGACGGACGAACTGGATCCGGAGACACTTTCGACGGACAAGCGCGAGATCGACGGCCGCACGGTGATGTCGCCGCGCGAGCAGTGGTACTTTGCGCGACTCAAGGGCCTGGTCGGGCTGCGTCGCTGGGACGAGGCGCGGCAGGTTGCCGACCGGGCGCTCGAGCAGTTCCCCGGCCGCCGGGACTTCGTCCGGTGGCGGGCGCTCGCGCGCGCGGAGCTGGGCGAGCTGGAATCCGCGATCGCCGACATGCAGCGGCTGGTGGAGCGTGAACGCGCATGGTATCTGCTCGACACGCTCGCCGATCTCCACGCGCGGGCGGGGGATCTCGGGGCGGCCCGGCGGGCGGCCGCGCGGGCCCTGCTCGCACCGGGTGAACTCAAGTCGAAGGTCGCGCTGATCGCGCGACTCGCCACGTGGCTGGATGCCGAGGGACTCGACGGTGCGGCCGAACAGGCGCTGCTCGCGATCCGCATCCGCGAGGCCGAGGGGTGGGGCGTCCCGGAGGCGCTGATCCGGCTCGCGGCGGGCGCACCGGAGGACCGGCGCGCGCTGTCGGAGCTGGCTCGTGCCGCGCGAGAGCGCTGGAAGAGCCTTGCGCAGGAGGGGGCGACCGAGGAGACCGGGCGCGTGGTCCGGCTGATCGACGGCAAGCCGTTCGGCTTCATCGAGGATTCCCGTGGCCGAAGCGTCTTCGTGCTCACCCGCGACATGGCACCCGAGTGCCGGCGGGTGGGGGCGCACGTGCGTTTCGTGCTGCAGAAGAGCTACGACCGGAAGCGCCAGCGCGAGGGGTGGCGGGCGACGGAGGTCCGGGCGGTCGCCGGCGCTGGTGGTCGGTCTGAAGACGATTCCGAGTCCCGCCTCGACCTCTAGCGGCAACTCTGCGGGCAGAGCCGGAGCAGCACGCTCTAGACGAACACGTCCTCGTCCGGCGGCTCGACCCACGTACCGCAGCCGAGGATCTCGGTCATTGGCACGCAGCGGCCGCAGAGGCGGTAGATGCGCACCGTGTCCTGCTCCGCGTCGATGATGCGCGAGATCGCCGCCTTGAGGCGCAGCAGAGCCCGTTCCGGAACTTCGCCTTCGAATACGCTCTTCTGGACATGCTCGAGCCTCGTCTTGAGCAGCCGGCACAGCCGGTTGCGCCGTGCATCGTCCACGACGTCGTATGCGACAACGGCGTGGACGAGGCTCATCGCGGCGTATAGGCGCGGTAGGCCGGGGAGCGACCTTCGCACCAGCGGGCGAAGGCGTAGGCCTGCTCGACGATGATCTGGGACAGGCTCAGGCGCTGATCGCGCCCGGGATGGTACGCACGGCGGCGCATGCGCGCGTAGAACGCCCGCAGCACGATCCGGCGTCCAGTTTCTGCAAGGTGCACGCCGGGCGGGCCCTTGGGTGGCGGAGCGTCGCGGCTCTCCGGCGGGCCGCCCACCTCGTCGGCGAGCAGTTCCTCCGCTTCCGGACCGGTGGGAAGTCTGGCGAAGTCCGCAGGGCCCACGGAGCCGCGATTGACGAGTTCGACGACGAGCGAGTCGACGGCGACGGGGCGAAACTCCTCCATCAGGTCGAGAGCCAGTGCCGGTACGCCGTGTCGGGGCGCATGCAGCGCGCCGAAGTGAGGGTCGAGCCCGGCGCGATAGACCGCACCCTCGACCAGGGACAGCAGCAGGGCGTAGCAGAAGCTGAGCATCGCATTGACAGGATCGCGGGGCGGGCGGCGGTTCCTGTCCGTGAACGTGAACTCGGGGTTGATCAGCAGCCCGCCGAAAGCCTGGAAGTAGAGGGCCGACGCCGCGCCCTCGAGGCCACGAACCTCGTCGATCTCCCGGGCGCGTTCGACAGCGCGGCGGACGGCATCCATGCGGACGATCGTGCCCGCACGCGCGGGATCGGGCCGCCGGTTCTGCGCCCTCAGCATCAGCCGGCGCTGATTGACGATCTTTCCCCGGACGCACTCGCGCGCGGCCGTGAGGGAGTCTTCCACCTGCATCAGCCGGCGATATTGGCCGATGCGCACGCCGACCGCGCCGTGTGCCGGCCCGACGAGCCGTCCGCGATATCGTCCACCCACGGTCAGGAAGACGGTGTCGATGCCCCGGCGGAGGAGAAGCGCCCGCGCTGCCGGCGTCAGTTCCACGCTGCCGAACAGCGCGACCTGGGAGACCTCGGCCGCGCGCACCTGTGCCAGCACGGCCCCGGACTTCTCGACCGTGAAGATCTCGTTGCGCAGAGCGAGGCGGGCGTTCTGTTCCTCGATGGCAAGCGTTCTCATGACGGATCGGCGCTCCCGTTCTCCGCACCGTTTCCGCTCGCGCGCCAGCGCAGCGTCTCCACACCGTCCTCGTCGGCGCGCTCGAGAAAGCGACCGTCCACGGAGATCACGTCGGTTCCCGTGGCGCGCATCCACTCGATCAGATCGTCACGGAGTGCCGCGATCTCCTGCTCGATCTCGCGACGCCTCCTCTCGAGGTTGGCGATCAGCCGCGCGACATCCTCGGGGGACCGCCCCAGATCGTCGACGTCGTCGCGTTCCGTTGAAGGGGGGCCGAGAAGTTCCGGGGGCACGTGCAGCAGCGGTGTCGGGTAGGAGCCCGCAAGCCGCTCCTCGGGGAACTCGCACCGGCACGTATCGCCGGGAAACACGCGCGACAGGCGCTGGCGCACGCGGTGACATGACGACGGGTTGCCGCGCAGCCGGCTCTTCATGCGCTCTGACGGCGGCACTCCCTCGCAGAGGTCGAGCAGGTAGTTCACGGCAGGGACACCGCACGGCAGGTGACCGAGCGTGTTGCGCAGGACGGCGATCTCGTCGGCCGTGGGGCGGCGGTGCTGCTCGATCTCGCGGACGAGCGCCGCGAGCAGCGGGCACCCGCGCAGCAGGCTTGCGACGGCCGGGTCGCGCTCGAAGTCCGCCGCCGTCCACACGGCACGGCGCGTCGGTGGCGGGGGAAGGGGCTCGGTGGGCTGCTCCTGCTCGCCATCGTCCGCGGTCCCTGCCGCGCTCCGCTGCGCGGCGGACGGCGCACTCGCGTCACCGATGCGCTCGAGTGCCCGCCGGACCGCCTCTTCGTCCGCCGGATGCACGCGGCGCAGCACGGCGTGCGGGTCGCCGACCGGGCGTCCTGCGTCGTCGAGAAACACCGAGCGGCGACCGGTCCGAAGATGGACCCCGAGCGGGAGCTTGACGAGATTCCCCAGTCCGCGCCGGCCTGGGCGGGCCTGCTTGGGGAAGAACTCCACCGCAAGGTGCTCGCTCGACGGAGCCATGGTCGCCAGCAGGGCATCGCCGAGCCGGCAGACGAGATCCGCCGAGACGGCCGGTTCGAGGAACACCCAGATGTGCCGGCCCTTGAATCCCGACGCCTCCACCAGCGGATCGAAGCCCAGCGCGCGCAGCCGGTCGCGCAGCCGGTCGGACTCGCTGCGAAGAGCGTTCCGGACCTCCGTCGCGTTGCGTTCGTCCGCACGCGCCCAGGCCAGCCCGCCGGGAGTGATGTCCAGATCGAGCACGAAAAAGGCGACGCGGCCGTCGCGCCGCAGCGGATACACTCCGAGTGTCACGTTGCCGAGCAGATGATTCCTGACGTCGCGCGGCGTGAGCGCCGCCCGGATCGGCGAGTAGCCGGTGCGTCCCTCGGCATCGAGCCACATCCTTGCGTGCGTGTCCTCCCGGCCCGAGAACCGGTGCAGGAAGCGCACGATGTCGGCGTCCGCCACCGACGGAAGGCCCGGCGAGAACGTCTCCCCTGCCGGGAGGTCTTCGGCGTCCTCCTCGGACGAGGCCCCGTCCGGCGTTCCGCCATCCGGCTCTGCCTGCCGCCAGGCTCCGAGGGAGGCGAGCAGCTCCTCGAGTTCCGTGACGATCTCGTCGCGAAGGCGACCGGCCCGGCGGGCCGACTCGAGCGTCTCGGTGGCTTCTCCGAGCCGACCCGACTCGGCCAGGAGGGCGATCGTCTCGGCCGCCCGCTCGTCCGGGCCGAGCAGGTTGCCGCGGCGCTCCAGGAGCTCGAGAGCCTGCGCCGGGCGGCCCGCAGCGCGATGCAGTGCGAGCAGTCGCCGGAGCGCGTCGGCGGCCCCGACGCCCTCCTCGAGCAGCGCCTCCCACTCCGCCACGGCGGGCGTGAGCATGCCCAGCCGTTCGGCGAGTTCCGCGGGGCGCGACCCGACCGCGCGGCGTTCCGCACGGGGCACCGCGAGAATTCCGGCCAGCAGGGACTGGGCCAGCGCCTCGTCGCCGCTCTCCAGGGCCCGCTCGGCCTCGTCCATCCGCGCGGACAGATCCACGGGTGCACCCGCGACCTCCCCGAGATGGAATCTCGTCCGCAGCGGCGGGAGGCGTCAACCGTCGGCCGTTCGGCGCTCGGTCTCGTCCAGCAGCTTTTCCGCGTCGTCGAAGAGCCTCGCAACCGTGCTGCTGTCCGCAGGCGTGTCGGCCGCGCTGAATCCCGCGTGCCCGAACGGGTTCCGCAAGTCGCGCACCTTCCTGTAGAACTCGAGCACGGGATCATCCGGGCACGGTGAGCGCGACTTCTTCTCTTCGGCCGTGAAGACGCCCTCACGTGTCTGCCGGGACAACCATGCCGCCGTCATTCCCCGCTCGAGCAGCCGCAGGTTCTGCGAGACCTCGCCGAGAACCAGCAGCGCCTTGTCCAGATGTCCGTGGTCGAGCAGCATTCGTCCGAATCGCAGCTCTCTGCGGATCTCGTCGCCGTCGAGCCTGATGTCGCGCTTCGAGACAATCTCCTGTCCGTCGCGTCCGGGACCGACCGCGATCTGCTCGAGCTGCTCCCGGGCCGCCCCGGCCAGTCTTTCGTGCATGGGCAGGTCCGGGAAGGCGAGATCTGCGAGCCGTTCGGCTGCGATGCGCGACTCGATGCCGGCTTCGAGGGGAAGACCCTGGAGAATCCGCTCGCTTGCCCGCCGTACGGCGGCCGCTGCCTGTTCAAGGTCCTGCCGGCGGCTCTTCTTCGCGGTCCGCGCCACGCCGTACAGCATGTCGGCGATCCGTCGCGCGTCGCCCGTGTCCCGGAACTGCCGCACCGCGTGAAAGCCCTCCACCAGACCGATCAGCGGCTGCAGGTCGATCAGCGGAGTGCGTGACCGGTCCTTCTCGAACGCGCCATAGCGCACGCTTCCGATCCGCGCCGTGCCGTCGGCCTCGCCGGCCGCGATCTGGGCCGCGGCGATCGCCATGATCATCGACTGGGCGCGAAAGGCGTGCGTGACGTCGATGCAGATCCGGCCCGTTCCGGGAATGGACTCGAGGACCTCCATCAGCCTGCCGTGTATCTCCCACAGCTCCTTCGCGGACATCCCCGTCGGGATGCGGGTGATTCGCAGATCCAGTCCGAGCTCCGTGCAGCGCTCGTCGAGATGGCTGCCGTGGCGCTCTTCGGCCTCCATCGTGCAGACGACGTGCAGCGCGGGGCTCCCGACCAGTTGCGCAAGCGCCAGACAGGCGAACTTCTCCCGGCAAGATGTCTCCGGCGCCTCGTCCAGGAAGTACTCAGTCTCTTCGTACGGGCCGAGGCCCAGGGTCGCGACCACCGCCGCGATGCCGTCCGACCTTCCGCGCATGAGCCGCCCTCCTCGTCCGGAGATCGCGATGCGACCCGATATGCCACCCCGTTGACCGGGTCGATCGATCGATGATAGACAGTGCGCGGGCCATCCGGAAGGGGGGACGGACCGTGGCGTTCGTCGTCGCGTGGGACTTTCCGTCGATCCACCGCTGGGTCTTCGGCACAGATCGTGCCGTCGAGATCCGCGGCGCCAGCCTTCTCCTCGATCAGTTCAACCGTGAAGACATGTCTGCCCGCCTCCGCGCCGCCCTTCCCGGGGCGGAAACCGTGTTCGCCGCGGGAGGCAGCGCCGTCCATGTCGTCGACGCGGACCGCGAGACGATCGAGGCGGCGGGGCGGTCGCTGCGCGCGGAGGTCCGGCGGCGCACGGGGGACGGTCTGGACCTGTTCTGGGGTGTCGGTGCGCTCGAGGGCGCCACGGGATTCCGGGGCGCCCTCGCGGCGGCGTTCCGCGACCTGCACCGGCGGCGCGGTGCTCCTCCGGCGGCCCGGGCGGATGCCGAGCCTCCGTTCGTCCGTCGCTGCGTTTCCTGCGGTGCCGAGCCGGCCGAACTGGGCTGCTCGGAGCCGGCCCGCGACGGAGGCGGATTCGAATGGCTGGGTCCCGCATGCCGGGCTCGCCGCGATGCGGCCGCCGCAGGGCGGCAACATGGCGTTTCGGCGTGGGCGCGCGCCCTCGGGGCGGACCGCGACGACGCGGAGGAAAGACGGGCCCGCGATTTTCATGAGATCGGCGAGGCGGCCGGGCGCCGAAGCGGCTACATCGGCGTGCTCTACGCCGATGGCGACGGGATGGGCAGGCGCCTGCAGCGGATCGAGAGCGCCGCGGCGTACGGATCGTTCGCCGGCGCTCTCGACGAGGCGATCGCCGCCGCGGTACGCGGCGCGCTGCGGGCGACGATGCCGGAGTTCGACGAGGGCGAGCGCATTCCGGCCGACGTGCTCGTGCTCGGCGGAGACGACGTCGTCGCTGTCGTGCCTGCGGACCGGGCGATCCGCTTCGGTCTCGAGCTGATGCGCGGGTTCGAGCAGGAGGCTCGCGGGCGCGAACCGCTCGCGCGCAGCGGCGACGATCCGCCCTCCGTCTCGGTGGGGATCGCGATCGCCCGGCAGGACCAGCCGTTCCGGGAGGTCGTCGGGATCTGCGAGGAACTGCTGCGCTCGGCCAAGCGCCGGGCCGGCGCCGGTCACGGCGGGATCGACGTGGCCGACATCTCGCAGACCCGGCTGCGGCCGATCGACCAGGTTCGCGAAGAACTGAGCGTGAAGAATGCGCCGGAGCCCTATCGACTCGGCACGTCACCCTGGACCGCCGATGAGCTCGCCCGCCTGCAGGGCCTGTTCGGGGCCCTCGAGCGCGAGTTCGGCACGACGCGTCTGCGGCGACTGCTGTCGTTCGTCCGGCTCGGCCCCCGTGCCGCGGCGTTCGAGATCGCACGCCTCGTCGGACGTCTCGACGGCAGCCAGGCCTGCCGCGTGCTCGATGCGCTGGATGAGCTCGGGATCGGCCGCACCGCGGACCTGCTCGGCTGGAGCCGCACCGGAGAGGAAGGCGGGGTCGCCTGGCAGACGCCGCTGGCCGACCTCGAGCAGCTGTGGGTCGGCTGGCCGTTGTCCGGGAACGGGAAGGCGACGGAGGGCGCGCGATGAGCCGGGCGACCGTCCGCTATTGCGTCAGGCTTGCCGGGGCGGGGGCGATCCACCCCGGCTCCGGCAGCGGAGGCATCGTCGACCGTCGTGTCACCCGGGAGGCCGGCCGTCCGCTGGTTCCGGGCTCGCACGTGCGCGGAGTCGTGCGCTGGCAGCTCGAACGGATCTGCCGCGGGCTCGGCATCGAGGCGGCCGATCCGTTCGATGCGGACGCAACGGGGACCGGGCAGTCCGCCTCGGCCGATCGGGGCGGAGACGATCCGGTCGCGCGCCTGTTCGGCGCGGGCACCGACGACGAGCTGACGGTGTTCACGGATCTCCGCGAGTCGGCGGAGCCGCCGGGATCGACGGAGGACACCGTCGTGTCTGCGCGTGCCCGCGTGGCGATCGACCGCCGCCGCGGCACGCAGGCACCGGGCCGGCTGTACGACCTCGAGACATGGGAGCCGCGGCGGGAACTCAGCGGCGAGTGCCGCGTCTTCGCACCCGACGCGAAGGAGTGCGAAAACCGGACCGGCTGGCTGATCGTGGGGCTGCGCGCCGTGACCGGATTCGGCGGATCGCGTTCGTCGGGGCTCGGGCGGTGCGCGATCGAGGTGTGCAGCGTCGAGATCGACGGTCAGTCGCGTGACTGGCAGGACCTGGTCCGGAATGCCGTCGCCGGTAGGGAGGACGCCCGATGAGGAGCGTGCCCCGCGTCGTCGTCCTCCGGCCGCAGAGTCCGTTCGCGATCTCGGTCGACCGGGAACGGCACCTGACCCCCTCGCTCGACCACGTGCCCGGCTCGACCCTGCGCGGTGCGCTCGCCACGGCCTGGCGGCGGCGCTACGGCGAGGACGCGGCGTTTGCGCGGATCTTTCTGTCCGGCCGCAACCGGTTCCCGTTCTGCTGGCCGGCGCGCGGCGGACGCACGCGGCCCGCCCCGCGCAGTGCAAGGACCTGCAGAAAGCATGGAGGATCGGGCGAGCGCGGCCACGGCATCCTCGACGAGCTGCTGTCCGGACAGGACACGCGTCCGGCCGCGACCGAACCGCCGACCTGCCCGGTCTGCCAGGCCAGACTGGCGCCGTACCGCGGGCTGATCGGCCGCGACGCGAAGGCTCGCGTCGGCGTGCCCCGGCGGGCGACACGGATGCATGTCGGCATCGATCGCCGCCGCGGCTCGGCACGTCCGGGTGTGCTCTTCGGCCACGAGGTCGTGCTTCCCGAGTTCGAGGAAGGCGGCGCGCTCGAGCTTCGCGGCACCGGGTGGTTCGAGCAGGAGGATCTGGCGGCCCTCGAACGGCTGGTCGCCGACGAGCAGGAGATCCTCGTCGGTCGCTCGCGGAGTTCCGGTCTCGGACGGATGACGGTGGGGTTCGAGGACGTGCCGGACCAGGGGCAGGCGGTCCGCGATCGGCTCGAGCAGTGGGTCCGCGAATCGGCGCCGACCGACAGGGCGCGCGGCACCACCTGCGCCGTGACGCTCGTGACGCCCGCGATCGTGCTCGACGACGCACTGCGCTGGTCGTTCGATCTCGCGCGGGAAGTCGCCGCCCGGACAGGGATCGAGGCCGAGGTCGTCACGCAGCGGATCGCCACGGGAGTCGTGCGTGGCTGGAGCCTCGGCGGCGGGATCTCGAGGACGGCCGAGCCGGCGATCGCCGAGGGGTCGACCGTGCTGCTCCGAATGAATGCCGGCGTGGACGAGACGGCGGCCGCGCTCGAGTCGCTCGAACGCGAAGGCGTCGGCCTGAGGCGCGACGAGGGGTTCGGCGAGATCGTCGTGGCCGACACGGCGCCGCTCGCGCTCAGGATGCCGGCGACAACGGCGGGAGGAACGCGATGAGCGAACGGAAGGCGGCGGCGCCGGCGGCCGACCGGGCCCGGTTGCGTGCCGAAGCCGAGGCTCTCGTCGACGCGAGGGCGCGCGAGATCGAGCAGCTCGCCGGCAGGGCCGCCAGGAACTTCGGCGACAGGGAAAAGAGCCAGATCAACCAGCTCGAGCGGCTCGGCTACCAGGCCGTCTCGCTCGCCGAACTAGAGTTCCATGTCAAGCGCCAGGCGGGCAAGGACACCAAGGGCAAGAACTGGTGCAAGGATGGATTCGCGCAGGCACTGATCGAGTTCATCCGCGGGCTCGAGAGGGACCTGCAGCCGTTGATGGACCGCGCGCCGGAAGACGTGCGGCTCCGGCTTCCGGCGGTCGTTGCCGGGCGGGCGATGCGTCATCTCTTCAGTGCCTACCTGTTCGCGCTGGCGCAGAAGGGCAACGCCCGGAGCGACGGAGGCGGGTCGTGAGCGCGCCGCGCGAGGTTCCGCTTGTCGACCGTCGCCTCGCGGAGGCGGCCGAAAGCATCGCCCGCCGCGTCAGGAAGGCATGCAACGGTCCGATCGCGGCGAGCCAGCTCCATCTCGCCGCCGCGATGGCAGTCCCGGCACGGCTCGACGCGCTCGAGAACCTCGCGCGCCACCAGATCGGGAAGGGACAGCGGTCCCGTGGCCGGAACGACCTGCACCTCTGGCGGGCTGTGGCCGGCATTGTCTCGGGCACGCACGAGGATGTCGGTCCGCTGCGTGACGAATTCAAGGCCGACTGGGACGCGATCGCCGCGCGGCTGGTGCGGTTCGTCTGCACGGAGATCGCCTGGCAGCAGGCATGTGACACGGGCTCGCGCGATACGCACCGGCGCGGCGGTGCAGGAACAGGGAGACGGGGGCGGAGATGAACCGGCTGACTCTGGCGGAGCGCCTCGTGTTCGAGGCGGAGATCGTCACGGAGACCGGCCTGCACGTCGGAAGCGGGTCCGGCGGCGAGGCGGGGTCGGACAGCGGCGTGATGCGCACGGCGGACGACCGGCCGCTCGTGCCCGGGTCGTCGCTCAAGGGTGTGTTCCGCACCGCTGCCGAACGGATCGCCCACGCTCTCGGCCTCAGGACATGCCACCTCGAGCCGGGACACGGCTGCGCCGGCGGGGACCCGGACCTGGCAAAGAAGATCCGCGAACGAGTCGAACAGGGGAACGGGGATCAGGTCGAGGTGCAGCTCGCGGAGAACCTCTGCGATACCTGTCGGCTGTTCGGCAGCTCGCTCGCGGCCGGCAAGCTGGCGTTCGAGGACACCGTTCCGGCCGAGGGCAGCTTCTCGGGGCGGGTCGAGGTGCGCGACGGCGTCGGGCTGGATCGCGATTCGCGGACGGCGCGGTCCGGGATCAAGTACGACTTCGAGGTCGTGCCGGCAGGAGCGAGGTTCCCGCTGCGGATCGTCGCGGAGAATCTCGAACCCGCCGAGAAGTCCCTCGTCTGCGCCGTGCTGCTCGACTGGACCCGCGGCTTCCAGCTCGGGGGCATGACCTCGCGCGGGCTCGGGCGCTGCCGGCTCGAGGGGCTGCGCGCCGCGAGGTTCGACCTGACGTCACGCGAGGGGGTGCTCGCCATGGTGACGGGGGGCGCGGGCGAGCGGCTCGACGAGGGAGCCCTTGCGGACCTGGTGACCCGACATCAGCCCGGGAAGGGCGCGGAGTAGCACGATGCGCAAGCGACTGCTGTGCCGGGTCCGGATGCCGTACGAGATCGAGCTGCTCGGTCCGACGCTGATCAAGTCCGGCAACGAGACCGGCATGCTGATGGAGTTCGTCCGCACCCGCCGCGCGGGATCCGACGAAGGCGAGATCTACCTGCCGGGCACGTCGCTCAAGGGCGTGCTTCGTGCCCACGGCGAACGGGTCCTGCGCACGCTGAAGCCCGGGGCAGGAGCCTGCTACCCGTACCTCGGCGGCGGCGGCAGGCGGAGCGGTCCGGGCGATGGCCCGGCGAGCTGCGGTTCGCGAGTCAATACGAAGACTCCTCGTGACCAGGTGTATCGCGACGCCTGCGGTGCGTGCCGGCTGTTCGGCGAGCTGGGATTCACCGGACGCGTCGCGATCTCGGACGCCTACCCGGTCGACGGCGACGCCCCGCGGATCGAGGTCCGTCACTCGGTGGCGATCGACCGGCGTACCGGCGGCTCCGCCGGCGGCGCCCTGTTCCAGGCCGAGGTCGCGGTGTCGGGGCGGTTCCGCGGCACGATCGAGATCGAGAACTTCGAGACGTGGCAGCTCGGACTCCTCGCTGTCGGCCTGCGCGACCTTGCCGCCGAACGGCTGACGATCGGCATGGGAGCGTCCCGCGGGTTCGGACACGTGCGCGCGTCCTGGCGCCAGGGCGCGGAGTTCGAGTACGTCGACGAGCCGCCCGGCCGGCGCGTGGCCGGCATCGAGCGGCTCGCCACGGACGACGAGCGCAGGGCATACGCCCTGTTCGGGCGTGACGACGCTCCGGGACCGGAGCTGCCGCCGCTCGAGCGCCGCGGCCTGTTCCTCGTAGCCACGGCGGATCCGGACCTGCTCGAGAAGATCTTCGACCACGCGACCGACGAGCTGCGCGCGTTCGCGACGTGGGACTCGTGGCCGAACCCCAGGCGGGCGGAGTGACGATGAACCTGCGTGCTGCCAGCGTCCCGCGCGGGGAGTGGACGACACGCCTGGGCGGGCTGCCCGCGCCGGCGGGAGCATGGCTGCTGCTCGAGGACCCCGGGGGTGTCTCGCTCGCCGCGGTCGACGAGCTTCGCGGCGACGTGGCGGACAGTGCCCGCGGCCGGCTGTTCTGCCCCGACTGGGAGCTGCGCTGGGTGCACGTCGGGCCCGACGCGGTCCGCGTGACCTGGGCCGGCGAGGGCGAGGGGCCGGGGTGGCTGGCTCCCCTGGATCTCGGCGACCCGATCACCTGGGAACGCGAGCGCCGTCTCGTTCTGCGCGGCGTCGAGAGGATCGATCTCGGCGGGCGGCTCGACCCCGGCGCCGGCGTGCTGTGCCTCGTCGTGCGCAGGGCGCGCCGCGACGACGGGACGGTCGCGTGGGAGCGTCTGGTCGATCTCGCGGTCGACCGACCGCCGGAGAAGAGACGATGAGCACGCTGCCGGCGCAGCCCGTTCCGCCGTTCGTGTTCGTCCGCCGGCGCGGTGACGCGCCGCCACGGGAGATGGTGACGGGCTGGGATCGCCTGACGGACGACGGCTGGTCCGGATCGTACGAGGTCGAGCTGGTCTGCTTCACGCCGCTGGAGATCGCCGGTGAGACCGAGGTGCCGGGAGCGCGGCGCCCCAAGCTGTTCACCGATCCACCGATCGTGATCCCCGGCACGAGCCTGAAGGGGATGATCCGCTCCGTCTTCGAGCTCGTGGCGCCGGGATGCTACGCCGTGGGCTCGAGGAACCCGGATCCGCCGAAAGGCTGGCACGCCTGCTCGGGTGCGGGGGGGGCGTGCCCCGCGTGCCGGACGTTCGGGAGTCTCAAGGCGGCCGGCGGTGCGTACCGCGGCAGGGTGTCGATCCGGGACGCCCGCCCGGTCGACGAGGCCAGCGTGGCCCGGGATCCCGACAGCGGACGGCGCTGGCTCTACTTCGGTTCGCCGAAATGGGGGGCGGGACTCTACCCGAAACAGCCCGGTCCGTGGCAGAAGCTCTACCTTCACCACCCCCGACTGGAGAGACTGCCGGGGATCGACCACGGCACGGACCGGCAGGGCGAGCACCAGGTCCACGCGGTGGCCCGCGGTTCCCGGTTCGCGTTCACGATCGCGTTCAGCGACCTCGATGATCGCCAGCTCGCGCTGCTCGACTACTCGATCGAGCTGCAGCCCGGGCTGCTCCACCGGCTCGGCCACGGCAAGCCGTACGGGATGGGAAGCGTGCAGCTCGTCGTGACGCGACGGCACGTGTGGCCGGCCGCCGGGAAGCTGCGGGCCGGCACGGGCGAGCGTGACGGACTGCCGCCGCGAGCCGCCGAACTGAGAAAGGATCTCGAGCAGGCCCCGGAACTCGAGGACTTCCGCAGGGTCGCCCTGTGGCGCCCCGACTTCGACCGGCCGATCGGGTATCCGGGGCGCGACGCCCGTGTCTCCGGCCCGCCGCGGATCGACGAGATCTTCCCCGAACCGTATGCGCCGGCCGAACTCGCCCCACCCGAGCTTGCCGGCGGCGCGGCGCCCGCGCGTCCGGTCGCGCAAGTCCGGCCGACGGAGGAGATTCATCGCGGCACGGTGCTCAACTACCGGCCCGGCCAGCAAGAACTCGAGGCGGTCTCGACGGACGGTACGAGGCTGGGGATCGCGAGAGGGAGCCGGACCTCGAGCCTGCTCTCCGAGCTGCCCGACGAACTGCGCAACCGCCTGAAGAAGAAGAAGACGCTTCGCGGGGTCTCCGTCACCGTGCGCGTGGAGGGCAACGAGAAGACCATCGTCGCGATCGGGCCGCCGGACTCGTAGGGACGAGGCGACTCCCTGCGGGCGGACGACACCCGCCCCGGGGCGTCCTCCCGTAGAATCCCGCGCATGGACAGCTCCTTCGATCCGGTCGGGCTGGTGCTGTGGTTCGTCGCGTTCCTGTTCTCGACGACGTGCCACGAGGCGGCCCATGCGTGGAGCGCGCTGCGCGGCGGGGACGAGACCGCGTTCCGCGCCGGACAGGTGACGCTCAACCCGCTGCCCCACATCCGGCGCGAGCCGTTCGGGATGGTCGTGGTGCCGCTGCTGGTCTACGCGCTGTCGGGCTACATGATCGGCTGGGCCTCGGCGCCGTACGACCCGCACTGGGCGGCGCGCCACCCGCGGCGCGCCGGGCTGATGGCCGCGGCGGGGCCGCTGGCGAACTTCGTGCTGGCGGGGCTGGCGATCGTCGCCATCCGGCTGGTGGTCGCCGCGGGCTGGGGGCTGCCGCCCGAGCAGGCGACGTTCGACCTGATCGTGCGGCCGACGTCGGGCGATCCGCTCGCGCTGGCGGGCATGCAGTTCCTGAGCATCCTCGCCTGTCTCAACGTGCTGCTCGGCGTGTTCAACCTGATCCCGCTGCCGCCGCTCGACGGCGCGTCGGTGCTCGAGTCGTTCGGCGGGACGACCGCCGCGCGCGCGATGGAGACCGTCCGCTCGGCGCCGATGGCCGGGCTGATCGGGCTGCTCGTCGCCTGGCAGGTGTTCGGCTTCGTCGCCGGCCCGCTGTTCCGGCTGGTCCTCGACCTCGTGCATCCCGGCCTGTACGGTTGATCGGTCGCCCCCAAGGAGCCCGTCGATGCCCGAGGATTCGTGGACCCTGCTCGGCGAGCGGACCGTCGCCGACCACCGCATCTTCCGCGTCCGGCTCGACCGCTACCGTCTCGACGGCGGCCCCGAGCGCGAGTACGTCGTGCTCGACGGGCCGGACTGGGTCAACGTCGTCGCCGTGACCGACGACGAGCGGATCGTGCTCGTCCGGCAATACCGGCACGGCGTCCGCGCGGTCACGCTCGAGATCCCCGGCGGCATGGTCGACGCCGGCGAGACGCCGGAGCAGGCCGCGCGCCGCGAGCTGCTCGAGGAGTCGGGCCATGCGGCCGAACGCCTCGAGCCGCTCGGCGCGGTCTGGCCGAATCCGGCGTTCCAGTCCAACACCTGCACGATGTTCCTCGCCCGCGGTGCGCGGCGTGTCGGACCGGCGCGGCCCGACCCGGGCGAGCGCTTCGAGCTGGTCCTCGAGCCGGTTGCCGCGATCCCGCGGCTGGTCCGCGACGGCGCGATCCGCCACGCGCTGGTGATCGATGCGCTGGCGCTCGCCGGACTGATCGGGGCGCCCGGCGCGCAGGGGGGCGCGGCCCGGTGAACGCGCCGCCGGGCGTCCCGCCCCCGCTGCGGATCGGCGGCGTGACGATCGATCCGCCGCTGCTGCTCGCGCCGATGGCCGGCGTGACCGACCACCACTTCCGGCTGATCGTGCGGCGCATCGGCGGCGTCGGCCTCGTCTCGATGGAGTTCCTGCCCGCGGCGGCGATGGTCCGCGGCATCGAGCCGGTCCTGCGCAAGCTGCACTTCACCGACGAGGAGCGCCCGCTGGCGATCCAGATCTACGGCCGCGATCCCGAGGAGATGCGCCGCTCGGCCGCGATCGTCGAGCGGCTGCGGCCCGACGTGTGCGACATCAACATGGGCTGCCCGGCGAACAAGATCCTGAAGAACTGCGCCGGCGCGGCGCTGATGGGCGACCTGCCCCGCGCGGCGAGGATGATCGCGCTGTGCCGCCGCGAGCTGACCATTCCGCTGACAGTCAAGTTCCGGCTCGGCACCGGCCGGACCGGCGAGCCGCTGAACTACCTCGAGCTGGGGCGGATCTGCGAGGATCTCGGCGTCGACGCGGTGACGATGCACGCGCGCACCGCGAAGCAGATGTACCGCGGCCGGGCCGCCTGGGAGCACCTCGCCCGGCTCAAGCAGGCGCTGCGCATCCCCGTGATCGGCAACGGCGACGTCCGCACGCCGGACGACGCGCTGCGGATGTTCGCCGAGACCGGCGTCGACGGCGTGATGATCGGCCGCGCCGTGCTGACCGACCCGTTCGTCTTCCGGCGCACCGCGGCCGCGCTGGCCGGACGCCACGTCGCCGAGCCGACGCCGGCCGAGCGGCTCGAGCTGATCCGCACCCACTTCCGCTGGATCCTGCGCGACGAGCCGCCGCGGCTCGCGCTGCACAAGCTGCGCAGCTTTCTGGGCCGCTACACCCACGGACTGCCCGAGGGGCGCGCGCTGCGGCGGCGGATCAGCGAACTCGACGCGCCCGAGCAGTTCCTTCCGGCGCTCGAGCAGCACCTGCTCGCGCACGCCGCGAGTGGGCGATAATCGCGCCGGGAGCGGTGCATGCGCGCTGAGGTGCTGCGGATCGTGCTCGGGCTGGCGGCGCTGGCCGTCGTCGTCTGGGGCGCGGCCACGGTGCTCGAGCCGTTCGCCCGGCCGATCATCTGGGCCGCGGTGCTCGGGTCGGCGACGTGGCCCGCCTACCGCTGGCTCGCCGAGCGGGTTCCGGGCGGGCCGTCGGGCAGCGCGCTGCTGATGACCGCGCTGATCGCGCTGCTCGTCGTGCTGCCGGTCGGCGGGATGCTGGTCGTGCTCGCCCACGAGGCGGAGCCGATCGTGGAGGGGCTGCGCGCCTGGATCAGCGCCGACCAGGTGGTGATCCCGGAGCCGCTGAACGAGCTGCCGTTCGCGCGCGACATCGCGGGGCAGATCCACGCGACCCTGTCCGACCCGGAGATCCGCCGGGTGTGGATCCGCCGGCTGGCCGATCCGAGCCTCGGCGGCCCGGCGGCGCAGGTCGGCCGCCGGCTGGTCAAGAACGTCTCCTCGCTGCTGCTCACGCTGTTCACGCTGTTCTTCGTCTACCGCGACGGCGAGAAGATCGCCCTCGAGCTGCGCCTGCTGCTCGACCGGATCGCCGGCGGCCGCGGCATGTCGCTGCTCAACGCGGTGCGCACGATGGTCCGCGCCGTGGTCTACGGCTGGCTGATGACCGCCGCGGCGCAGGGCCTGCTGGCGATGGTCGGCTACTGGCTCGCCGGCCTGCAGGCGCCGGTGCTGCTCGGGATCGCGACCGGGCTCGCCGCGGTGATCCCGTTCGGGATCACGATCGTCTGGGTCCCGGTCTGCGCCGCGCTGCTGCTCTCGGGGCACTGGGTCGCCGCGCTGTTCGTCGCCGCGTGGACCCTGGCGATCGTCGGTGTCGTCGACAACCTCCTGCGCCCGCTGTTCATCTCCGGGCCGGCGCGGGTGCCGTTCATCCTCGTCTTCTTCGGGCTGCTCGGAGGCCTGGCCGCCTACGGCGTGCTCGGCATCGTGCTCGGGCCGGTGTTCCTCGCCGTGCTGCTCGCGCTGTGGCGCGCCGCGCGCGACGCCCTCGCCGAGCCGGAGGCGGCGCCGGCCGCCGGCGGCTGACGCGGTCTTGCGGCCCTCCGCGGCGGCGGCTATCATCCCGCCCGCTTCCGATCGCGGACCCAGGGCGGGAATAGCTCAGCTGGTAGAGCACGACCTTGCCAAGGTCGGGGTCGCGGGTTCGAGTCCCGTTTCCCGCTCCAGTCTCCGGCAGGCGGACCGCGACGCCCGGAAGCGCTCCCGGCGCGCTCCGCAGGAGACGCGATGCCCCCCGAGGACCGTTCGGACCACCGGCCGCGACGCGCGCTGATCACCGGCGCCGGCGGCGGGATCGGCGCCGCGCTCGCCGCGCGGCTGGCTGCGGACGGCTGGGCGCTCGCCCTGCTCGGCCGGCGCCGCGGGCCCGTCGGGCAGGTCGCGGCCCGCTGCGCGACCGAGACGCATGTCCTCGAGGCCGACGTGCGCGACGAGGACGCGGTCGACCGCGCGGTCGCCCGGCTCGAGGCCGCGTGGGACGCGCTCGACGCGGTGGTCAACAACGCCGGCATCGCCGGCTTCGCCGGGATCGGGCAGGCCGGTGCACAATCGGTGCGCGAGGTGCTCGAGTGCAACCTGCTCGGCGCACACCTCGTCGCGCGGCGCTGCCTCGGCCTGCTCCGGCGCGGACGGGAGCCGGTGATCGTCAACGTGGCGAGCACGCTGGCCCACGTCGGTCTTCCCGGCGCGAGCGCCTACTGCGCGTCGAAGGCGGGTCTGCTCGGATGGACGCGCGCGGCCGCGGTCGAACTGGCCGCGGACGGCATCCGCGTCGTCGCCGTCAGCCCGGGGCCGGTGCGCACGCCGATGCTCGAGGGCGAGCGGGGGGGCGAGAGCGCGTCCGCGGACCGGCTCGCCCGGCTCGCCGCGCGTCATCCGCTCGGCCGCGTCGCCGAGCCGGCAGACGTCGCCGACGTGATCGCGTTCGCGCTGTCGCGTGGGGCACGGTTCGTCACCGGCACCGAGATCACCGTCGACGGCGGATTGACGGCCGGTTCGCCCGAATGATCTGCCCGGTCACACCCGGCGACGTAAACTCCGCACAAGCCCGCCTGGCCCGGGAGCGGAGATCGCACGGTGCTCGAGTCGATCCGGGGGGGAGTTCCGCGAGTCCTCGTCGTCGACGATGACGAGAACGTCCGCGTAGGACTTGCGCGGGCGCTCGCGGCGCTGACCTCCTGGGAGGTCGAGGTCGCGCGCGACGCGTTCGAGGCCGGCTACCTGCTCGCCTCGTTCCGGCCCGACCTGGTCCTGCTCGACGTCGTCATGCCGGGCATGGGCGGGCTGGACATCTGCGCGCGGATGCGGCGGCTTGCCGGGCACGAGCCGCTGCGGATCGTGATCCTGACCGGGTACGACGGCTCCGGGCACAACGAGCGCTCGCTGATCTCCGGGGCCGACCTGTTCCTGACCAAGCCGGTCGACGTCGACGAGATCCTGCGCCACATGCGGGACCTGCTCGAGGGGTAGGGGACGCGATGCCGGGGGCGGGGCCCGTCAAGCGGGCGGGGCGGACGGCGCCGGCGGGGCAGCCCGCGGCGGAGCTCGTCACCGG
>RFIB01000354.1 GCA_003695625.1 Acidobacteriota bacterium | reverse complement strand
GGCAGGCGCTGCCCCTCGCCGATGCCTCGGCCGCGCTGGTCGTCGTCGTCGACGCGTTGCACCACATGCCCGACATCCCGCGGGTGATCGCCGAGATCGCGCGCGTCCTCGCGCCGGGAGGACGCGCCGTGCTGCTCGAACCCGACCCGCGCTCGCTCGTCGGCCGGTTCGTCGTCGCCGGAGAACGTCTGCTGCGGATGGAGAGCCTGATCCTCCCCGGCGAGCTGCTGGCCCGCCTGTTCAGGCAGACCGGCCTCGAGGTCGCGCTCGACCGCCGGGCGCTGCACCTGCGGCTGGTCGCGCGTCAGATGGCGTCGTCGACGAACACGCCGCGGTGATGGCGGAGCGTCGCCCAGCCATCGCGCGATCGCGTGACGGCGACGAGATCGAACCGGCACGGCCGGTCGCCCAGACCGTGACGCGCGATATATCCCGCCGCGGCGCGGATCAGGCGTTCGCGCTTGCCGCGGTCGAGCGTCGCCTCCGGGACGAGCGCGGAGTCCGCGCGCCGCGACCGGACCTCGACGAAGACGACCGTCGCCCCGTCGCGGGCGACGATGTCCAGCTCGTCGCGGCCGATGCGCGCGTTGCGTGCGAGGATCTCCCAGCCCTGCGCGGCCAGCCAGCGGCAGGCCAGGTCCTCGGCCTCGCGCCCGGCGCGCGCCCGCGCGTGGCGGCGTTCCGTCCGGTCCATCGCCCGAGCGTGCTCCGCCGTTCCGGGTCCGGCCAGCCGCCCGGCGGCACGCGTCTCCCCGGCCCGGGACGCACGAGGGCCGGCCTGCCGGCCGGCCCTCGACGTGGCGTCCGCGGCGCGCGGCGCGTCAGAAGTTGGCCTTGAGCAGCAGCTCGAACTGCCGGCCGAAGCGGCGGATCGCCACCGGCCGCTCGAGGAACCGCTGCTCGCCGGTGACCGGGTCGGTCCCCAGCGAGACACGGCGCACCTGGAACACGCGCTGCGTGTCGTCGTTGAGCGCGTTGAAGATGTTGAGCTGGATCGACGCCTTGACGTCCTTGATCTCGAACTCCTTCTGGATGTTCAGGTTCAGGTTCCAGAACGGGCTGTTGCGGTGGTCGTTCCGCGCACCGGTCGGGTACAGGAACCGCTGGACCGAGAACGCCCGGGTCAGGCCGCTCGTGCTGCTCAGCGGCACGTTGAGCCCGGTGAGCTGGGTCGGGAAGTCGGGCACGTTGCGCTGCTCGATGATCGAGTACGGCAGTCCGCTCTGGTAGGTCAGCACCGCGCCGACGCGGTACCCGCCCCAGTACGGCACGAACACGCGCCCGAACAGCGTGAACACGTGGCGCTGGTCGGTCGCCAGCGGGCCGGCCTCGTCGTCGGCATTGGTCACGTCGTCGCCCAGCGCGCTGTTGAAGTCCTCGGCCTGGCCCAGCGTCGTCGACCACGTGTACGACGCCCGCATCTCCCAGTTCTGGTAGAAGCGCCGCACCAGCTCGACGATGTACGCCTCGTAGTCGCTCTCGTTGAAGTTGCCGATCAGGTAGACCGAGTTGAGCGCCGGCGATACCAGCTCGAGGTCGGGGAAGCCGTCGGGCACCGGAACCAGCGAGCCGGGACTGCCCGGGATGCCCGGGATCGGGGTCGTCACCAGCACGAAGTCGCCGGTGCAGTCGGCGAATTCGCCGATCCGCTCGCAGCGCGGGAACGACTGGAACAGCAGCGGCTTGTTGTTCTTCAGGTCATCGAAGTAGACCGGCCGCCGGTTGATGTCGATGTCCTGGAACTGCCGGCGGTACTTCTTGTTGACGTAGCGGGTGATCACCGACATCTCGGGGCCGATCTCGCGCTCGAGGCGGATCTGCCACTCGTCGCTGTACTGGCGCTTGAGGTCGCGGTCGATCTCCGAGATCGCGAACGCGGACTGGATCGGCACGTTCTCCTGCTTGAAGCCGAGATTGTTGATCGTGAACGGAACGCGCAGCAGGTCGGGACCCAGCTCCGAGACGAGGGGGGCGAGGAACGTGTTGCCGACGTAGCGGCCCCAGGACGCCGACACCTTGGTCTTGTTGTCGTTCCACGGATCCCACGCCACCGAGAAGCGCGGTTCGACGTCGTAGTTGTCGATCGTGTAGCGCTCGGGGTCGCGGAAGTGGAGCGGACCGCCCTGCTGGGCCGTGCGCAGGTCCTCGCAGATCCGCGGATTGGGAGCCAGGGCGCACCCGGTCGGATACAGCGCCGGGTTGTCGAGCGGGTGGGCCGTGAACAGGTACAGGTTGCGCGAGGCGCAGATCCGCGGCACGCCGCCGGCGGCGATGCATTCCGAGACCGCCTGGTCGTACCGGGCGCGCTCCCCCGCGACGTCGATCGGGGCAAAGCCGTCGGAGCCGAGTTCCTCGCGACTCAGCCGCAGGCCGACCGTGACGTTGAGGTTCGGCCGCACGTCGAAGCTGTCGGTGATGTACGCCGCGTAGAAGTTCCCGCGCGACTCGCTGCTCTGCACGTCGGGAAAGAACTTGGTCTCGAGCACCAGGTCCCGGGGGAACAGCGGATTGGTCACGCTGCCCGTCGCCGGCAGCTCCTGGCGCAGGATCTGCGAGTCGTAGGTGACGTCGCGGACGAACTTGGCCCGCTCGAGGCCGAGGCCGAAGGTCACCCGGTGGCTCCCGCCGAGCCAGTCCGCGATGAACTTGTCGCCGCGCACCGAGTAGCTCCAGCGCCGTCGCGTGTCGCGGTTCGTGCGGGGGAACGTCCCCGACGCCGAGCCGAACAGCGTCTGGTCGACGCAGTAGCTCTCGAGCAGCGGGGTCAGCTCGGGGTCGCCCGAGGGAATGCAGTTGTTGCGGACATTCTCCTCGAACGGCGAGAACTCGTTCTTGATGTTCTGGTAGGCGAGCAGGGACTCGAACGTGAACGTGCCGGAAAACACGTTGGTCCACTGGAGCGTGACGACCGGTCCGCCGCCCTGCCGCGTGACGCCCGACTCGGGCGGCACCAGCGAGCTGACGCCGGCGGGCTCGACCCGGAACGGATCGGCGTTGTACCGCAGCTGGAGCTTGTCCTTGCCGGTCACCTGCCACGTCACCTGGTCGAAGTTCGTCAGGCCGCGGACCTCCTGGACGAAGTCCGCTCCGCCGATCAGGTCG
>RFIB01000353.1 GCA_003695625.1 Acidobacteriota bacterium | reverse complement strand
GCGCTGCTGATGCGCGGGTTTCTCAAGAGCCTGCGCGACGTGCCGCGCCGCCCGGACGTGGCGCTGTTCTACAACGCCGGCGTGAAGCTGTGCTGCGAGGGCTCCCCCGCGCTCGACGACCTGCGCGCGCTCGAGGCGCGGGGCGTCGAGATCCTCGCCTGCGGAACGTGCCTGAACTACTTCGGCCTCGCGGACCGCCTCGCCGCGGGACGCGTGACCGACATGCTCGAGATCGCCGGCCGGCTCGTCGGAGCGGGCACCATCGTCCGCCCGTGAACCTCTCGGGTTATCTCGACAACGCCGCGACCGCGTGCCCGAAGGCGCCGGGAGTCGCCGAGGCGGTCGCGTCGTGTCTCGCGTCGAACTGCGGCAACCCGGGGCGGGGCGCCCATCGCGCCGCGATCGAGGCGGCGCGGATCCGCGAGCAGGTACGCACGGCGGCCGCCCGGCGGCTCGGGGGCGACCCGGAGCGGACGCTGTTCGGACCGGGGGCCACGTACTGGATCAACGCCGTGCTCGCCTCGCGGCTCGGCGACGGCGGCACGGTCGCGGTCTCGGCCCTCGAGCACAACGCGGTGATGCGGCCGCTGCGCCGGCTGCAGCAGACCCGCGGCGTCGAGATCGTCGTCGTCGAGGGAGCCGACGGCACGGGCGTTCCCGGGGCGGACGAGTTCGCGGACGCGGTGCGGTCCTCGGGCGCGCGCCTCGCCGTCGCCACGCACGCGAGCAACGTGACCGGCGCCGTGCTCCCGGTCGAGCGGATCGCGCAGGCGATCGCGCCGGTTCCGCTGCTCGTCGACGGCGCGCAGACGGCGGGCGCGATCCCGTTCGACCTTGCCTCGAGCGGCGTCGCGGCCTTCGCGTGCTCTGCACACAAGGGGCTGCTCGCGCCGCCCGGCCTCGGCCTGCTGCTGCTCGCGCCGGGGTTCGACATCGACCCGCCGGTCCTCGGCGGCACGGGCTCGCGGTCAGACAGCGAGCAGATGCCCGACCACCTGCCGGACCGGCTCGAGCCGGGGACGCCGAATCTCCCGGCGATCGCCGGGCTCGGCGCGGCGCTCGCGTTCCTCGAGCGCGAGGGCGCGGACACGCTCGGCGACCGCCTCGGCCGGCTCGGTGCGCGGCTGCTCGACGGGCTTGCCGGCCTGCCCGGGGTGGAGCTCGTCGGCGTCGACCCCGACGCGCCGCGCACGCCGACGGTCTCCTTCCGGGTGCCCGGACGCGACCTCGGCGAGCTGGCCCGCGCGCTCGACCGGCGCCACGGCCTGATGCTGCGCGCCGGCCTGCACTGCGCGCCCGCGGCGCACCGCCGCCTGGGAACGTTCCCGGACGGCACGCTGCGGGCGAGTCCCGGACCGTTCACGGAGGAGGCCGCGATCGATCGCCTCGTCGACGCCCTGCGGGAGGAACTGTCGTGATGAGCACCGGAGGCCCGTCAGGCTCCTCACGTGACGTGCTCGTCGTGTTCGGCAGCGTCCAGCGCGTGATGCGCGCGGAACGGATCGCGCGCGCGGAGGGGCTCGACGTCGACGTGCGCCCGGCCCCGCGCTCGGTCAGCAGCGAGTGCGGCATGGTGCTCGAGGCACGGGCGGACCAGGGAGCGCGGCTCGCCGAGCTGCTCGCACGCGACGAACTGCACCCGCAGGCGGTCTACGTCCAGCGCGGAGGCGCGTGGACGCTCGGCTCGCTGGCGACCGCCGGCGAGGACACCTCGGCGCGGCTGGCGCGCGCGTCGGTCTTCGGCGGCTGCGGCGCGAAGCTGGCCAAGCAGACGCTCTCGACGATCCTGTGCGGCCTTCCGCGGCTCGACAGCCCGGACCTGATCGTCGGCATCGAGACCGCGGACGACGCCGGCGTGCTGCGCGTCGCAGCGGACCTCGCACTGATCCACACCGTCGACTTCTTCCCGCCGATCGTCGACGATCCGTTCAGCTTCGGCCGGATCGCGGCAGCCAACGCCCTTTCCGACGTCTACGCAATGGGGGGCGCGCCGCTGGCCGGGATGAACCTGGTCAGCTTTCCGCTCGAGCGCTGGGACCGCGCCGTGCTCAAGGAGATCCTGCGCGGCGGGCTCGACGCGCTGGCCGAGGCGGGCGCCGTGCTCGCCGGAGGCCACACCGTCGAGGGATCGGAGCTGCTCTACGGCATGGCGGTCACCGGCCGGGTCCACCCCGAGCGCGTGTGGCGCAACGACACGGGGCGTGCCGGCGACGTGCTGGTGCTGACCAAGCCGCTGGGCACCGGCGTGATCACCACCGCGGCCCGCGCCGATCTCGTCGAGCCGGACCACCTGACGCGGGCGGTCCGCTCGATGGCGCAGCTCAACCGCGCCGCGGCCGAGGCGGCCCGCGAGGTCGGACCGTCGGCGGTCACCGACGTCACGGGGTTCGGGCTGGTCGGGCACGCGGCCGAGATGGCCCGCGGCGCGGGGGTGACGGCCGAGCTGGACCTCGCGCGGCTGCCGCTGCTGCCGGGGGCGCGCGAGGCGGCCGCCAGCGGGCTGGTGCCCGCGGGCACGGCGAAGAACCGCCGCAGCGTCGAGGACGAGCTCGAGATCGACGACGGCGTCGACCCGATCCTGGTCGACCTCGCGCTCGATCCGCAGACCTCGGGCGGCCTGCTCGTCGCCTGCGGCCCGGACGGGGCGCAGGTGCTGTGCCGGCGCCT
>RFIB01000352.1 GCA_003695625.1 Acidobacteriota bacterium | reverse complement strand
CGGTTGGGGGCCTGCCAGGCGGCGTCGAGATCCGGAAGCCCGATCCCGTCCTGCCAGGTGACGTGGTACTCCTCGTCCGCGATCCGCTGCTGCACCGCCGTCCACCAGTCCCGGCTCACCCCGGCCGGCAGATCGGGTTCGGCGGCGATCGCCGCCACACCGGCCGCTCCGACGAGCATCGAGAGCACGGCGAGGAGTCCGGCCGGAACCGCGGCGGTTCTCCCTTGGCACTGCTTCCACATGGCCCGCTCCTTCCTGGAGGCAGCAGAACGCAATGCGCGTGCCACCGCCGAGCGGACCGCGGTCTGCCGTGCAAACCGCTGGCTCGTCGATGCCTGGATCCTGACGGCGACGGATCGATAGAAGGCGCGTGTGCCGTCTTGAATCAGTCGACTGATCCGAAACGGGACACTCGCTACTCTCCGAGGGGGATGCCGTACTTCCTGATCTTGCGGTAGAGGGTGCCGCGGGCGATGCCGAGTCTGCGCGCCGTCTCCAGGATGTTGCCCCCGGTCGAGCGGAGCGCCTGCTCGAGGGCGTGGCGTTCGGCGCCGGCCAGGGTCTCGTCACCGGCGTCTGTCGTCGAGTCGCAAGGCTGCGCGTGCGGCGCCAGTTCGGGCAGGTGGCCGACGTCGATGGCGGTGCCCGGGGGCGCGAGGATCGCGGCGCGCTCCATCACGTTGCGCAGCTCTCTCACGTTGCCGGGCCAGTCGTAGGCGGTCAGGCGCCGGGCCGCGGCTTCCGAGATCTCGGCCCGGCCGTCGCCCCGGTACCGGGCGAGGAACAGGCGGGCCAGCGGGAGGATGTCCTCGGTCCGTTCCCGCAGCGGTGGCAGGACGATCGTGAACACGTTGAGGCGGTAGAGCAGATCTTCCCGGAAGCGCCCCGCGGCGACGTCGGCCTCGAGGTCCCGGTGAGTCGCCGCGAGCACCCTGACGTCGACCTCGATCTCCGTCAGACCACCGACCCGGCGGAATCGCTTCTGCTCGAGCACGTGCAGCAGCTTGGCCTGGACCGCGGCGTCCATCTCGCCGACCTCGTCCAGCAGCAGGGTGCCGCCGTCGGCCGCCTCGAACAGGCCGAGCTTGCGCCGGGTTGCCCCGGTGAACGCCCCCTTGTCGTGGCCGAACAGCTCCGTCTCGGTCAGTTCCCGTTGCAGCCCGGCGCAGTTGAGTTCGACGAAGGGGCGCCCGGCGCGCTTCGAGGCGGCATGGATCCGGCGGGCGAGCAGTCCCTTGCCCGTTCCCGTCTCCCCGACCAGCAGGACGGTGGTCTCCCGGGGGGCGACCGTGTCGGCCAGGCGCAGCGCCTCGAGCATCGCCGGAGACTGCCCGTGAACCTCTTCCAGTGAACCGGTCGCGAGCCTCTCGAGCCCCTCGCTCCGCCGGCGCAGCTCCCGCGCCTCGAGCCCCTTCGCCAACACGGCCAGCAGCCGCTTCGGCTCGACCGGCTTGACGATGAAATCGTCGGCGCCGAGGCGCATCGCCTCGACGGCATTCTCGATCGTCCCCAGGGCGGTGACCACGATCACCGACATCTCGGGACGCAGGGCCTTGAGCCGCGGAAGCAGCTCCAGCCCGCTCTCGCTCCCGAGCCTCAGATCGAGCAGTACCAGATCGGTCGGCGCGGAGCCTACCGCGCTCAACGCGCCGGCTCCCGTGTCGGTGGCACGCACGGCGTAGCCCGCGTGCTCGAGCAGCCCGGTCAGCGAATCGACCAGGGAGGAGTCGTCATCGACGATCAGGATCCTTCCGGTCATGTCGGTCACGGCAAGAACATACCGCGAACACGGGCCTGCCGGGGTGATGCGTCCGGCGAGCGCGAGCCCCTACGTCGACTGCCCCCCTTCGCCCAGCACGATCGTCTGCCGCGCCGCCGCGGCCTTCGGGATCGCCAGCGTCGCCGCGGTGACCGCCAGCAGCGCGTCCGGGTCGATCGCCGGCCGGCCGCTGCGGATCGCGTCGAGGAACGCGTCGATTTCCTCGCGGTAGCCCTTGGCCTGGCCGCGGGCCTTCGCGGCGCGCACGCGACCGCCGTCGTGGATCTCGGCGCGGCGCCAGTCGTCGATCACGCCGCCCCGGCCGCCGGCGAACACCTCGATCCGTTCCTTGCGGACCGTGCGCGGCGCGTTGGCCTGATAGACCAGCACGCCGGTCGCGCCGCCGCCGAATTCGATCAGCGCCGACGTCGCGCCGGTGGCATCGACGCCGAAGCGCGTGGCGGACACCGTCCGCGGCAGCGCGCCGGCGAAGAACTGCATCAGGTCGACGAAGTGGCAGCCCTCGCCGAGGATCCGCCCGCCGCCGACGCGCGGATCGTTGAGCCAGTGATCCTCGGGCAGCGGGCCCGCGCTGACGCGGCAGGTGACCTGCACCGGCTCGCCGCTCGCCGCGACGACCTCGCGCAGCGTCCTGGCCAGCGGCGAGAACCTGCGGTTGAACCCGACCTGGACGATGCGGTCGCCCGCCGCGATCGCGCCGCGCAGCTCGGCGAGTTCCTCGTCGGTCAGGCAGAGGGGCTTCTCGACGAACACGTGCTTGCCCGCGGCGAGCGCGGCGAGCACCAGCCGGGCGTGGGCATCGTGGCGCGTCGCGATGAACACCGCGTCGATCGCCGGGTCCTCGAGCACCTCGCGCGGATCGGACGCCGCGACGCGGAACTCGAAGCGCCGGGCGATCTCGCTGGCGGTGAATCCGCGGGCCGTCGCGACCGCCTCGAGGCGCACGCCCTCGCGCCCGCGCAGATGCGGCAGCAGGTAGCTGCGCGCGAACGAGCCGGCGCCGATGAAGCCGATGCCGAGCGCGCGGTCGCCCGCCGGTGGTGCGGGCCGCCGCTCGATCCGCGTCACGCGGGCCGGCTCGCCGGCGTACTCGAGCACGATGCCGACGTGGGGCTCGGGCCGCTCGCCGCTGACGATCGCGTACGCCTCGGTCGCCCGCTCGAACGGGAACCGGTGCGTGATCAGCGAGGCGACGTCGAGCGTGCCGGCGGCGATCGCCTCGAGCACCGCCTGCATGTTGCGCCCCTCGGTCCAGCGCACGAATCCGTACGGGTAGTCGACACCGTGCTGCTCGTGCTGCGGGTCGTAGCGTCCCGGTCCGTACGAGCGGCTGATGACCAGGTCGAGTTCCTTGCGGTAGTACGGCTCGCGCGGCACGTTCATCGGCACCGCGCCGACGACGACGACCCGCCCGCGCTCGCGGCAGACCTCGCCCGCCAGCTCGATCGGATCGCTGCTCCTCGCCGCGGCGGCGATGATCACCGCGTCGACGCCGTGCCCGTCGCCGAGCCGCCGGCACAGCGCCTCGACGTCGTCGCGGCCGCGCACCGCGGCGTGCTCGAGCCCGAGCCGGCGCGCGAGTTCGACCATCGGCTCGGACACGTCCGTCCCGATCGGCACGCACCCCGCGCCGCGCAGAAGCTGCCAGGTGATCTGCCCGATCAGCCCGAGACCGATCACCAGCACCCGCTCGCCGACCCGGACGTCGGCGCGGCGGATCCCCTGCAGCGCGATCGCGCCGACCGTCGCGAACGCCGCCTGCTCGAACGGCACGCCCTGCGGGACGGGGGCGGCCAGCGTGCGCGGGACGGCGACGATCTCGGCGTGGCTGGCGACGTCCTGGCCGCCGCACGCGACCGCGTCGCCGGCGGCGAAGCGCGGATCGTCCGGATCGGCCTCGAGCACCACGCCCGCCGACGAGTAGCCGAGCAGCGACGGTTCGTCGAGCTTCTCGCGCACCTTGCGCAGCGTGGCGACGAGCCCCTCGCGCCGGAGGTTGTCGAGCACCTGGCGGACCTTGTCCGGGCGCTGCCGCGCCTTGCCGAGCAGCGAGGCGCGCGCCGCCTGGACGGTGGCGCGCTCGGTCCCGGCGCTGATCAGCGAGGCCCGCGTCGCGACCAGCAGGGAGCCCGGCGGCCTGACCGGCGTCGGGCTTTCGACCAGCCTGATCTCGCCGGTCTTGAGGTTCTGGACCAGTTGCTTCATCGGCCGGATTCACCCGCGGCGCGGCCCGCAAGGCGCGCCCGCAGCGGACGATACGCCCGCACGGCGGGGGAGTCGACCGGGATCCCCCGGCCCGGGCGCCTTCCCGCACGGCCAAAGGAAAACCGGCGGCTTGGCCTGCCGGCTAGCAATCTGGTAAGCTCTCCCGCCTTCCACCCGCAGATCGTTCGGAAAGAGCCCCCCGCAAGGCCTGATTCGTTCACGGGCCGGCGCCGGGCGGGCCGCTGGAGGAGACCGCGATGGGCGAGCGCAGGGTGATCATCGTCGGAGCGGCCGGCCGCGACTTCCACAACTTCAACGTCGTCTACCGCGACGACCCGACGCGGCGCGTCGTCGCCTTCACCGCGACGCAGATCCCCGACATCGACGGGCGCGTCTACCCTGCGGCGCTCGCCGGCGAGCGCTACCCGGACGGCATCCCGATCCTGGCCGAGGACGACCTCGAGCAGCTCATCGCCGAGCACGACGTCGACGAGGTCGTGTTCGCCTACTCGGACGTCTCCCACGAGCACGTGATGCACCTGGCCAGCCGCGCGCTGGCGGCGGGGGCGGACTACCTGCTGCTCGGCCCGAAGTCGACCGCGCTGCGCTCGTCGAAGCCGGTGGTCTCGGTCTGCGCGGTCCGCACCGGGTGCGGGAAGAGCCAGACCACGCGCAAGGTCGCCGCGATCCTCAAGGACGCGGGACTCAAGGTGGCCGCTGTGCGCCACCCGATGCCGTACGGCGACCTCGCCAAGCAGCGCGTGCAGCGCTTTGCCGAGCTGGCCGATCTCGACCGGCACGAGTGCACGATCGAGGAGCGCGAGGAGTACGAGCCGCACATCACGAGCGGGACGATCGTCTACGCCGGGGTCGACTACGAGGCGATCCTGCGCGAGGCCGAGCAGGAGGCCGACGTCGTGCTGTGGGACGGCGGCAACAACGACCTGCCGTTCTTCGTCGCCGACCTCGAGATCGTCGTCGCCGATCCGCACCGGCCCGGGCACGAGGAGCGCTACCATCCGGGCGAGGCCAACGTGCGCCGGGCCGACGTGGTGCTGATCAACAAGATCGACACCGCCGATGCCGGCGCGGTCGAGCAGGTCCGGCGCAACGTGCAGCGGCTCAACCCGACGGCGCGGATCATCATGGGCACCTCCCCGGTCTCGGTCGAGGACGGGGCGGCGCTGGCCGGCAGGCGCGTGCTGGTGATCGAGGACGGACCGACGCTGACCCACGGCGGCATGGCGTTCGGGGCCGGAGTCGTCGCCGCGCAGCAGGCCGGGGCGCGCGAGATCGTCGATCCGCGACCGTTCGCCGTGCGCAGCATCGAGGAGACCTATCGCAGGTATCCTTCGACCGGAGCGGTGCTCCCGGCGATGGGGTACTCCGAGCAGCAGATCGCGGACCTGTCGGAGACGATCCGCCGGGCGGCCGACGCGGTCGACGCGTACGTGATCGGGACACCGATCGACCTGCGGCGGCTGGTGGAGTTCCCGAAGCCGGCCGTGCGGGTCACCTACGACCTGGTCGAGCGCGGCAAGCCGGACCTGGCCGAGGTGCTCGCGCCCGTGATCGACAAGGCCCGCGGCTGACGGCCGCCGGGCGGGGGACGCCGACAATGCCGAACCTCAAGGGACGCGATCTGGTCGCACTGTGGGACTGGAGCGGGGAGGACGTCTCCGCACTGCTCGACCTGGCCGACGCGCTCAAGCGCAAGCCCGGGGAGTACCAGGGGGCGCTCGCCGGGCGCACGGCGTTCCTCTACTTCGAGAAGCCGTCGCTGCGCACGCGGGTGACCGGCGAGGCCGGCATGATCCAGCTCGGCGGCGGGGCGGTGACGCAGACGCCCGAGATGGGGCGGATCGGCGTGCGCGAGACCGTCGCCGACGTGGCGCGCAACCTCGAGCGCTGGTGCGACGTGATCGGGATGCGGACGTTCTCGCAGGCGCTGGTCGAGCAGATGGCGGCCACCGCGCGCATCCCGGTGATCAACCTGCTGACCGACCTGCTGCACCCGTGCCAGGCGCTGGCCGACGCGATGACCGTGCGCGAGGCGTTCGGCGAGCTGGCCGGGCGACGGCTGGCGTTCGTCGGCGACGGCAACAACGTCGCGCATTCGCTGCTCGTCGTCGGCGCCCTGACGGGGATGTCGGTGACCGTGATCGGTCCGCGGGGCTTCGAGCCGAACCTGCGCGTGTTCGACCGTGCGCGGGAGCTGGCCGCAGCGACGGGCGCCGCGCTGGCGTACACGGACGACCCGGCGGCGGTCGAGGGGGCCGACGCGGTCTACACCGACGTGTGGGCCTCGATGGGGCAGGAGAAGGAAGCCGAGCAGCGGCGCAGGCTGTTCATGCCGTACCAGGTCAACGCGGCGCTGTTCGGGCGCGCGTCCGCCGACGCGATCTTCCTGCACTGCCTGCCGGCGCACCGCGGCGAGGAGGTGACCGACGAGGTCGCGGACCACGAGCGCTCGCGGATCTTCGACCAGGCCGAGAACCGCCTGCACGTGATCAAGGCGCTCTACGTCGCGCTGATCAACGGCCTCTGATCCCGCGCACGCGACGCCGAAAGATGGAGGCGTCGCGAAGGTAGAATCGGCCGGGCAAGCCCGGCCGCTACCCCCGCCGATGGTGCATTGCGACCAGGCCAATGCGCACAGCGTGGCTACGTCGTGGCGAGCACTCGCTGCGCGCGGCGCATGCGTGCCGCGATGTCGATCCCGCGCGGGCAGGCGGCCGCGGCGCGCGAGAAGTCGACGCCGTCGGCGCGGCGCGCCGGCTCGGGCAGCGCCCGGTACAGCCGCCGCGCCTTGTCCGGCTCGCCGTAGGCGTCGTGGTACATCAGGAAGCGCAGCGTGTCTGCGATCGCGACCGGCGCGTCGACCCGCGACTCGCAGATCTCGGCGCAGCCGCGACACGATACCGGCGCGGTCACCGTGGCCAGCCGCTGGAGCTGCTGGAACTCGTCCATCGACAGGGCGACCGGTGAGCGCGCCGCGGCGACGTTCTCGCGCAGCTTGCGCGTGTTGTTGATGTGCGAGACCGCCGCCGTGATCCGCTCGTCGGCCCACACCGCCTTGAGCTTCGCCTGCGGCAGCGTGAAGTTCCGCGACCGGAAACGGACCACCTGTTCCTGGTCCGCGGGGACCGACTTCTGCGTCTTCATCGCGATCAGCCCGATCCCGGCCTTGACGCAGGCATCGATCGCCCGGTTGAGCTCGAGGTTGCCGTACTCGCCGAAGTTGTAGGCGAACATGATCACGTCGATGCCGCCGGACTTCGCCGCCTTCTCGAGCAGCCCGACGACGTTCTTGCCGTGGCACGAGAAGCCGAAGTAGCGCGTCTTGCCCGACGCCTTCATCTTCTCGCCCATCTTCAGGAACGGCGGGTCGAGGAACCGCAGGTCGTCGAGGGCGTGCATGAAGTACAGGTCGAGGTAGTCGGTCTCGAGCTGCGCGAGGCACTCGTCGAGCTCCCTGGTGTACGCGGCGACCGTGCCGCCGCGACCGGGGCCCTTGGAGGTGATCCACAGCTTGCCGCGGTCACCGATCTGCTTGATGAACGGCGCGATCGTGCGGTGCGACCAGCCGTCCTCGTAGGCCAGCGCCGTGTCGAGATAGTCGACGCCGGCCGCGAACGCGCGGTGGAGGATCTTGTCGTACTTCGGGTTGAATCGCTGGGCGCAGCCGAGCAGCAGGATCGGGATCGACTCGCCGGTCGCGCCGAGGATCCTGCGCGGGACCCTGGTCGCAGGTGTCGCCTTCTCGCCGCCGGCCGGCTCGTCCCCGCGAGCCACGCCGGCGAGCATGCCGGCCGACACGCCGGACAGGGCCGCCAGCTTGAGGAACTCTCGACGTGAACCGGGCTTCCTGGCCATCCTGGTCTCTCCTGGGCCGGGGCGCTCAGGCGCCCGCGGCGCGGTTGCGCAGCAGCAGTCGGCGCTCCTGCGAGCGGCTCTCGCCGACCGGGGTGACGTACACGGCGCGCGAGTCGGTCACCGGGCATTCGGTCTGGCAGATGCCGCATCCGATGCACAGGTCGGGCACGATGAACGGCTTGTTGAGCAGGACGATGTTGCCGAACACGTCCTTGACCTCGACGTCCTTGGTCTGGATCGCCTTCGGCGACGTCGGGCAGACCTCCTCGCACACCACGCAGGGGATCTCCATCGCGTGGGGCAGGCAGCGACCGAGGTCGTAGAACGCCGTGCCGAGCCGGATCGGCCCCTTGTCCGCGAAGCGGCCCTTGCCGAGCTTCTCCTCGACGGTGATCCGCCGGATCGCTCCCGTCGGGCAGACCTCGCTGCACATCGTGCACTTGAGCTGGCAGTGGCCGATGTTGAAGTTCATCACCGGCGTCCACAGCCCCTCGATGCCGGCCTCGGCGAACGTCGCCGGCTGGAGCACGTTTGTCGGACAGGCGTTGATGCACTGGTCGCACTTGATGCAGCGCTCGAGGAACTCGTGCTCCTCGACCGAGCCGGGCGGCCGGATCAGCAGCGGCGAGTAGTTCTCGTCGGTGTTGACGCCGTTGTGCCTGAGCAGCGGCAGCGCGGCGGCGCCGGCGATCCCGGAGAACACGAGCTGCCGCCGGCTGACGTCGGGGGCGGGGCGGACCTGCTTCGCGTCCTGGCCGAGCATCGTGAACGACAGCGCGTCCTCCGGGCAGTCGTCGATGCAGTTCATGCAGGCGAAGCATTCCGACAGACGCAGCTGGCCTTGGGGGTCCGAGGCTCCCTCGCAGCGCGACAGGCACAGGTTGCAGTCGGTGCAGCGGTGGACGTCGCGGTTGATCCGGAACAGCGCTCCACGGGAGAACACGCCGAGCAGGGCGCCGAGCGGGCACAGCACGCGGCAGAAGAACCGCGGGATCACCACGTTCATCGCCACCAGGCCGAACAGCACGAGGCCGATCCAGAACGACCCGACGAACACCCGGCGCTCGACGCCCGGGCCGAACTTGAGGCTGTCGAGCCACAGGCCGTCGACGTGCAGCCGCTCGCCGGCGGTGGCGAGCAGCTCGTCCGAGGCCGGCGCGACCGCCGTGGCGAACGTGCGGTACATCAGGCAGATCGGGTCGAGCAGACCGATCTGCAGCGCGCCCATCGCGGCGAGCAGCAGGAACACCGTCAGGATGCCGTACTTGAGGAAGTAGATCGGCCGGTAGCGGTTCGACGCCCAGCGCTCGGCCGGCTTGCGCACGTTGAACAGCCAGCCGACGAACTGGTGCAGCGTGCCGTACGGGCAGATCCAGTTGCAGAACACCCGTCCGAACAGCAGCGTCAGCGCGAGCACGAGCAGGCCCCAGCCGAGGGCGCGGTAGACGTACCCCGTCGCCAGTGCGGTCGACAGGCCGACCAGCGGGTCCATCTCGAGCAGCCGCGAGACCGGGTAGCCGCCGAGCCGCGTGGTCCATGTCGCCCACACGGCGAGCAGGAACGCGACGAAGAAGAACGTCTGGGAGACGATCCGCGCGTTGGTCAGCCGCAGCAGCCGCTTCGGCTTGTAGACGGGCAGCTTCTCGAGCGGTCTCACGCGCGGACCTCCCGCACGCGGCCCTGCCAGTCGACGTGACCGGAGCCCTTGGCCTCCGCCAGGTGCAGGTAGCGCGGCAGTTCGCGCCCGCGCTCGAGCACGTGCTCGTAGGCCCACGCGTCGAGGGCCACCGGATCGACGCCGGCGAGCACCGCGTCGCCCGGCTTGACGTCCGACGGGTCGCCGCCGGTCGGGCCGTTCTTCATCAGCACGTGCGTGCCGTCGAGGATGGTCAGCGTCGGCTTCATCATCAGTGACAGATCCGAGACGATCTCGTGGATGTCCTGGTGGAACTGGTTGCGGCGCCCGCCGAGCAGCCCGTACCAGTTCTTCATCCCCATCGACGCGCTGCACAGGTTGTGGTCCTTGACCGGCGCAAGACCGATCACCCGGTCGACGTTGGTCAGCGGACGGCGGAAGATCGGCCACTCGGCGATCAGCCGGGCACCGGGTGTCTGCAGCACCCGGAACGCGTTCGAGTCGGGCAGGTAGACCCGGCCGCCGGCACGCTCGGCCGCGGCGCGGATGCCGCTCTTGGCGAAGCAGTCCGCAGGAGACTCGATCGGGTTGTCGGCGACCCGGACCTCCTGCGCCCGCGCGTCGACCAGCAGCAGCCGGATCAGCGCCTCGAGCAGCTCCGGGTTGCTCGTGGCGCCGAGATTCGGCGAGCGGTCGAACGCGACGTTGGGCTTGACGAGCACGATGTCGCCGGGGCGCACGTAGTGAGTGATCCCCCCGAGCGGGTCGAGCGCCCGGCGCAGGCGCTCGAGGGCGTCCCCGCCACCGCGCGACACGCTGACGTCGGGTGCACCGGCCGGCTTGTCGACGCGGTAGTCGCCGAGCGTCATCGGACGCGGGCTCGGCATGCTGCGCAGGCCGGTCGGATCGCGCAGCGACAGCGGCCAGTCGGCCGGCGCGCCCGCGAGCCATGCGGCGGCGCCGCCGAGCCCGGCCGCGGCGGCCACCCGCGCCGCGAACGCCCGCCGCGAGAGCGGCTGCTTGACGTACTCCGGGTGCTGCTTCGGGCGGTCGCGCTCAGCGGACATTGCGGATCTCCCCGGCAAGACGCTCGAGCAGCGAACGTGCCGTCCCGTCGTCGTCCGCGCCCTCGACACCGCACAGCCATGGCCCGATGACGGCGACGGCGAACCGGTCGCCGAGTTGCCGGTGGCGCAGCAGGACGCGCCCGGCATCCTGCTCGACGGTCTCGTATTCTAACGACTGCTCGTCGACGAGCTGCGCGAACAGCTCCGCGGCGGCCGCTTCGTCCGCGGCGCGGTGCAGGAACCAGCGCGCCGCGCCGTCGGCGTCCGTCCGGCCGAACCAGACGTCGGACATGAACTCGTACTGGAACGCGTTCTCCTGCTCGTACGAGACGTTCTCGAACGGCACCCCCAGCCCGTCGGTCAGCACGCGGAACGGCGCGTCGTCGCCGGCATCCTGCGGGCGGGGCAGCGCGCCGACCACGTCGACCAGGCCGTCGGCCTTCGCGGTCACCGCGGGATCCTCGCGGTTGGCCGTGATCCTGAAGAAGTAGGGGCCGGCGAGGCCGATCGCGCCGACCGACGTGCGGTAGAACCGCACGGCACCGTGGCGCTCGAGCGGGCGCGACGGATCGCGCAGCGCGGCGAACACGCCGAGCGCACCGGCGAACCGGCCCTGGTCGTAGACCTCGAGCGTGACGAACAGGCCGTCGCGGGCCAGCGTGACGTAGTGAAGCTGCCGGAATCCGTAGCGCAGGTACTGCTCGGCGGCGCCGTTGATCTTCACGTAGACGTTGTCCGGGCCGTAGTGCTCGACCCGCCCGTCGACCGTGAAGCCCCCGTCGAGCAGCGTGGCGGGAAACGGGTCGAGCGGAACCGTCGGCGCGCCCGCTCCGGTGGCCGCGTCGGGCGGACGCCAGCGCCGCACCGGCGCGTGGTAGGGCAGCTCGCCGATGCTCCCGGCACGCAGCGCCTCGATGCTGATGTCGCGGTCGGCGGGGTCGTAGTTGTCGCGCTGGGCGAGGACCCACGCCCCGGCGGCGAGGACGACCAGCACGAGCAGCGCCGAGACGACGTTCTCGACCGGGCTGATCCTCGTGCGGAAGATCCGCCGGCGTACCGGGTTGACGATCCTGTCGGGCGAGAACCTGCGCGCCACGGCCTTCTCCCTCGTCGTGCCGTCCCGAGGGAGTCTAGCGCGACACGTCCGCAGGCAGGCCCCCGGCGCGGACCATCGGTCCGCTTTCGCCGTCCGTTCGCGCCGGCCGGGGAGTCGCGATCAGCCGAAGATGTTCGCCGTGTCGCAGGCGCGCAGGGCCTCGCCGGGGATCGACAGGAACCGCTTGGTGGCCAGCACCACCGAGCGCGCCGAGATGCCGCCCTCGACCGGGATGAACGTGTCGAACACGACGCGCCCGTGCTGGTTGGTGTAGGCGCGCACGACGACGTAGCGCCGGTTGACCGCGTTGACGAACTCGAGCCGCGCGGCGTCGCTCGCGTCCTCGTTGGGGGTCGCGAAGCCCATCAGCTGGATGTGCTTGCGCGATTCCGGAATCAGCGCGAAGCATCCGACGCCCTGCTCGCGCACGAACAGGTCGCCCTCCTCGTCGATCTCGGTCTCCATGAACGCGGCGTCGAACAGCGACTGCAGCAGGTCGCGCGACAGGTTCTCGGACGACACCATCTGCTCGCCCATGCTCACACCTCCGGTTCGTCCACGATCGGCGGGGTGGAGCGGGCGCGCGAACGTGACCCGCGCGTGCGGTCCTTTCGGGGCCGGCCCGAATCCCGGAACCGTGACGTACGGGCATCATAGCGCAGCCGGGGGCCGGAGACCCGCGGACACCTGCCCGGAAGGCGCAGGACATCCGGCCAGGCCGGTCAGACCGACACGTCGTCCACCGGCAGGTTCTTCGCCTTCTCGAGCAGGTCCTCGTAGAGAGGAGAAGACAGATAGCGCTCGCCGCTGCTCGCCAGCACGGCGACGATCCTGCGTCCCGACATCCCGGGCCGGCGTGCAACGCGCAGCGCGGCGTCGATCACCGCGCCGGACGAGATTCCGACGAGGAGGCCTTCCTCCCGGGCGGCGCGCCGCGCGGTCTCGATTGCGACCTCGTTCTCGACGGTCAGCACCTCGTCGATCAGGCTGCGGTCGAGGATCTCCGGGATGAACCCCGCGCCGATGCCCTGGATCCTGTGCGGACCGGGGCAGCCTCCGGAGAGCACCGGCGAGCCGGCCGGCTCGACGGCGACGATCCGCAGCTCGGGATTCAGTTCGCGCAGCCGGCCGCCCGCTCCGGTCAGCGTGCCGCCCGTGCCGACGCCGGCGACGAACACGTCGAGGCGTCCGCCGGTGTCGCGCCAGATCTCCTCGGCTGTCGTCCGGCGGTGGATCTCCGGATTGGCCGGATTGTCGAACTGCTGCGGCATGAACCAGTCGGGATTCTCCTCGAGCAGGTCGAGCGTGCGGGCAATCGCCCCCTTCATGCCCAGGGCCCCCGGCGTGAGCACGACCTCGGCCCCCAGTGCCAGCAGCAGCACGCGCCGCTCGATGCTCATCGTGTCGGGCATGACCAGCACGCAGCGATAGCCGCGTGCGGCGCAGACGAACGCCAGGCCGATGCCGGTGTTGCCCGACGTCGGCTCGCAGACCGTCCCGCCCGGACGCAGCCGGCCGTCGCGCTCTGCGGCGTCGATCATCGAGACGCCGATCCGGTCCTTGACCGAGCCGAGCGGGTTGAACCACTCGAGCTTGGCGTACACTTCGGCCGCCGCGCCGTCGGCCATCCGGTTGAGCCGGACCAGCGGCGTGTTGCCGATCGTCTGCGTGATGTCGTCGAACAGGCGTGCCATCGGGCCTCCCGCGCCCGCCCGGCGACGCCGACCCACGGCACCGAGCCTGGCAGCCGCCAAGGACTTTACGCTTGACCGACCGGTCTGGAAAGAGCGCTGGCCGGGCACCCGGCGCGTCTCCGCAAAAAAGCACGCGGACGGCCCGACTGCCGCCCGCGCTCAGGGCCGACGGGCCGGGGAGTGCCCGCCGAGTCCTGCCCAGTTCCCCGGGGACGCGGCCGGGGTCCGGTCCGCGTCGCCCGGTGCGATGCGCACCCCGGTAGACAGCAGGTTGCGTGCCACGGCCCGGCGGAAGCGCCAACGTGTTGATACCAAACGCCTTGGAGGTGGGCGGCGCCGCCCGCGCCGGTGCCGGGCCGCGCCAGCTCGTCACGATTCCGGACGCCGCCCTGTCCGGCCTTCCGCCGCAGGATCCCGCGTTGCTGGCCCGTCGGGCGCGACCCTACATTCGCGGGGAGGTCCGGTGCGCGCTCCGGGCCGCCAAGGGAGTCGTCTCGACGTGACGCGCGGACACGGCCATCGGACCGCGGGCGGGCCTCACCTCGGCTCGTTCTCGCTGCGCGGCATGCGCGTGCCGCTGTTCGTCGTGCTGTTCGGCGCGGTGCTCGCCGTCACGCTGGCTCCGTTCGGCACGTTCGCGCTGCTGACGATCCGCGAGATGCGCGAGGCGCTCGTCACGACCGAGTACGAGCGCCAGCTCGAGATGGCCGGCACGATGGCGCGCAGCCTCGACGAGTTCGTCCAGCGCGAGGGGCGCCAGGCGATCCGCCTCGCCGAGGCGATCGCCCAGACCACCGGCCCGGGCCAGGCGCGGCCGCGCTTCCTCGACTCGCTGCTCGACGAGACCGTGCTGATGGTCACCTTCACGCCGGTCCGCGGCGAGCCGCAGCGGGCCGCCGCGCCGGAGCTGGTCGTCAGCGACGAGATCGAGCGGACCCTCGAGCGGACCGCCCGCACGCTGTTCGAGGCCGGGCCGGTGCCGCGACCGGCCTCCGCGCGGCAGCCGATCGTCGACGGACCGTTCGCGATCGGCCCCGCCCGCGTGATCGCGATCGGCATCACCGCCCCGGTCCAGCGCCGCGGTCGCCTGCTCGGCGCCTACCAGGAACTCGTCCTGATCGAGCGCGCATGGAACGACGCGACGCGCAGCGCGCCGGTCTCGTCGGCGGTGTTCCTCGTCACGCCGGACCGGCGGCTCGTCTCGCTGCGCGGCGCCGGCCGCGCCGAGACGCCCGAGCAGCTGCTCGACCGGCCGATCGTCACGCAGTTCCTCGAGGCGCCGGGGCCGACACGTGCCTCCCAGGAGTACGCCGTGCGGCACGCCGGCGGCGGCGAGCGGCGCTACCTCGGCGCGTTCGCATCGACGTCGTTCCGCTGGGGCGTGTTCGTCGAGACCGACCAGGCGCTCGCCTTCGCGCCGATCCGCGCCCTGATGCGGCGCATCGCGTGGGGCGGCACGATCGCCGCGGGGCTGGCGCTCGCCGTGACCATGATCCTCGGCGGGAGCATCGCCCGTCCGATCACGCGCCTCGCCGACGTGTCCAAGCGACTCGCCCAGGGAGACTTCACCGTCGTCTCGCGACCGTCGCGCGTGCGCGAGCTCGACGAGCTGGCGACGAGCTTCAACCGGATGGCCGAGAAGCTCGGCGCGCTGGTCGAGCGATTCCGGGCGGCGGCCCGCGAGGCGAACGCGCTGTTCCTCGGCACGATCCGCGCGCTGGCCGAGGCGATCGACGAAAAGGACCCGTACACCAAGGGGCACTCGGTGCGTGTCAACCGCTACGCCGTGATCATCGGCCGCTATCTCGGGCTGAGCCGAGAGGAGCTGCGCGACCTGCACGTCTCCTCGCTGCTGCACGACGTCGGCAAGATCGGCATCGACGACGCGATCCTCAAGAAGCCCGCCGCGCTGACGCCGGTCGAGTTCGAGGTGATGAAGTCCCACCCGACGCGGGGCGCCAAGATCATGGGCCGCATCCCGCAGATGAAGAACATCATCCCGGGCATGCGCTTCCATCACGAGCGCTGGGCCGGGGGCGGCTACCCGTCGGGACTCAAGGGCGACGAGATCCCGATGCAGGCGCGGATCATCGCCGTCGCCGACACGTTCGACGCGATGACCACCGACCGGCCGTACCAGCGCGCGTTCGACATCGCCGACGCGGTGGCCCGCATCAACGATCTCAAGGGGATCGGCTTCGATCCGGCGGTCGTCGAGGCGTTCAATCGAGCCTATGAGGCCGGCGAGCTCGAGGAGGTGCTCGCCGAGCGCCCGCGGATCCACGTCGTCGAGTCGGTCGAGGACGGCGAAGGCGGCGAGAGCGGACAGGGGCCGGCGCGGTCGGTCGGCGCCTGAGCCGCGCGTCCTACGGGCGGTCGCGGATCTCGTCGATCGGCACCGGCCGGCCGAGCCGCAGCATCCGGATCGCCCAGTTGACCCGCTCGTGGAGCATCACCTGGTCGTCGCCGCGGCGTCGGAAGAACAGCGGCTTGAGCTCGAGCAGCTTCTCGATCCCGTCGCGTCCGCGCATGTGGGCGTAGGCCAGCAGCGGAATCGCCGTGGCTCCGCGCTCGAGACGAAACGATGTGAGCAGCGCATCGGCGGCGTGGGCCGATCGCGCGTAGCGCGCCAGCGCGATCGCGGCCTGGCGGCGTGCCGCGGCCAGGGCCGGAAGCTGGTAGAGGTCATCGACGAGCAGCGAGATCAGGAACGGCGTCGCCGTGTCGCTGCCGATCAGGCCGAGCGCTTCGGGGATCCGGTCGCTGCGCTCCGGGGGGATGCGGCCGAAGAGCTGGATCAGCGGTCTCGCCGAGCGCGGATCCCGGAGCTGGCCGAGCCGTCGCACGGCCAGGTCGATCTCCGCCGGCGTTCCCTCCCGCAGCAGGTCGACCCACGGCTCGGCGTCGTCGCCGAGCTGCTGCACCAGCCGCGCGCCGCGCGCCGCCTGCCGCAGCCGGTGCGCGATCGCCGGCGCCTCCTGCTCGTCGGCCAGCCGCTCGAGCGATTCGGCGACGCTCTGCGAGCCGAGCAGCGGCAGTTCCTCGAGCACCTGTTCGCCGAACGGGCCGATCGTGTGCCGCTCCGCGATCTCCTCGCGCAGCGCGCGCACCAGGCAGGGCGTCGCGCGCGGGTCGCCGAACTGCACGAGGCGCAGCCCCGCGCGCAGCGCAACCTCGCGCATCGGGTTGGACTCGCAGGCGGCGAGCAGCAGCTCGCGGACCTCGTCCCCGTCGGCGAGCTTCTCGAGCCCCTGGACCGCGACGGCTGCCAGTGCGGGATCGCTGTCGAGCGCCCAGGCCAGCCCCGGCAGCGCCGCGCGGTGCCGCGTGTTGCCGAGCGCATGCGCGAGCAGCATCCGGTCGCTCGCCTCGGCGCGCGGAATCGCGGAGACCAGCGCCGTGGCCGCCTGCTCGCCGCCGATCAGGCCGAGTGCCCAGATCGCACGCGCCTTGAGGATCGACCGGCCCGGCTGCTTCATCCAGGTGGCAAGGCGGCCGACCGCCCGCTCGGCGCGCAGGTAGCCCAGCGCCTCGATGGCGGCCTCGCGCACCCGCACGTTGTCGTCGACCAGCGCCTCGATCACGCGGGGGATCGCCCGCGGATCCCCGATGCGCGCCAGCGCGATCAGCGCGTAGCGCCGGTCGACCGCGTCGTTGCGGCGCGACCAGGCGAGCAGGAAGTCGACGGCGCGGTCGTCGGCCAGCGTGCCGAGCGCCCGCAGCGCCGCGACGCGGGAGTCCCGGGCGCGCCGCGGGATCTCGCGCAGCAGCACCGGGACGGCCTCGCGCCCCCGCGCGCCGGCGATGTAGTCGATCGCCGTCGCCCCCGGCTCGAACGTCAGCGTGGCGTCGGTGCTGCGCAGGGCGGTGAGCAGCGCGCGCTCGTCGCCGGCGAGCGACATCGCGTAGAGCACCTCGAGGTACGGCTTGCCGGTCTGGTAGCGGAGCTGCTCGTGCAGGATCGGCAGCACGCGCGGATCTCCGCTGGCGCCGAGCACGTAGATCATCGGCGCCCACGTGCGGCGATGCCGCCGCTCGAGTTCCGCCACGACGAGGGGGAGCGCGTCCGGTCCCAGTTCGACGATCCGGTCGATCGCCGCCTGCCGGTCGGCCGACGAGATCGGCTCGCGCACGCGCTCGATCAGCGCGGCGAAGCGGCGGGCGATCGCAGGAGACGGCGTGCCGAAATCGTCGACGGCCGCGGCGCTGGCCGTCGTCGCCGCGTCGGCGGCAGGAGCGCCGGCCACGCCGCCGCTCGCGCCGAGGGCGAGCGTCAGGACGATCGATGGCAGCACGAGACTCACTCGCTTCCCCCGGGGCCACGGCAGAACGTAGCAGCGCCCCCGGGGCGCCGCAAACTTCGCGCGCCCTGCCGGAGGCACGCTCCAAGTCGTTCGCAATCCTGCCGTTGTCGCGTCGACGCGCGCGGGCGCGCGCGGCGGCGATCCCGCGGTCCGGCACGCCGTTCCGGCGACCTGTTTTCGCCTTTTGTTTGCTATACTGCCGTGGTGACGTGCGGCCCGGCGGGCCGGCCGCCGGACCGGTCGTCGACGCGGGAGGCCGTCGTGGCCCTCACCAGGCGCCAGCGCGAGATCTACGACTTCATCCGGCGCTTCATCGAGGAGAAGGGCTACGCCCCGAGTCTCGAGGAGATCGGGCGGGCGTTCGGACTTCGCTCGGCCGCCACGGTGCACAAGCACGTCACGAACCTGGTGCGCAAGGGGATGATCCGTCGCACCTGGAACCAGAACCGGTCGATCGACCTCGTCGTCGAGGGACGGGCACCGCGCGCTGTCGACGCCCCGCTCGCCGGGCAGGTGATCGCGGGGCGCGTCGTGGCGTACGAGGCGCCCCACGAGGTGATGGCGATTCCGCCGTGGCTGACCCGCGGCGGGCGCACGGCGCTGTACGCTGTCGCCGGCGACGACCTCGAGCACGAGCGGATCGTCGACGGGGACCTGCTCGTCGTCGACGAGGGGCGCGACGCACGCGCCGAGGGGCTGGTGTTCGTCGCCCTCGACGACGGTCCGCTGACGCTGCGCCGCCTCCGGCGCCGTGATCGGCTCGTCCACGTCGCCGGCCTGCGTCCCGGCGACCCCGAGACGGTCGTCAGCGACTCGCGGGCCGCGGTGCGCGGCGTCGTGCTCGGGATGATCCGCCGATGCTGATGGTCTTCCCGCCGATCTCGCGTCTCGGCGGGGGGGCCACGCGGCGCCCGGGCCGGATCCGCCTCGTGCCGGTCACCGAACGACTCCGGCCCGCGATCGCAGCGATCGTGCGCGACGAGCCGGTCCGCGCCGTCCACGTCGCGGCGCGCCTCGGCCGCGTGACGCCGGCGCGCGGTCCTGCGGTGTTCGCGGTGGTCGCGCCGGACGACCGCCCGCTCGGCGCGATCAGCGCGGTGCGCGGCTTCGCGTGGGTGCTCGTCCCGGAGGTTCGCGAGGATCCCGACGTGCACTTCGCGCTGGCCACCTTCATTGCGACGCGCGGCGCCGAGAACGACGTCGTCGTCGGGCAGGAGGACGAGGTGGCCGGCGTGCTCGAGGGGCTCGAGCTGCAGGGCGTCACGGCGCGCGAGGTCCGCGCCCAGCAGATGATGGCATCGACGGGCGCGACCGAGCCGCCCGTGCCGCGAGCGGCGCTGGAGATGCGTCTCGCGCGCCCGACGGACCTGACCTGGCTGCTCGACGCCCACGCCGGCATGTGCCGCGAGGATCTCGGCGTCGACCAGGTGGCGCGCAACCGCAGCGGCTACGCGGCGTACTTCCGCGACCTGATCGCCGGGGGGCGCGTCCACGTCGGCGAGGCGGACGCCGGACCGGTGTTCAAGGCCGAGGTCGCGCTGCGCTCGCCCGACGCGTGGCTCGTCGAGGGGGTCTACACCGTGCCCGAGGCCCGCGGCCTCGGGTTCGCGCGGCACGGGATGGCCCACATCGCCGCGCGGGCGCGGCGGGACGGGCGCCTGACCTGCCTCTACGTGCACCGCGAGAACGAGCGCGCGATCGCGGTCTACCGGTCGGTCGGCTTCGAGCACGTCTGCCGCTGGACGACGGCGATCATCGGCCGGGAGAGGCCGGCGGCCGGCTGGTTCGGACGGCGGCGCTGAACGGCGTGCGGGCGCGCCCGCGCGGGGCGCGCTATCTTGAACGAACGGGCCGCGCGGAGTGCCGGGAGTCCCGCCCGCCGGTGCGGCCCGCCAGGAGCGTTCCCGATGGTCCACGATGCAGTCACGAACCTCGCGCTGTGGGTGGTCGCCGTCTGGACGGCGCTCGTCGTCGTCCACGCGCTGTGGCAGGCGCGTCGTCCCGCCTGGGATCCGGCGCCTCCGGAGCCGCCGGAACACCACCACTGAGCGCAGGATGGAAACGACGCCGGCAGCCCGGATCGACCTGCGCGATCCCTCCCTGTACTTCAATCGGGAGCTGAGCCTGATCAAGTTCCACGAGCGCGTGCTCGCCCAGGCCAAGGATCCGGCGGTCCCCACGCTCGAGCGACTGCGCTTCCTGACGATCTGCTCGGCGATCCTCGACGAGTTCTTCGAGATCCGCGTCTCGGGCGTCAAGGAGAAGATCGCCCACGACGTCGAGGACGTCGGTCCCGACGGCATCGCGCCGCGCGAGCTGCTGGCCCGGATCAGCGAACACTGCCACGCGCTGGTCTCCGAGCAGTACCGGGTGCTCAACGAGGTGGTGCTGCCGGCGCTGCAGCAGGCGGGGATCCGGCTGCTGCGACGCGGCGAGCTGAGTCCGGCGGTCCGCGCCTGGGTCACCGAGTACTTCGCCCGCGAGGTGCTGCCGGTGCTCACGCCGATCCGGCTCGATCCCGCGCATCCGTTTCCCCGCGTGGTCAACAAGGCGCTCAACTTCGTCGTCTCGGTCAAGGGGCGCGACGCGTTCGGGCGACCGGCCCAGGCGGCGGTGCTGCAGGCGCCGCGCGTGCTGCCGCGCGTGATTGCGGTGCCGGAGGAGGTCTCGGGCAGCCGCTACGACTTCGTGCTGCTCTCGTCGGTGATCCACGACAACATCGGCACGCTGTTCCCCGGGATGGAGGTCACCGGCTGCTACCAGTTCCGCGTGACGCGCAACAGCGACCTGTGGGTCGACGAGGAGGAGGCCGACGACCTGCTGTTCGCGCTCAAGGGCCAGCTTCCGCGCCGCAACTACGGCGACGCGGTCCGGCTCGAGGTCGCCGACAACTGCCCGCGCGAGATGTGGGAATTCCTCATGGAGCAGTTCGAGCTCCAGGAGGAGGACGTCTACCAGGTCAACGGTCCCGTCAATCTGCACCGGCTTGAGGCGCTCTACGGCGTGGCCGACCGCCCCGACCTCAAGTACCCGCCGTTCGTGCCGCGCCGGCCACAGGGACTCGGTCCGGACGCCGACGTGTTCGCCGTGATCCGTGAGCGGGACGTCCTGCTGCACCATCCGTACGAGTCGTTCGCCCCGGTCGTCGAGCTGGCGCGGCAGGCGGCGGCGGATCCGCAGGTGCTGGCGATCAAGATGACGGTCTACCGCACCGGTCGGGACTCGCCGATCGTCGCCGCGCTCGAGCAGGCGGCCGCCGACGGCAAGGAGGTCACCGCGGTCATCGAGCTGCGGGCGAGGTTCGACGAGGAGCGCAACATCGATCTCGCCACGCGGCTGCAGGAGGCCGGCGCGAAGGTCGCCTACGGCATCGTCGGCTACAAGGCGCACGCCAAGATGCTGCTGATCGTCCGCCGCGAGCGGGACGGCCTGCGGCGCTACGTCCACCTGGGCACCGGCAACTACCACGCCGGCACGGCGCGCGCATACACCGACCTGGGACTGATGACCTGCGACCCGGCGATCGGCGAGGACGTCCACCGGATCTTCCAGCAGCTCACCGGGCTCGGCAAGGTCAGCCGGCTCGACAAGCTGTTCCAGGCGCCGTTCACGCTGCACCGCAGGATCCTCGACCTGATCGAGGCCGAGGCGGAGGAGGCGCGGGCCGGACGGCCGGCGCGGATCGTCGCCAAGATGAACACCCTGCTCGAGGCGAAGGTGATCCGCGCGCTGTACCGCGCGTCGCAGGCCGGCGTGCCGATCGACCTGATCGTGCGCGGGGTGTGCGCGCTGCGTCCGGGCGTCCCCGGCGTCTCGGAGAACATCCGCGTGCGGTCGATCGTCGGGCGCTTCCTCGAGCATCACCGGGTGTTCCACTTCCACGCCGGCGGGCGCCAGGTCACGCTGGCGAGCAGCGCCGACTGGATGCCGCGCAACTTCTTCCGCCGCGTCGAGACCTGCTTCCCGATCGAGGACGAGGAGCTGCGACGGCGGGTCGTCCGCGAGTGCCTCGAGCTGTACCTCGAGGACACCGCGCAGGCGTGGGTCCTGCGCGAGGACGGCTCGTACGAGCGCCTCGCCGAGCGCGCGGACGAGCCGTGCAGCGCGCAGGAGACGCTGCTGTCGATGTACGCGCGCTGACGCCGTTGGCCACCTACGCGATCGGGGACGTCCAGGGCTGCGCCGCGAGTCTCGAGCGGCTGCTCGAGCACGTTGCCTGGGATCCGGCGCGCGACCGGCTGTGGTTTGCCGGCGACCTGGTCAACCGCGGGCCGCGCTCGCTCGAGGTGCTGCGCTTCGTGCGCGGGCTGGGTGACACCGCGGTCTGCGTGCTCGGTAACCACGACCTGTACCTGCTCGCACTGGCCGAGGGGCTCGCCCCCCGCAGGGAGCGGACCACGGTCGACGACGTGCTGGCCGCGCCGGACTGCGAGCCACTGCTCGCCTGGCTGCGGAGCCGGCCGCTGATCCACCACGAGGGCGGGTTCGCGCTGGTCCATGCGGGGATCCTGCCGGTCTGGTCGTTCCCCGAGGCGGTGCGGCGCGCGCGGGAGGTCGAGGCCGCACTCGACGGGCCGCACTGGCGTGCGCTGCTCGCGCACTGGGTCGAGCGACCGCGGCTGGCGCCGCGCGGACGGCACGCGCCGTTCGACCGCCTCGTGCTGGCGCTGCAGGCGTTCACCCAGCTCCGCGTGTGCACGCCGGACGGCGTTCCCGCGCTGGACGCCGACGGGTCTCCCGAGCAGGCGCCGGACGGCACGCGTCCGTGGTTCGAGCTGCGCGCCTGGTTCGAGCGCGAGCCGACGATCCTGTTCGGACACTGGGCGGCGCTCGGCTTCCGCGACATGGGCCGCTTCGTCGCCCTCGACTCCGCGTGCGTCTGGGGCGGCCGCCTGACCGCGCTGCGCCTCGACGACCGCGCCGTGTTCAGCGTCCCCTGCGACAACGACCCGTAACGGCGGCGGGGCTCGCCCCGCCGCTACCGGCGCCGTACGGGAGGCCGATTCGCGAAGCGAATCGCCCTCCCG
>RFIB01000059.1 GCA_003695625.1 Acidobacteriota bacterium | reverse complement strand
GGTGAGGACTCGGGAGAGCAGGACAGATTGCGGGCCCGGGGTCCACGGCCGGAGGGCAGGCGACGGTGCGACACGGCTGCTGCGGACCGTCGACCTGCTCGCGGTGCTTCCGGCACTGGGCGGCGCGACGGCTCCCGCGCTGAAGGGGAAGATCCGTCGGCCGATGTTCCCGACGGAAGACGAAAGAACGCAGACGCGCTGGCCCCGCCAGCGATGACGGAGGACCGCGAACATGCGCGGTGACCGGCCAGGCGGCCCGATACGGTGGCGCATGCATCTGCCGGTGCCGCCCGAGGCCGTCTTCGCAGCGCTCGACAGCGACGACGGGCGCGCCGCATTCTGGGCCGAGTCCGCCGTCGAACGCGACGGGCGGATCGAGTTCGTGTTCGCCTGCGGCGTGCGGTTCGCGGCCAGGATCCTCGAGCGCCGCGCACCGCGCCGGTTCGCGGTGGACTACCTCGGCGGCCCGGCGGTCTTCGAGCTGGCCGGCGACGGGGACGGCGGCACGGAGCTGCTGCTCACGCACGAGGGGGTCCCGGACGCCCAATGGCACGAGGTGCACGCCGGATGGCTCAACGTGCTGTTTCCGCTCAAGGCGTGGGTCGTCCATGGCGTCGATCTGCGGAATCACGATCCGCGGCGCTCGTGGGACCAGGGCTACGCGGACCAGTGACCGGTCGGCGACGGCGAGATTTCGGTCGCAGTCCGGGGCGGGTCCCCTTCCTCTGAATGCCACCGCCGCATCGCGGCACAGAGTCCTGCCAGACGCGCGTATTACTTGGTATGGCTTTCGGATAAGATATTCGGCATGCCGACGACCGGCATGGCGGCCGCCGGCAGGCTGGGAGAGGAGGCCACCATGCCGAAATTCGTGATCGAGCGCGAGATACCGGGCGCCGGCAAGCTGTCGCCGTCCGAGCTGCAGGCGATCTCGCGCAAGTCCTGCGACGTGCTCGGACAACTCGGCCCGCAGATCCAGTGGGTCAACAGCTACGTCACGGACGACAAGGTCTACTGCGTGTACATCGCGCCGGACGAGACCGCGGTGCGCCGGCACGCCGAACTCGGCGGCTTCCCGGCCAACGCGATCTCGGAAGTTCGCTCGGTGATCGACCCGACCACCGCCGAATAGAACGCTCGGCAGACCGCCAGCACGCCCGGTCGGCTTCCTGCGAGACAATGCCGCGAAGGAGGCGACCATGAGTGTACGCAGCGCCGTTCCGCTGGCAGCGGTCCTGCTGCTGGCAGCCGCGTGTGCCGATCCGGCCGGCCACGACCTCGAGGCGAACAAGAACCTTGTCCGCAGATTCACCGAGGTCGCCAACGCGGCGGACTGGGACCGGCTTCCCGAGCTGGTCGCCGAGGACTTCGTGCGGCACAGCTCGGCGACGCCGGGGCCTCCGGTCACCTCGCGCGACCAGTTCATCCGCTTGCAGCAGGGATTCCTGGCGAGCTTTCCGGACCAGCGGGTCGAGCTCGAGAAGCTGGTCGCGGAAGACCAGTGGGTGGCGGCCCTCGCCACCTACTCGGGAACGCAGACCGGTCCGATCGGTGACTTTCCGGCGACGGGGCGACGGGTAGAGGGTCCGTTCCTGGCGCTGTTCCGGATCGAGTCGGGCCGGATCGCGGAGCTGTGGGTCGAGTGGGACAACCTCGCGATGTTCAACCAGCTCGGGCTCGTGCCGACAGCACCTCCCGCGCAGTGATCCGTGCCCGCACCGCGCATGCCGCGCCCGCGCGCGCCCGGTCCGCGCGCGCCCGCACGGTCCCTGAGCGGACCTCCGCCCCCCGGACGGGCGCCGGTCCGTGAGGCGGCTTGCCGTCGTCGCGGCGGTCGTCGCGCTGCTCGGCGTGCTGCTCGTGCTGATGATCCGGCGCGACGACGGCCAGGCGACGGTCCCCGATCAGCCCGCGTCGGCGCCCCCGGCGCCGGTCCGGACATCGCCGCCGCTGCCCGCCGCACCGGCCGACCAGCAGGGGTTTCTCTACGGGCGCATCACGCGGACCGACGGCACGGTCGTGGAGGGCCGGCTGCGCTTCGGCGGCAGCGAAGAGGCGTTCTGGAACGACTGGTTCAACGGCACGAAGGCCGGGAATCCGTGGGCGGCCCGCGTGCCACGGGAGCAGCTCGAAGAGCGGCGCATGATCAGGCTCTTCGGCATCGAGTTTCCGTTCGGCACCCGCCGCCGAGACCTCGACCGCCCCTTCATGAGCCGCTTCGGCGACATCGCGCGCATCGAGGCGGGGGCGCGCACGATCCGCGTGACCCGCAGGAGCGGCACCGTGATCGCTCTCGACCGCTTCGGCGCCGACGACCTGGCCGACGGCGTGCGCGTGTGGATCCCGGGACAGGACACCGTCGACATCGGCGAGTGGTCGATCCGCAGCATCGAGTTCGAGCCGACCCGGCAACTCGATGCGGCGCCGCAGCGGCTGCGCGGGACGGTCCGCACGCACGCCGGCACGTTCAGCGGATTCGTGCAGTGGAATCGCTCGCAGCGCGTGGGGAGCGACGAGCTGCGCGGCCGCACCGCCGCGGGCGGGCAGCGGACGATTCGCTTCGATGCGATCCATTCGATCGAGCGCGTCGGGGACGACGCGTCCCGGGTCACGCTCCACGACGGCAGCGAGATCGTCCTGGCCGGCGCGCGCGACGTCGGCGAGGGCCACCGCGGCGTCTCGGTCGACGACGAGCGGTACGGTCGCGTGCTCGTCTCGTGGGACACGTTCGAGCGGATCGATTTTGCCCCGGCCGCGGACAGCGGTCCGGGCTACGACGACTTTCCGCCCGGCCGCCCGCTCGCCGGCAGCGTCACGACGCGCGACGGGCGGCGGCTCGCCGGCCGCCTGGTGTTCGATCTCGACGAGAGCGAGACGACCGACACGCTCGACGCGCCGTCCGGGGGCGTGCAGTTCACCATTCCGTTCGCGCTGGTCGCCTCGATCGTGCTGCCCGAAGACGACGAGGACGCCAGCACTTTCGTGCGGGTGATGCTGCACAGCGGCGAGGCCCTGGGACTCGAGCGGCGCGGCGATCTCGGCGAGGCGAACGCCGGTCTGCTGGTGTTCCCCGGCGAGGGGCAGGAGCCGACGTACGTGCCGTGGCAGGAGCTCGCGCGGCTCGATCTCGACCGGCCGCCCGCGACGACTGCGGCTTACCGCAGCGAATATCGTGCTAAGCTCCTGAAGACTTCGATCCGGCGAACCGGTCCGTGGCCCTGATGTTCTCGGCCGGGGGCGCGCCGGACCACCCGCTGGTCCGACGGCGCGCCTCGCGATTCCGCGAGTCTCCGGCATCCCGGGTTCGATTCCCCGCAAGGGAAGGAGAGGCACATGGCTACGGTCCTGGTCACAGGGGCGAATCGCGGCATCGGTCTGGCAACGAGCCTGTCGCTGGGCAGGGCGGGCCACCGCGTGTTCGCCACGATGCGCAATCCCGAGGGCGCGACGGAACTCGCGGACGCCGTGCGCGACGAGTCGCTGCCGATCACGCTCTCGGCGATGGACGTCGACTCGGACGCGTCGGTCGCCGACGCGGTCGGCGAGATCGTCTCGGATCACGGCGTTCCCGAGGTGCTGGTCAACAACGCGGGCATCGAGCGGCGGGGTTCGGTCGAGGAGCTGAATCTCGCGGAGTTCCGCTCGGTGATGGAGACGAACTACTTCGGCGCGGTGCGCTGCATGAAGGCGGTGCTTCCCGGCATGCGGTCGCGGGGCTCGGGGCGCATCGTCAACGTCACGTCGGTCGCCGGGCGAATCTCGACCTCGCCGCTCGGCCCGTACGCGGCGTCGAAGTTCGCGCTCGAGGCGATCAGCGAGGCCCTCGCCCAGGAGGTCAAGCCGCACGGGATCCGCGTGGCGATCGTCCAGCCCGGGATCATCGACACCGACATGGCCCGCGCGATCACGACCGAGGACACCGGCTCGAGCTACCCGAACAGCCGGCGGCTGGCCGGCATGTTCACCGCGTCGCTGGCGAATCCGACGGGGCCCGAGGTGGTGGCCGACAAGATCCGCGGCATCATCGAGAGCGACTCGCCGCAGCTCCGGCACCCCGTCGGGCCCGACGCCGAGCCGTTCCTCGCCTGGCGCGCGGGGATGAGCGACGAGGAATGGGTCGACTGGGGCGCCGCCGACGACGAGTCGTGGTATGAGGGCGTCAAGCGCGACTTCGGCCTGGATGCGCGGATGCGGGACTGATCCGGCACCACGGGATGGCAAGGCCGGAGTGCGGATCCGCCGCCGGAGCGGCGCCTGGCGGAGGCGATCGTGAGTGCCGTCACATCGCCGTTCTTCTGGGCACTCGTTTCGCTGATCGGCATTCATGCCGCGACGGTGGCCGTCAGCGGCCACCCGATCGGCAGGAACCGCGCGTTCATTGCCCTGGCGCTCGTGATGGTCACGCTCGGACGGGTCGTCCTCGTGCTGCCGTTGTGCGCGCAGCCGCGACTCGCGCCCCGGGCGTGGCTCGCGCCTGCGGGAATCGCGGTGATGGTGCTCGCGGCGCTGATCGCGGCGCCGGCGCTTTCCGTCCGCTGGTGGCGACCGCCGGAGCCGGGGATGCGGCTGCGGACGAGCGGCATCTACGGAATCGTGCGCCATCCGATCTATCTGGCGGAGGTGCTGTGGCCCGCGGGATGGAGCCTGGTCTGGGGCTCGGTCTGGGGGCTCGCGCTGACGCCGGCCTGGTGGCTCGCGTTTCTCCTGCACGCGCTGGTCGAGGAACAGCAGCTCGAACGGGTGCTCGGAGACGAATACAGGCGCTACAGGGCGCGCGTCCGCGGCCGCTTCGTCCCCGGACTGCCGATCTGAGCGCCCGGAGCGCCGGGGGGGCGCCGGCATGCAGCCCCGGAAGAAGAAATCACAAGAAAGGGAACGACTGATGGGACGCGAACTCGACCCCGGCCACATCATGCAGACCGCCACCGCCTTCTGGGCATCGAAGGTGCTTCTCACCGCCGTCGAGTTCGACCTGTTCTCGACGCTGGCAGGCGCGTCGATGACCGCGACGGAACTCGGCGAG
>RFIB01000351.1 GCA_003695625.1 Acidobacteriota bacterium | reverse complement strand
GAATCGGCGCCCGTAGCGGCGGGGCTTGCCCCGCCGACGGTGCGCTGCACGCGAGAAGATTGAATCGTCGTGGATGGAGAATCGGCGCCCCGAGGGGCGCCGCTACGAGACGTGGCCGGCGATGCGGTCGAGGACGGTGCGGAACTCGCCCGGGATCGGGATCCGCGAGAACGTACCGGGGTCGACGCAGACCTGGTGGATCGCGCCGACGACCGCCGGCTCGCCGTCGGAGGCCCGGGTCAGCCGGTAGCCGAGCGTGAAGTCCGACTCGCGCACGCGGGCGAGCGGGATCGTGATCGCCACGCGGTCGCCGTAGCGCAGCGGCCGGACATAGTGCGCCTCGGCATGCTTGACCGGCGTGACGAACTCGCGCTCGACGAACATCCGGCGGCCGGGGAATCCGGCGCGCTCGATCAGCTCGAACAGCGCATCCGAGCAGTACTCGAGCGCGCGCGCGAAGAAGATCACACCCGCGGCGTCGACGTCCTGGAAGCGGACGGCCATCTCGAACCGCTCCGGACCGTCCGCCGCGTCCAGCAGCTCCTGCCGGGTGAACGTGTTGCGGCCCATCGGCGTCTCCGTCGGTTCCTCGTGCGGGGCGGGCCGGTCATTGTACCGAAGCGGATCCGGGGTAACCTGTCGGCACGGGATCCGGCGGCACGGCCCGGACCTGCCGCCCTCCGGAGGTGCCGATGCACGAGAATCCCAGGGAACTGGCCGCGATTTCACGCGAACACCTCGAGTCCGCCGTCCGCGTCGACACCCAGAGCGACGAGAACTCGAACACGATCCCCAGCACCGAGGGCCAGAAGGTCCTCGCCGAGCAGCTCGCCGAGTTCTTCGCCGCTCTCGGTGGAACGATCGAGCGTGACGAGCACGCCAACGTGATCGCCTCGTTCGCCGGCCGCGGCGCCGGCGCCGACAAGCGTCCCGTGGCGCTGATGGTCCACCTCGACACGTCCAAGGGCACCCGGGCCGTCGAGCGGCTCAACCTGCTCGAGAAGTGGGACGGCACGCGCGTGCCGTATCCCGAGAACCCCGCCCTGCACGTCGACGTCGAGACCTACCCCGCAACGCGCGAGTACCTCGGTCACGACCTGCTGTTCGGACCGGGAACCGCGCCGGTCGGGCTCGACGACAAGCTCGGGCTGGCCCACATGATGACCCTGGCCCGCATCCTCGCCGAGCACCGCGAGATCGACTGTCCGCCGCTGGTGATGATCGGCCGGCCCGACGAGGAGATCGGCCGGATGGCGGCCGTCGAGGGGCTCGCGCAGCTGCTCGCCGACCGCGGCGTCGCGTTCGGGTACACGATCGACGGGATCCTGCCCTACGAGGTGAACGTCGAGAACTTCAACGCGGCGCAGGCCTCGCTGACGTTTCCCGACCCGCCGCTCGGCGAGTTCCCGTCGGCCGCGCAGCGCGTCGTCGTGCGCATCGGCGGGGTCAACACCCACGGCTGCACGGCCCGCGAGGAAGGCTACCGCGCGGCGACACGCCTGACCGCGGAGATCCTCGAGCGCCTCGACAGGGAGCAGCTCGTCCCGCGTCATGTGGTGCCGATCGCGTTCGCGTCCGACGAGGGGCGCGAGGCCGACGCCGAGGTGACGTTCCTGGCCGACGCGTCGGGCCGCAAGGCGCTCGAGCACGCCGTCGGAGCGGTCGTCCAGCCGCACACGCGCCGCGGCGCGTCGTGGAAGCTGCTGCGCGACGAGCCGTTCGACGGTCCCGCACCGGGAGCCGCCGCGCTCGCGATGCTGCGCTTCGTCCAGCAGTTCATCGCCAGCAAGCCGGGGTTCGTGCTGCTCGCGGAGGACTCCGACGGCTACGAGGGCTACTCCAACCCGTACCGCGCGCTGCCGGTCGACGGCGGCCTGCGACTCGACGTCCGCCTGCGCGACTTCACGGACGACGGCCTGACCGCACGCAAGCGGCACGTCGGCGAGATGGCCCAGCAGGCCGGCGCCGAGTGCGTGATCGTCGACCAGTACGTCAACATGGGTCCGCGGATGGCCGAACACGGCTACCTGGTCGACCTGGCCCGCGTGGCCGGCGACTCGGTCGGCGTGACCGTCAGGCGGCGCCCGATCCGGGGCGGCACGGGAGTCGATCCCTTCCTCGACCGCGGCGTGCCGATCGCCAACCTCGGAACGGGGTACTTTGCGTTGGAGAGCGAGAAGGAGTTCACCTCGATGCAGTTCCTCGCCGGCCACGCCCGCTGGCTGACCGCGCTGGTCGAGGCGATCGCCCGACACGAGACGTGATCCGCGCGGCGGGGCCCGCGAGCGTCTCCCCGCGGGCTCCGCTCAGTACTGGACCAGCGTGCCCTCCTGCTTGGCCCGGCGCACGGCGAGCCGCGCGCCGAGCAGACCGATCGGGAGCAGCACCGCGGCGAACGCCGCCAGCGCGAGCAGGTTCGGCGCCAGCTCGACGAGCGTCTCGCCGCGCAACAGCGCTCCACGCACCGCGTTCGTCGCGTAGCTGATCGGGATGATCTTCGTCAGCCACGGCAGCGGTCCGGGCAGCGACCGGGCGGGGACCAGCACGTCGCCGAACAGCAGCGAGAACGAGCTGATCACGAAATTGATCGGGTTGCCGCGCTTGAAGTAGAGCACGAACGCCGCCGACAGGATCCCGATGCCGGAGAACGCGGCGATCGTCAGCACGATCGTCAGCACGACGGCGACGAGGCTCGACAGCGTGCCGGCGACGCGGACCTCGACACCGAACACGAACACGCCGAACAGCAGGTACAGCGCCGCCTGCATCCCCGCGAACACGAAGCTCCAGCTCGACGAGGCCAGCATCAGGTGGCCCAGCCGCGCCGGCGTGACGAGCATCGCCTCGAGCGTGCCGAGCGACTGCTCGTTGCGGATCTGCGCCGCGAACGTCGAGAGCGAGACGTCGAGGAACCGGCTGACCGTGATCCCGGCGAGCACCCACGGGAAGAAGCCGAGGTTGCCGGTCTGGGCGGCGAGCCGGCCGCTGCCCTGCCCCACCCCGTCGACGAAGCCGGCGAAGAAGAACCACAGCAGCGTGCTGACGAACAGTCCGAGGAACTGGAGCACGAACGACAGCCGGTACGAGGCCTCGATGCGGAAGTCGCGCACCAGGAACGCCCACGCGCAGCGCAGCAGCCCGCTCATCGGGTCTCCTCCGCGCCGTCCCGGACCAGCCGCCGGAACACGTCCTCGAGGTCGCGCTCCTCGGGCCCGCAGTGGCGCACCCGCGCCCCGCCCCGCCGCACCTGCTCGAGCAGGTCGTCGAGCGACTCCTCGCGCTCGAGACGCACGACGAGTTCGGTCACGTCCCCGCCTCGCTCCTCGCGCGCCAGCACCTGCCAGCCGGCCCCGTCGGCCGCGACCGGG
>RFIB01000350.1 GCA_003695625.1 Acidobacteriota bacterium | reverse complement strand
GGCAGGCTGAATCCCGCGTCGTGCCGGGCGGTCCGTTCGCGAGCCATCGAGCCGACTCCCGGGCAGACGGCTCCCCCCTGACTCTCACTCTCCGGCGATCCTTCTTAGCAAGAACCGCACCACGGAGAGTTACGAATCAATACGGACGGCTACGAGCCGGATCTGTGCATTCCGGAAGGTCCCGCCGTCACGAAACCCGAACTCCGGTGACACTCGTTGTCGTCAGGAATCGGCCGGCTTGTCACCGCGGAACGGGGCCTCGACCGCGACGCCGTGCTCGCGGCACCACGCCTCGAACGCGTCGATGTCGCGCCAGATCTGCTCCATCAGCTGTTGCGGCGTGTCGAAGCGGTGCTCGGGGCGCAGGCGCGCGAGGAACGCGAGCTCGACGCGGCGGCCGTAGAGGTCGCCGGCGAACCCCGAGAGGAACGTCTCGATCGTCACCCGACGCCCGCCGAACGTGGGGCGGATGCCGACGTTGGTCAGACCGTGCCACTGCTGGCCGTTCCAGCGGGTCCTCGTGACGTACACGCCGCGCTCGGGGACGAACTCGTTCTCCGGGGCCAGGTTCGCCGTCGGCAGCAGCTGCTTGTGGCCGCGCCCCTCGCCGTGGACGATCGTGCCGACCAGCGTGAACGGCCTGCCGAGCAGCCGGGCCGCCTCCTCGACGCGGCCTGCGGCCAGCTCGCGCCGGATCCTGGACGCCGACACGCGCTCGCCGCCGTCGATCACGGGCGGCACGGCATGCGCCTCGAAGCCGAGTTCGGTGCCGAGCCGGGTGAGCAGGCCGACGTCGCCGACGCGGCCGCGGCCGAAGCGGAAGTCCGGGCCGACGTGGATCTCGCGCACCCCGAGTTCCTCGGCCAGAACGCGGCGCGCGAACTCCTCGGCGGGCATCGCGGCGATCTCGCGATCGAACGGCAGGATGACCACGGCATCGACGCCGAGCCGCTCGAGTTCGGCGAGCTTCTGTTCTTCGGTGAGCATCAGTCGTGGAGCCCGGTCCGGGGCGAGCACCCGCATCGGGTGCGGATGGAACGTGATCACCGTCGCCAGCCCGCCCGACGCGTCGGCCCGCTCGCGGATCCGCCGCATGATCGCCTGGTGGCCGAGGTGCACGCCGTCGAAGTTGCCGCACGTGGCGATCACCGGGCGTCCGTCCGCGCCCGGAAGCCGGCCGCGCCGCCGCGCGACGATCACGCGAACAGCTCCCCGACGCGCAGCAGCGCCTGGGCGGCGAAGTTGGCATACAGGCCCGCCATCACGTCGTCGGCCATCACGCCCCATGATGAGTCAAGACGCTCGAGCCGGCGACAGGGCCACGGCTTGAGCACGTCGAACGCGCGGAACAGCACGAACGCCAGCGCCAGCGAGACCCACGACGGCGGCAGCGCGACCGTGGCGACGAGCATGCCGGCGACCTCGTCGATCACGACCTGCGGCGGGTCCTTGCGCCCGCCCCAGGCCGAGGTGTCGCGGGCGGCGAGCAGGCCGACGGCCAGCACTCCCGCCGCGAGCAGCGCGTGGAGGCCGGGGCTTGCCGTCCACCAGGCGGCGGCGACCAGCGGCAGCGCGCCGAGCGTGCCGGCCGTGCCCGGGGCACGCGGCGCGAGGCCGCATCCGAACCAGGTGGCGAGGACGGTCGCCGCGCGCATCGGCCGGGTCAGCCGCCCGCTGGCCGGCCGACCAGCTCGAACGGGCCGCCGTCGACGATTCCGGCACGCACCAGCGTCCCGGGCCGCGCGTCCGCGAACCCTTCGAGCAGCACGTGGCCGTCGACCTCGGGAGCCTGGCCGGCCCAGCGGCCGAGGGCGGTTCCCGGTCCGTCCGGGCCCGGGACCTGCTCGACGAGCACGTCGAGCACACGTCCGACGCGCCGGCGCTGGCGTTCGGCCGAGGTCGCCGCGGCGATCTCCTCGAGCTGCGTGCGGCGCTCGTCCTTGACCTCCGGCGGGACGTCGTCGTCGAGCGACGCCGCGGGCGTGCCGTCCTCGTGGGAATAGGCGAACACGCCGACGGCATCGAACGGCCCGTCGGCGACGAACCGGCACAGCGTCTCGAACTGCCGGTCCGTCTCGCCGGGAAACCCGACGATGAACGCCGAGCGGATGCCGGCCCCGCCCAGTGCGTCGTCGAGGGCGGCGAGCTGGTCGAGAAACGCCGCGGGATCGCCGGGGCGGCGCATCCGGCGCAGGACGTGCGGATCGGCGTGCTGCAGCGGCAGGTCGACGTAGGGCACGACACGCGGATGGCCGCGCAGCGCCTCGACCAGCCGGCGCGAGATCCGCCCCGGGTACAGGTAGTGCAGCCGGATCCACCGCGGCAGCCCGTCGGTCGTCGCCAGCCGTTCGACCAGCGCGGCCAGCCCGTCGCGCAGACCGAGATCGCGGCCGTAGCCGGTCGAGTCCTGGGCGACGAGATTGGCCTCGACCACGCCCTCCGCGGCCAGCGCGCGCAGCTCGGCGACCAGGTCGTCGACCGGCCGCGAGCGCACCCGGCCGCGGAATCCGGGGATCGCGCAGAACGCGCACGACTGGTCGCAGCCCTCGGCGATCTTGACCCACGCCGACCACGGCGGTGTCAGCCGCAGGCGCGGATCGGCGGCGCTGAACAGGCCCGCCGCAGGGCGTCCCCACGACCGGCGCGGCGCGGGCTGCGCAGCCTGTGCGCCGCCGAGCGCGGGGAGCCGCGCGGTGACCCGCGTGACGTCGTCGAGGCCGACCAGCGCGTCGAGTTCCGGCAGCTCGCGGGCCAGTTCGTCGCCGCAGCGCTGGACGAGACAGCCGGCGGCGACGACCTCGCGGCCGGCGCGCCCCTGCTTCCAGCTCGCGGCGTCGAGCAGCGCCTCGACCGACTCCTCGCGCGCGCGATCGATGAACGCGCAGGTGTTGACGATCAGCGTGTCGGCCTGCTCGGGATCGGCGACGTACTCGTGGCCCTCGCGGACGAGCCGTCCGAGCATCAGCTCGCTGTCGACCTGGTTCTTCGGGCAGCCGAGACTGACCAGCGCGACACGACGTCGCGGTCCGGAACCGGTCTTCGCTCCGCTCACGGGTAGATCCGCTGGATCGTGCGCGGGTAGGGGATCACCTCCCGCAGGTGATGGACGCCGCAGATCCACGCGACGACGCGTTCGAGGCCCATGCCGAATCCCCCGTGGGGGACGCCGCCCCAGCGCCGGATGTCGAGATACCAGCGGAACGCGTCCTCGGGCAGCCCGTGCTCGCGGATGCGCCGCGCGAGCAGGTCGGCGTCGTGGATGCGCATGCTGCCGCCGATGATCTCGCCGTAGCCCTCCGGCGCGATCACGTCGACGCACAGGGCGCGCGTCGGGTCGTCCGGGTCCGGCTCCATGTAGAACGCCTTCACGTCCGCCGGGTAGCGGTGGATCATCAGCGGCCGGTCGTGGGCCTCGCCGAGGATCGTCTCGTCCGCGGCGCCGAGGTCGTCTCCCGGCCGGAACGGCGGCGCGTTCTGCGCCTTCGCCTTGGCCACGCTCTCCGGAGCGGTCAGGATCCGCGCCGCCTCGTCGTACGACATGCGCGGAAACGGCGGGCAGACCGCCTCGAGCCGCGCGGTGTCGCGCTCGAGCACCGCCAGCTCCTCGGCGCGGCGGTCGAGCACGCGCGCGACGACGTAGCTGACCAGCTCCTCGGCGAGGGCCATCAGCCCGTCGAGGTCGGTCCAGGTCAGCTCGGGCTCGAGCATCCAGAACTCCGTCAGATGGCGCCTCGTCTTGGACTTCTCCGCGCGGAAAGTCGGCCCGAAGCAGTAGACGCGGTCGTGCGCCATCGCGGCCGGCTCGAGGTAGAGCTGACCCGACTGGGAGAGGTAGGCCGGACTGCCGAAGTAGTCGGTCTCGAACAGCGTGCTGGTGCCTTCGCACGCGGCGGGCGTGAGGATCGGCGAGTCGATCAGCACGAAGTCGCGCTCGTACATGAAGTCGCGGCAGGCCTGCTCGACCTCGTGGCGGATGCGGAGGATCGCCCACGGCCTGCGGTGCCGCAGGTGCAGGTGCCGGTGATCGAGCAGGAACTCGATCCCGTGCTCCTTCGGGGTGATCGGATAGCCGCCGGACGGTCCCGCCACGACCAGCCGCCTGAGCCCCAGCTCGACGCCGCCCGGCGCGCGCGGGTCGGCGCGCACGGTCCCGGTGACCTCGACCGCCGTCTCCTGGTCGATGCCGTCCATCAGCGCGAACGTCGCCTCGTCGACGTCGCGCACCGACGCCACCGCCTGGCACAGGCCGGAGCCGTCGCGCAGCACGAGGAACGCGATCTTCCCCTTGCGGCGCGAGCGGACGACCCATCCGCGGACGGTGACCTCGGCGCCGACGTGTCCGGCGAGGGCGCGGATCGGCAGCACCGGGGCGGTCATGCTCAGTCCTCGCTCTCCTCGGGCTGGTGCTGCGCGATCAGCTCGGCCTGGATCTCGGCCGGCACCCGGTCGTAGTGGTCGAGTTCCATCGTGTACGAGCCGCGGTCCTGGGTCAGCGACTTGAGCGTCGCCGAGTACTCGAGCACCTCGGCCATCGGCACCAGCGCGCGGACGACGGTCTTGCCGCCGGCGCTGTCCGAGCCCTGGACCTTCCCGCGACGGCGGCTCAGGTCGCCGAGGATGTCGCCGAGACAGTCGTCGGGGCAGGTGACGACCATCTTCATGATCGGCTCGAGGATGACCGGGCCGGCCTCCATCACGCACTTCTTGAACACCTGGCGCCCGGCGATCTGGAACGCGACGTCCTTCGAGTCGACCGGGTGCTCCTTGCCGTCGAAGATCACCGCCTTGATGTCGACCATCGGGAAGCCGGCGATGACGCCCGATTCCATCACCTGGCGCACGCCCTTCTCGATCGAGGGCCAGAAGTTGCGCGAGATCGCGCCGCCGACGATCTCCGAGTCGTATTCGAATCCGGCGCCGCGGGGGAGCGGCTCGACGCGCATGTGCACCTCGGCGAACTGGCCCGCGCCGCCGGTCTGCTTCTTGTGCCGGTACGAGGTGGATGCCTTGCGCGTGATCGTCTCGAGGTACGGGATCTTCGGCTTCTGCAGCGTCGCCTCGAGGTTGAACCGGTTCTTGAGCTTGTCCATCACCGTGCGCACGTGATCGATGCCGAGGCCGCCGAGCATCAGCTCGTGCGTGCGCCGGTCGCGATCGAGGCTGAGCGTCGGGTCCTCCATCGCCAGCTTCTGCAGTGCGGCGGCGACCTTGTCGTCGTCGGCGCCGGCGTGCACCGCGTACGCGATCACCGGGCGCGGGAACGGGATCGGCGGCAGGTGCACCACGTGTCCCTTGTCGGCGACGATCGTGTCGCCGGTGCGCGTGTTCTTGAGCTTGACCACGAGGCCGATGTCGCCCGCGTGGAGTTCCGACACCTTCTCCCCGGTCTTGCCGCGCGGGCAGGCCAGGCCGGAGAGCTTCTCCTGCGTCTCCGTCGTCGCGTTGAACGCCTGCTGGTCGGCGGTGACCTTGCCGCCGAACACCTTGAACAGGCTGATCTGGCCGGCGAACGGATCGATGTAGGTCTTGAATACCTGCAGTGCCAGCGGCGCGTCGTCGGAGATCGGCCGCTGCTCCTGGCTGCCGTCCGGCAGCGTGACCGTCACCGGGGGCATCTCGGCCGGGCTCGGCGCGAAGTCGACGAGCGCGTCGAGCAGGGTGCGCACGCCGACCAGTCGCGGCGCCGCCGCCGCGAACACGGGGATCACGGTGCGCTGCCGCATTGCGGTGCGCAGGCCGGCAAGGAACTGTTCCTCGGTCAGGCCGCCCTCCTCGAGGAACGCGTTCATCAGCTCGTCGTCGCTCTCGGCGACCATCTCGAGCAGCGTCTCGCGGGCCTCGGCGACCCGGTCGGCGAGATCGCCCGGCAGGTCGCCTTCCTCGACGTCGCGCGAGCCGGGCTTCGGCCGGTACGCCTTGCCGGTGATCAGCGACGCGACGCCGTCGAGGTCCGCGCCCTTGCCGAGCGGAAGGGTCACCGGCAGGACCGTCCGACCGTACGTCTGCTGGAGCTGGCCGAGCACCTCGTCGAAGTCCGCCCGCTCGCGGTCGAGCTGCGAGACGACGAACGCCACCGGCTTGCCGGCCTTCTCCGCGTCGGCCCACATCTTCTCGGTCTGGACGCCGGGTCCGTCGACGCCGTGCACGACGATCGCGGCGATGTCGGCGGCATGCAGCGCCGCGGCGGCCTCGCCGATGAAGTTCGTGTAGCCGGGAGCGTCGATCAGGTTGATCTTGTGGTCGCGCCACTCGGCGAACGCCGCCGCGCAGGACATGCTGACCTTGCGGTTGATCTCTTCCTGATCGAAGTCGGTCGGCGCCGTACCCTCGTCGACGTTGCCGAGCTGTTCGGTGGCACCGGCGACGTAGAGCGCCGAGGCGACCAGCGAGGTCTTGCCGGAGTCGCCGTGACCGACGAACGCGACGTTGCGGAGCTTCTCGGTGGAGTAGACCTTCATCCCAGACTCCTGCGCGTCCAGGGGCGGTCCCGGCCTGCCCCGCGCCTCCTCCTCCGGAGGCAGCGGGCCGAAACGAAGGATCCGGCCCGGAGAGCCGGCGGGGAATTCGGCATCGTCAGCCAGGGCCGCCCGGCACGAATCCGGAACTCTAGGCCGCGCCCCAAGCGAGCGTCAAGGCCGCGACGAGATTCGCAAGGCCGCCGGCGTCTGCCGGGAGCCCTCCGCCCGCCGGGGTGGGCGCGGGGCGCGGGAAGCCCATAGATTGGACCGCGAGATGTTCCCGGTTGTCCGTCCCGGGCCGCGCACGGCCGCAGACGCCGCGCGGCCCCGCGAGGCAGGGCGATGAGCCTCCAGGTCGCCAACTGGTTCCGGCGCCCGGCCCGCCGCGACGCGGACACGCGGCGGCGCGTGCGGGCCTGCCCCGGTTGCGGCGCGCCCCGCTCCGAGGCGCGGCCTGCCGGCGTCGAGGCGGACGGCGGACCCTGGGCCTGTCCGCGCTGCGGCACCCTGGCCGACGCGTCCGGCCGTGCGCTGGTCGTCGAACCGGCGGGCGGGCGGCTCGTGCCGGCGGACGACCGCGCGGCCGGTGCGGTGCCGGTGGGGGGCACGCCGCCCGGGCGCGCCCAGGTCGCCGAGCGGGTGCTGCGCGCGCTGCTCGACGCGGGTGCGGTCGAGGCGCAGGGCGCTCTCGGCGACTATCTCGATGCGGTACGGACGCGCGTCGGAGGACCGCCGCGGGCGCCGATGCTGCTGCTCGACGAGGGCGACCCGCGGGCGATGCCGCTGCCCGGGGCGGGGACCGTGCTGAGCCTGGGGCTGCTCGCCGCCCTCGAGGACGAGGCCCAGCTCGCGTTCGTGCTCGCCCGGGAGGCGTCGCTGGCGCGGGCCGGCTGGCCGGATCGGCGGTTCGCCCGTGTTCTTGCCGAGGCCTCTCGCTGGCGCGTCGCGCTGCGGCCGGGCCGGGGGGCGGCGGAGCTGCGCCGCGAGATCGAACTCTCCCTGCGCGTCGGCTGGGGGCCGGATGCCGAGGGAGCGGCGGACGACGACGCGATCCGCCGCGTGCGCGGCGCCGGGTACGACGTCGCGGCCGCGGTGCGTGCCCTGTCCGTCATCGAGCGTTCCGGCCTGCCGGGCCGGAGCGTCCGCTTCCTGATCGACGAGGCCCGGCGCCGGAAGCTCCTCGTCGAATCCTCGCGCCCTGCCGCACCGGGCCGCGTCGATCGCGAGGTCTATCGGCGCGCGGTCGGCGGCTTCGCGATCTTCTCGGCCGTGCGCGGTCGCTGACCGGCGCGCGGACCGCGCCGGCTCAGCGCCGCTTGCCGGACCCGCGCGAACGGCCCTTGCCCCCGCCGCCCGACGACCGCGACGGTCTGGACGCGCTGCCGCGCCGGCTGCTGCCGGAGGGACGGGAGACCTTCGGGCGCGCCCCGGAGCGCGTCGGCGCCTTCCTGGCCTTCGGAGCGGGGTCGCGCCGGCTCGGCGGGCTCACCCGCGGCGCCCGGCGCTCGGGGGCGCGGCGCGGCTGGACGCGCTCGGG
>RFIB01000349.1 GCA_003695625.1 Acidobacteriota bacterium | reverse complement strand
GCGAGCAGGCCCCGCGTGGCGTACACCGGACCGCCGGGCAGGGCGAACGCGTTGACCACCGGGCTGTCGAGCACCGCGAAGCGGTAGTCGTACCCCGGCTGGTCCGACGCGCGGGCGACCTTTCCGCTCAGGGCGTCGAACCAGGCGGCCAGTTGCGGATCATCGTAGACGCCGAACTCGGCCCGGATGCGCGGATCCTCCCGGTGCCCGAGCCGGATCTCCTCGTCCATCGAGTAGAACACGAGCTGGCTGCGGCCGGTGGCCGGGTTGGTCACGCATGCGGCGAGCGTCGTGACGAGCAGCGCGCCCGCGAGCGCGAGCAGGACGACCAGCGCAGCCTTCGGTGACGGTTTCATCAGCGGGCCCTCGTCTCGCGTGACGGCCGGGACGGCCTGGGCGGCCGCGCGGCGCATCGCTCGGCCGGCAGGATAGACCGTCTCCGGCCCCTCCGGGGACCGCAGAAAAAGGGGGCCGGCGCGTGGCCGGCCCCCCTGTGGTGGCGTCTGCCGCCGCTCAGCGGATCACGGACAGCCCGTGATGCCGGAGCGGTCCTGCTCGCCCGGTCCGCCGCTGGAGTAGGTGTCCGCGTCGTGCCTGGTCAGGTACCAGAACGCGGCGCCCGCAGCGGGCTGGGTGGCGTCGGTGCTCGTCGTGTCCGTCCCGTTGTCCTCGAGGCAGGTGCCGGCGCCGAAGCTCGGCACGTCGCCGCGCAGGGTGTCGAACAGGGCGGGGCACGCCGCGTTCGGATCCGCGGCCCACGTGACGGTCTGCTTGTCCGCCGCGAAGGTCAGGTCGGCCGTGCGGCAGACCGTCGGACCGAAGTTGGAGTTGATCGTCACGTCGACCTGGTCGGCGCAGGTCGGCGAGGACGAGCAGCGCACCTCGAGACGGTACGTCGTCGTGCTCGTCGGATTGACCAGCGTCGCCGGATCGGTCAGCCAGTCGCGGACGACCAGCCCGTTGGTCAGGTCGGTGAAGCGGAACTCGAGGGCGCCGCCAAGGCACTTGTCGGCGTTCGAGAACCGGGCCTCGAGGACGAACGGCCGGCCCGGAGCGTCGGCGGTGACGTCCGCCGCCGTCGAGTCGACGACGCCGTCGCCGTCGAAGTCGCACTCGTCGGTGTTCTGGTCCGAGCAGTAGAGCGCGGGCTTCGGATTCCCGTTGCGGTCGTTGCGCGGGAACGAGAGCACCGCGAGGCTCGCATCGACGGTCGTGCACTCGGCGACCGTCCCGCAGGTGCCGGGGTTGGTGCCGCTGTTGTCGACCGCCAGCGAGAAGTCGGTGGACAGTCCGGTGATCCGGACGTTGTCGATGAACCAGCCGTCGTCCCGGTTTCCGGCGAACGGACCGAGGATCGCGGCGGTGTTCTCGATCCCGGGCAGTCCGCCGGGCGAGACGTGGAAGCGGACGAGGATCTTCTGTCCGCGGAAGCGCTCGAGCTTGAACGCCTTGCGCACCCAGGTGCCGGGGCCGTAGGCGCCGCCGGCGGCGTTGATAGCGCCGGCCTCGCCGATCTCGGTGTCCTCGGCGCCGGTCTCCGGCCAGCAGTAGGATCCGAACGTGTTGCCGACGGCGCCGAAGCCGGTGCCCTCGTCACGCGTCCGGCCCACGCAGGTGTCGACCGGGTTGCCCGGGAAGCAGGTGCTCGACGGCCCCTGGTCGAGGGCGTTCGGGAAGAACATGTCCTCGGTCGTGCCGTCGTCGCTCGGGTCGTACATGCAGTTGATGAAGTTGTTCTGCCGGAAGTTCTGCTCCGGGCTGAAGTAGGCGCGGATCGGCTCCCAGCGCTCGCCGTTGTCGACGTGCGCTCCGACCTGGCCCGTGTCGCACTCGTTGTTGTCGTTCTCGTCGATGCAGACATAGACGAGCCCGGCGTCGAACGCGAACGGCGGCGAGATCTGGCCGAACAGCCGGTTGTCGGTGATCGACATCTGCGTCCAGTACTCGAGCTCCGGCTCGCCGAGGCCGAGCTGGAAGTTCGTCTTGTACTGGACCCAGTTCATCCGGTTGTGGTCGATCGTGAAGCCGTCGTCGATGAGCGAGCCGTCGGCGTCGCGCGTGTTCGAGTTCGACAGGGACGCCGTGCCGCCCGGCATCGAACGGCCCGCGTCCGGGCAGCCGAACGGGCTGAAGCACACGGTGTCGGCCCCACTGGGGGCGGCGGCGTTGAGGTGCCAGTGCTCCTCGGTGTTGTCGTAGCCCTCGCCCAGCTCGCAGAAGTCGTTGGGGTCGGTGTTGTTGCCGAACGGGTTGAACGGATCGTTCGTCTGGCAGTGCGTCCCGTCCAGCTCCTCCGGGTCGTCTCCGGTGACGTACGGGACCCAGTTGGCCCGCAGGTCGTTGTCACCGGCATACGACTCGAAGTCGTCCACGAAGTCGGGCGCGGCGCCCGGCGTCCCGGCGGTGTCGAGGTTGTGCGGGACGAAGAACTGCTGGACGGCCAGGGTCCCGGAGATCGGGATGTCCTGGTCGAAGCTGGTGTTCGGGTTGGCCTTGCCCAGCGCGCGCATGCTGATCGTCCACTCGGAGCCGAAGCGCTCGCTGATCGTCTGGCGCGTCACGCCGGTGGCCGCGACGAAGGAGAACGAGTCGCCGACGTCGATGGTCCGGACCTGATCGCCCGGATCGCCGCGCTTCTCGAGCCGCGGGATGATCACGCGGTCGTCGGTCACGCAGTCGACGGTGGCGCTGTCCGAGGCGATGATCAGCTCGACGTTCTCGAGCGCGAAGTCGCTCAGGTTGCGCACCGTGATGTTCAGCGTGACCTCCTCGCCCGGATCCGGCCAGCCGTCGTTGTCGCCGGTGGAGTCGTCGATCTCGTAGTCGACGAACAGCACGTCGGCCGGGTCGAACGCGGCGAACGTCGAGTCGACGATGTTGTCCGGACAGCCGCACTCGTCGTCGGAGTAGCGGGCGGGCGTTCCCGGCTGGTGGGGCGAGCGCCCCGGGCCGAGGTTGGTCTTCTCCGGGCACAGCTCCTCGGCGTTGTCGATGGTGCCGTCCCCGTCGTCGTCGAAGCCCGCGATGCCCGGCTGGCCGTCGGGCCCGCCGTTGAAGCCGTGGACGCCGTCGTTCTTGTCGATGTAGCGCGCGGTGATCGACGGCGTGTCGTTGCCGTTCCAGGCCAGGTAGACCAGTCCGTCCCCGAGGGTCCGGATCCGGGTCGTGGTCTTGATCGTTCCGCGGTACTGGGACGAGCCCGGGCTGGTCGGCTCGAGGCAGAACAGCTCCGGAATGCGCTCGGCCTCCGAGAACGCCTGGATCTGGATCTCGTTCGGCTGGCCGTCACCGTTGCAGTCGACGGCGTTCTCGGTCGTGGCCGCGTTGAAGTCGACGACCGTGACCGGGATCTCGCCGTCCCCGTCGTTGGTGTTGAAGGCCACGCCGAGCGCGATGCGGGCGCACTGACCGTCGTAGTCGGGGTTGCCCGCGGTGCAGACGGCGGCGGTGTCGTCGATCGGGTGGGACTCGATCCACTCGACGACCATGTCGTCGACGCCGATGCCGTAGCTCTGCAGCGCGGCGTCGTTGCCCTCCGGCTCCGCGACGAGGAAGCCGAGTTCGCCGGCCCAGCTGTCGCCGGTGGGGCCGTAGAAGTCGTCGAGGGTGTTGAACCGTGGATCGCCGGCCCCGCGGCCGCCGCTCGCGACGCCGTTGAGCATCGAGATGTCGGCGTTGCGGATCTGGCGCAGGCCCGCGGCGGTGCCGAAGTCGGCCAGCACGTTCTCGTCGGTCTGGCCGTTGCCGCAGATGTCGTCACCGAAGCCGGACGGCACGCCGGCGGCGTTGGTGTTGTCGACACAGCGGAACGAGGTGCCCGGCTCCGGGTTGCACTGGGCCGCGGTCAGGCAGGCCTGGCCCGCGCGCGGACTGCCGGCCTCGCAGACGCGGCAGGGGCAGATCTCGAACGGATCGTCGATCGCCCCGTTGCCGTCGTCGTCGACGCCGCACAGGCCCGGGCACCCGTCGACGAGGTCGAAGTTGTTGTCGCAGTCGTCGTCGATCGGCCGGACCGGGTTGACCTGCCGCTCGGCGGCGGTCAGGCCGGGCCCGTCCCCGGGCTCGAGGTCGAGGTCGTTGAAGTAGCAGCCGCGGTGCGAGTCGCGGTCGTTGCCCTTGGAGCCGAGCCGCTCGTCACCGTAGTTGATGCTCGTCGAGTCGTCGATGGTGGGATTGAAGGCGAACGCGCCGCCGAAGATGTTGGTCTGGCCGCCGGAGATGACGCCCAGCTGATTGCCGAAGATCAGCCCGCCGATGAAGTCGTCGCCGAGCTGCAGCGGGTTCGCCGTGTTGGTGTCGAGGTCGAACTCCCAGGTCCACGACTGGTTCGTGTCGGCCGTGTCGACCTGCCAGTTCCACGACCAGTCGCGGATCTGCGCCGTCCACTCGAAGCCGTCGGCGTCGGTGCCGAGGCGGACCGGGTGGATCGTCGGCGTCCGCAGCGTCTGGAACCAGTACTCCTGGCCCGTCGTGCCGAACTGGACGTCGTACTCCTCGCAGATCGTGTCGTCCGGGCGGCAGGAGATCGTGGTGTGGTTCGTCTGCCACGTGCCGATCGTGCCGGTGTGCCAGATGCCGCGGTTCGTCCCGTTCGAGCTGACGAAGCCGCAGCCGCCGCCGAGGCCCCAGTTCTGGTCCAGCGTGCCCACCGCGCCGTCGGGATCGATGTCCTCTGCGGGCTGGAGGGTGTTGTCCCAGTTGGTGTCCTCGCCCCAGTTGGTGACCTGGGTCGTGTCCGGCGAAAGGGCCGAGAGCGGCGAGACGCCGGTCGTGAAGCCTTCGTCGTCACTGTCGAAGTTCCACGGTCCGGTGAACGACAGCGCGTCGTTGCCGCAGTTGGGGCACTCGGGGCCCCGGAAGGACGTGTCGGTCAGGTCGCCGTAGACGATCGCCGTCTCGTCCTCGCCGCGGTTGAGGAAGTCGATCGGATCGAACGGGTTGCGCGGGATCGCGTCGTCCCAGCGCTCGTCCTGGTTCAGGTCGTAGTCGGCGGTGCAGCCGGTCGGGCAGTCCGTGATGTAGCGGTTCTGCTCGTCGTCCGCCGAGAGCAGGAACGAGTACGCCACGCAGTCCTGGACCGGCTGGCCGGTCTTGGCGCCGGTCAGGCCGAACACCAGCTCGACCTGCTCGCGGCCCGGAGGCGTGCCCGCGACCTGGAACGTGAAGTTGGTCCGCTGGCGGGTCTGCGTCGGCAGCACCGCCACGTCGTTGACCGGGTTCTCGATGTCGATGTACGGGCTGTCCGGCCGGTTCAGGCGGCACGGATCGTCGGCGATCGTCTGCGGGTCGGTGCCGTCGGGATACGGCGTCACCGCGCGCAAGCTGATCTGCGCATCGATCAGATCGAACGGATCGAGGTTGAAGTACTCGAGCTCGATCGAGAACGCCTCGCCCTGATCGAGGTACTCGTCGTCGTCGCAGCCGCCGACGAGGTTGAACGGGAAGTCCTTGCCGATCTGGCGGATCAGCTGGACCTCGATGTTCGGCTGGCAGTCGACGGTGGCGATCGACTTGCGGTCGGTGTCGGTGTCCTGGTACGTCACGCGAAGCTTGTAGCCGTTGTCGACCGAAAGGACGCCGTCGCCGGCGGCCGGGGCCAGGTCTGCCGACAGCGGCAGCCGGTTCGACTCGAACCGCAGCCCGGCGGTGTTGGCGAACGCCAGGCCGGTCTCGGTGTCGACGACCGCATCGGCCGTATCGAGCACCTCGACGGTCGTCCGGGCGGAGATGACCGACGCCGGGCAGCTGCCGGCGTTGCAGTCCGTGTCGGCCGGGTCGTCGGTCTCGTTGACCAGCACGCCGACGTCCGCGTTGCACACCAGCGGGTTGGTGTCGAAGCGGGCCGACGAGCCTGCGGCGACGCCGCCGGTGATCGCGAGCGCGTACAGGACGCCGTCGGAGCCGGAGACGCGCTCGATCTCGACGCGCCACGTGCCGGTCTGGACCAGCGCCATGTCGAACGTGCCGTCGCCGTCCTTGTCCTGGGCGTTGTTCTCGGTCGGCACGAACACGGCCTCGGTGTTGTTCACCGAGTCGACCCACGTGTCGTTCGGGCCGCGGCGCTCGAGCGAGTAGAAGTACTCGTCGGGCTGGCCGTTGCCGTTCAGGTCGTTGTCGATCGTGCCGTCGCGGTCGTAGTCCTCGCTGAAGACGTTGCCGGCCCAGACGGTGTCGTCGCCGTTGCCGCAGGTGCCGTCGGCCCCGCAGTAGCGCAGGCGCAGGTCGAGGTCGTTGGCGATCGTCCCCTGCTGGTTGACCACGTCGTTCCAGACCAGCGCGACGACCAGGTCCTCGGTGTCGTCGAGGACCTCGAACTCGTCGGTGTAGGTCGTCGGCGTCGCGGGGAGGAGTCCGGTCGGCAGCGAGAGGCTGGCGATCGTGCTGTCGATCGAGCCGTCGTTGTCGATGTCCGTGCCGTCGGCCGAGTCATGGACGATCAGGCCGGAGACGGTCTTGCCGGGGAAGTCGGACAGCGGCAGCGAGAAGTTGAGCTGCACGCGGCCGTAGCCCCAGTAGAAGTTGAACCGGTCCTCGGGCATCACCGTCCGGCCGGTCGTCAGCGGCTGCGCCCCGGCGATCATGATCGCCTTGATCAGCGCGCCGGAGATCTTGTCGACCTGCTCGGCCGGGTTGTTCGAATTGCGGTCGGTGCCGTCGGGGTAGAAGCCCTTGGCGAAGTAGTCGCGGATCACCGCGGCCGCGCCGGCAAGGTTCGGCGAGGCGAACGACGTGCCGAGCTGGGTTCCGGCGTCGCGGCACGTGGCCGGGCCGGTCTGGTTCTCGGCCGGCGTCTCGCCGGCGTCCTCCGAGCGGCACGAGTTGTCCGCGCCCTCGGCGAACAGCAGGGTCAGCACGCGGCGGCCGGGGCCGGTCCCGCCGGAGGTGAAGCTCCAGGTCCCGCCCCCGACGCCGTTCGAGGCGCCGACGGCGACGCAGTTCTTGCACGAGGCCTCGTTGCCCTGGACGCCGATGTCGTACTTGCCGGCATCCGGGTCGCCGTCGTTGCCGGCGGAAATGGCGACGAAGTTGATCGGCGCGTTGTTGATCGCCGTGTCGATGTCGTCCGCCCCGGCGCTGTACGACGGGCCTGTCGGCGGCGCCGTGCTGCCGAACGAGAAGTTGTGGATGTGGGCGCCGTACTGTTGCGACGTCTGCGTGATGATCGTGTTCAGGTTGCCCGGCTGGAGCGACGGGTCCGCCGCGTCGGGGCAGCCGCTCGCCGCGTCGACGAACACGATCTTCGCACCCTTGGCGATGCCGTCGAACGCCGAGTCGTTGATCTCGTCGAAGCTGCCGTCGGCGTTGTTGTCGTCGTAGAACCCGGGGCCGTAGCCGGCTCCGGGGCTCGGCTGCGACGGCGCCGGGACCTGGTCGCGCGTCGCGTTGCCCGCGGCGACGCCGCCGACGACCTGGCCGTGGGTGAACGAGCCGGAGGCCGCCGAGTCGCAGGCGCCGAGGTCACCGCCGCCACCGGGGCTCAGCGAGCTGGCGGTGCGGTAGGCGACGACCTTGCGATGGCCGGGGCCCACGTTCGGGCCCGCGTTGCCGCCGGTTCCGGTCCAGCCGGAATCGGCCGCCGTGTCCGAGAAGTCGCCGGCATCGACCGACAGGCCGGAGTCGTCGACCTCGATGATCTGGCCGTCCCCGTCGACCCCTGCTTCCCAGTACGGGTAGTCGCCGGCGAGTCCGGACGGGCTCTGCAGGAACAGGGAGCCACGCGCGGCCATCGGCAGGACCGGGCCGCGCTCGGTGATCATCGCCACCGGCTCGAGGCGAGCCAGCTGCGGGATCAGCGACGCATTGAGCGAGATCCACAGCTCGGGATGCGTGCCGTCGAAGGCGGCCCGGACGACGCCGCCGAGCTGCTCGATCGCCTGGGCGACCGGAGCGACGGCTTCGCCGGGAAACAGGTTGACGGACAGCTCGAACACCGGCGAGGCCGCGGCCTCGGGCGTGAGCTGCTTCATCTGACCGACGGCCGGGTGGATCCGGAACGCCGGATGGTACGGCTCGATGAACCGCACGGCCGGAGACGAGGCCACGCGGTCGTAGTTCGACCCGTCAAGCCTCACGATCGCCGCGTTGACCGGGATCGTCTCGACGACGACCGCGCCCATCGACTCGATCGCCTGGCGCGCCGCCCCCGGGTCGTCCGCGGAGAACTGGACGAGGAAGTACTGCGCCATGCCGCGGGCGATCGCGCCCGTGTCGGCGACGAGGTCCGCGGGAAGATCGAGGCTCTCGCCCGCGCGGATGTCGCCGACCGCGAGCCGGATGACATCCATCCCGTCGAGCGAGCCGCTCGGTGCGCCGTAGATCGGCCCCTCGTTGTACGGCCACCAGAGAACCGTCCGCTCGTGGAGCTGCGGCTTCGGTGTCGTCGGCTCCGCGATCTCGTCCGCCTGACCGACCGTGCCGGCCGACAGCGCTCCGGAGGATCCGACGGCGGATCCGACCGGGGTGCCGGCTGCAAGGGCGGTGAGCGGAGAGACCAGCAGTGCCGACACGCACAGGGCCAGGAAGAACCAGTGCTTGCCAGCCAAACGTTGCTGCATGACCTCCTCCTCCAGGAGTTCCGAAAAAAAGTTGCTGCTCGCGCGCCGCGACGCCGGGACACGTCGCGACCGCTCCATCCCTTCGTGTGTTCCTCGCGGTTCCGCCTGACGAAGCCGCGACCTCCTCGCTCCGTCGGCCGATGCGAGCAGCGATCGGGGCGGGACGCACCCTCACCGGCAGGCGACAAAGCAGCGGGAAGCTACGCTGACGCCGAAACCGCGTCAAGGGTTTCCTCCGCGTGACAGCCATGGGGCCAAGCTCTTTCTTCTCAAAAAGTTGTCGTGAAAACCGGCCCCGCGGACGACGCGGGAGGAAAGACGATCATTGCGGGGAAATCACCGCGGCCGATCCGGCGCGGCGATCCGCATCGGACCTCGTTCGTCCGGCACTCGGCGAAGCGTCGCGCGCGGCATGTCGGCGCGAGGACGTCTAGAATCGACACCCGCCGGCCTGGCCTGACGCCGGCAGCGGCGGGGAAGCGCGAGGACGGCGGAAGCGATGCGAACTCTGGCGGACAAGGAAGAGCGTCTGCGCGCGTGGCTTCGCGACGCGCGGCGCGTGGTCGTCGCGTTCTCCGGGGGCATCGACAGCGCGCTGCTGCTGGCCGTCGCGCACGAGGAACTCGGCGAGGCGGCGCTCGGCGTGCTGGTCGAGGGCCCCTCGCTGCCGGCTCACGACCGGCGCGACGCGGAGCATCTCGCGGCCAGGATCGGTGCGCGACTCGAGATCGCCGCGGCCCGCGAGCTGTCGGATGAACGCTACCTGTCGAACGGCCCCGACCGCTGCTACTGGTGCCGCGCGGCCCTCGGCGAGACGCTGCGGCCGATCGCACAGCGCGAGCGGGCGCGGATGGCTTACGGGGCGGTCGTCGACGACCTGGGCGACGATCGCCCGGGGATGAAGGCCGCCGAGGAGGCCGGCATCGCGGCGCCGCTGCTCGAGGCAGGGATGACCAAGGCCGACGTGCGCGCCCTGGCGCGCCGGCTCGGCCTGCCGGTCTGGGACAAGCCGGCATCGGCGTGCCTCTCGTCGCGGATCCCCACCGGGATCCGGATCACGCCCGAGCGGCTCGCGCGGGTCGACCGGGCGGAGAGCGCGCTGCGCGCGCTCGGATTCGGCCTGGTCCGCGTGCGCGATCACGGCGAACTGGCGCGGATCGAATGCGACGCGGAGGGGTTCCGCCTGCTCGTCCGGCCGGACCTGCGCGAGCGCGCCGTCGCCGCCGTCCGCGCGGCGGGATTCGCGCGCGTCAGCGTCGACCTCGAGGGCTATCGGCCGGCCGGACTCGCCGCGCGGCGCCTGCCGGCCGCCGGCGCCGAGCCGGGCAGCGGGCCGAACCGCGGGTAGACGCGCCACACCACGACACCCCGGACCCGCTCGAGCG
>RFIB01000348.1 GCA_003695625.1 Acidobacteriota bacterium | reverse complement strand
GTCTTCCGGTCGAGTACGACCACGCGCGCCAGGTCGGCCTCGTAGCCCGGCGTGGCCATCTGCAGCCACGCCACGACGCCGGCGTCGGCGGGCGAGACGCGCGGCCGCGCGTCCCAGCCGCGGTTGTCGGCGGTCAGGTTCGCGGCGCGGGCCCCCTGCCCTTCCCCGTCAGCGTCCGCGCCCGCCGGCACCGCCCACACGTCGCTGTTGGTCGACAGCGCCAGCTCGTCGAGCGGGTCGGGGTTGCGCGTGTAGAGCAGCTCGCGTCCGTCCGGCGTGAAGGCGACGTCGCGGCCCCCGAGCGAGAACACCGGCGCGTCGCGATCGCCCGGCGTCGCGTCGCGGATCGCCCCCGACTCGACATCGACCAGCAGCACGTGGCTCACACGCCCGTCGGCCCAGGTCGTCCAGTGCCGGTAGAGCAGCTCGTCGGCGACGTGCACCTTCAGCGGCCCGTCGCGCCTCGCCTCGAGCCGGCGCCGGTTGCACGCGTCGTCCGCCCCGCACTGCGGGTAGACGCGGCTGACCACCGCGACCGTCCGGCCGTCGGGAGACCACACCGGATCCGCGATCCCCGCCGCGAACCGCGTCACCTGCCGCGCCTCGCCGCCGGCCATCGGCAGCACCCAGAGCTGGTCGGCGTCCGCGTCGGGCGCGACGAACGCGATCGCGTCGCCGCGCGGCGACCAGCGCGGCGAGCGCTCGGCGCGCTCGTCGGTCCACGTCAGCCGGCGCGGCTCGCCGCCGCCGGCGGCCAGCAGGTACAGGTCGGTGTTCGAGCGGCCGCGCGGCAGGTCGCGCGTGGTCAGCGCATAGACCAGGTGCCGCCCGTCGGGCGAGACGTCGACCTCGGACGGCCGCGGGATCCGGTACAGGTCCTCGATCGTCAGGCCGCGGCGCGCGTCGGGCGCGTCCGCGGCGGCGGGCGGGGCGGACCACGCGAGGCCGGCCGCCAGGACGACCAGTCGGAGCACGGCACGCGTGGCCGCGGCGGGGCTGCGGCGGTTCCGGAGCAGGGCGGACATCGTCTCTCCTTGTGCGCCGGCGGGCGACGCGCGGGGCGGACAAGCCTACCCGAGCGCCGCCGGAGCGACCGCACCGCGCCGGCCGCCGGACCGACCGCCGGACCCGCCGGACGACCCGGCGGATGCCGACCCGCCGCGGCCCGCGCGCGCGCCGTGGTATGACCCGAAGTCCCTGCGCGGCCCGGCGCGGCGCCGCGGAGACCGGAGGACCCGCCGATGCCGACCATCCCCTGCCCCCGCCCGGCCCTGCTCGCGACCCTGCTCACCGCGCTCGCCCTCGCCGGCTGCGCCCCGGCGCCGACCGCGGACGGGACCGCCGACGGCGCCGCCGCGGAGCCGGCGCGCACGTTCTCCTTCACGCTCGACGCGACCGTCCCCGGAACGCCCGCCGAGGTCTTCGACCTGGCGACCGGCGACATCTCGGGCTGGTGGGACCACACGATGTCGGGCAGCCCGGCGAGCCTGGTGATCGAGCCCCGCCCGGGCGGCTCGTTCCTCGAGCGGTTCGACGGGAGCGGCGACGGCGTGCGCCACGCCGTGGTGACCTACGCCAGGCGCGGCGAGATGCTGCGCTACGAGGGGCCGCTGGGCCTGGCCGGCCACGCCGTCTCGCTGGTCACCACCTGGCGGTTCGCGGCCGAGGGAGACGCCCGGACCACGGTCACGGTCGAGGTCCACGCCGCGGGCGAGATCGACCCCTCATGGCCGGAGGTCGTCGAGCGGACGTTCCGGCACTTCCTGGTCGAGCGGTTCGTGCCGTACTGCGAGCAGCGGGCGGCGCGCTGACCGCACGGCGGCGGCGCGCGCCCCGCGCGCGGTCAGTCGACGCGCAGCGAGCCGTCGCGGTCGAGTTCCTCGAGCAGCACGTTGAGCGCGTGCAGGTTCTTGTCGCCGCGGGGATAGAACAGCGCGCCGCAGACCGCGCCGCGCGAGGCGTCGGGCGTCAGCCGCATGACGAGCAGGTCGCCGTGCAGCTCGTAGCCCTCGATGTTGATCGTCACGCGGTCGATCGAGTCGCCGACCTCGAGCCCGGGCAGGTCGCCGGCCAGGAAGAACGACACGCCCGAGGCGCTGATGTCGCGGAGCTTCATGCAGCAGTGATGACCCGCCGGATGCGGATGCACGAACTCCACGGTCGCCCGCGCGTCGTCGGGCATCCGGAAGCGCGTGTGCGACCGGCGGCACGTGGTGGTCGATGAAGGCATCCGGTCTCCTCGTCGGCCCGCCGGCCCCGGGCACGCCGGCCGGCCGGCCCGGGCTCGGGTGGCGTGCCCGGGCGGTACACGGTCAAGCTAGGCGCGCGGCACGCGGGCGACCAGCGCGCGGCGGTGCGGCGGACGGTTGCGGATGAGCACGGATCGGATCGACGACACCCGCGGCGAGGCCGCGGCGCTGCGCGCGGCGCTGGTCGCCTGGTACCGCGACCATCGCCGCGACCTGCCGTGGCGACGCACGCGCGATCCGTACGCGATCTGGATCTCCGAGGTGATGCTCCAGCAGACGACGGTGGCCGCGGTCGTGCCGTACTGGCAGCGCTTCCTGTCCCGGTTTCCCGACGTCGGCGCGCTCGCCGCGGCACCGCTCGACGAGGTGCTCGCGCTGTGGTCGGGGCTCGGCTACTACCGTCGCGCACGGCACCTGCACGCCGCGGCGCGCGCCCTGGTCGCGGCGGGCCGCAACGAGCTGCCGGCCTCGCTCGAGGCGCTGCGCGCCCTGCCCGGGATCGGCGAGTACACCGCGGCCGCGATCGGCTCGATCGCGTTCGGGATCGCCGAGCCGGTGCTCGACGGCAACGTCGTGCGCG
>RFIB01000347.1 GCA_003695625.1 Acidobacteriota bacterium | reverse complement strand
TCCACGTGATCTGGAACTGGTCGAGCGTGGAGCCCTGGCGCGAGAACACGCTCGTCGGCTCCTCCTCGCTCTCGTCATGGCTCACCCGCCCGGTCAGCGACGGATCGAAGTCGGCGCGGGCGATCGACTCGTCCTGCTCGGCGAGCTTCGGGCCGACGCGGCTGACCGCCAGGTCGAGGTTCCGCTCGAGGGCCAGCGCGACCGCCTCGCGCAGGGCGAGCCGCCAGGCGTCCGCGTCGGCCGCGACCGCCGGCGCTCCCGCGAGGCCCGCGACGAGAAAGAGAAGAACGAGGACGATCGGTCCCCTGCGGCTGGTCATCGATCAGTCTCCTTGCCCGGTGTCGTGTCCGGTCGGGCGGTGGACGGCTTCGCTGTCGGGCGATGTAACGGAGGCCGCCCGGAATCCGTTGCATCGAAAGATTCGGACTGCACCTCGTCGGCCCGATGGCAGGCCGCCAGGTGCCCCTCGGCGACGGCGACGAGTGGCGGATCCTGCTCGCGGCAGCGCGCGTCGGCCCATGGGCAGCGCGGGTGGAACGCGCATCCGGCCGGGCGGTCGATCGGCGACGGGATCTCCCCGGGAATCGGCATCCGCCGTGCGCGGGCCCGGCGGGGATCCGGTGGCGGAGTCGCGGCGATCAGCGCACGCGTGTACGGATGCGCCGGACGGTCGAGGATCGTCCGGGTCGCAGCCTGCTCGACGACGCGGCCGAGGTACATCACGGCGACGCGGTCGGCAAGATGCGCCACCAGCGCCAGGTCGTGGGCGATGAACAGGTAGGCCACGCGGTGCCGGCGCTGCAGCTCGACGAGCAGGTTGACGATCTGGGCCTGGATCGAGACGTCGAGCGACGAGACCGGCTCGTCGAGCACCACGAAATCGGGGCGCAGCGCCAGCGCACGCGCGATGCCGATCCGCTGGCGCTGGCCGCCCGAGAACTCGCGCGGATAGCGGTCCATCGCGGAAGGCTCGAGCCCGACCTCCTCGAGCAGCTCGGCGACCCGGTCGCGCAGGGCGCGGCCGCGCGCGAGTCCGTGGACGAGCAGCGGCTCGCCGACGAGGGCGCGGACGCGCAGCCGCGGATTGAGGGCGCTGGTCGGATCCTGGAACACGATCTGCATCCGGCGGCGCAGGCGGCGCAGCTCGCGGCCGCGCAGCGCGCGGACGTCGACGCCGTCGAAGCGGATCGCCCCGTCATCGGGCTCGACCAGGCGCAGGATCGCCCGCCCGAGGGTCGTCTTGCCGGAGCCCGACTCGCCGACCAGCCCGAGCACCTCCCCGGCGGCGAGGTCGAGGTCGACGCCGTCCACGGCGCGCACGAGCGGTCCGCGCCCGAACAGCCCGGTGGACGCGGCGAACGCCTTGCGCAGGCCGCGCACCTCGAGCAGCGGCTGCGCGGTCACGGGCGCTCCTCCGGCCGGTCCGCGGAATCTCCGGCCGCGTCGTCCGGCGACGCGAGCAGACAGCGCACGGCGTGGTCCGGGCCCAGCGCGACGGGAGCCGGCTCGACGTCGCGGCAGGCGGGGATCGCGACCGGGCAGCGCGGGTGGAACGGACAGCCCGGGGGCAGCCGCGCCAGGTCCGGCACGGCGCCGCGGATCGCCGGCAGCGCCCCGCGCGACACGCCGGGGCGCGGGAGCGCGGCGAGCAGGGCGCGCGTGTACGGATGCGCCGGCTCCTCGAACAGCGTCGCAACCCCGGCCTGCTCGACGATCCTGCCGGCGTACATCACGAGCACGCGATCGCACGCCGAGGCGACGACGCCGAGATCGTGCGTGATCAGCAGCACTCCGAGGCCCTCGTCACGGGCCAGCGATGCGAGCAGATCGAGAATGCCGGCCTGGATCGTCGGATCGAGCGCGGTCGTCGGCTCGTCGGCGACGAGGACCCTCGGGCGCGCCGCAAGCGCCATCGCGATCAGGGCCCGCTGCTTCATGCCTCCGGAGAACTGGTGCGCGTACTGGCGCGCGCGCCGCTCGGGATCGGCGATGCCGACACGCCGCAGCAGGTCGACCGCCTCGTCCCAGGCCGCCTTCCTCGAGACGCTGCGGTGCGCCCGGATCACGTCGACGATCTGCGCTCCGATCCGCACGACCGGGTTGAGCGCCTCGCCCGGCTCCTGGGGCACGTAGGCGATGCCGGCACCGCGGTAGCGGCGCAGTTCGCGCTCGGGCAGGGCGAGCAGCTCGACGCCGCCGAGACGCACCGCGCCGGCGGCGATGCGGCCCGGTTCGGGAACGAGGCGGAACAGCGCGAGGGCCGTCACCGACTTCCCGCAGCCGGACTCGCCGACCAGCCCCACGATCTCCCCCTGACCTACTCCGAAGCTCACGCCGTCCGCGGCGCGGAGGCGCTCGTGGTCGCGTGGAAACTCGACGACGAGGTCCTCGACCTCGAGGATGGCGGCACCAGGCATCGGCGGACCGGCAACATAGCACCCGGTCGGCCGGGAACAAACCGTGCGCGCCCGGTGGCGCTCCGGGTCGTGACGGGCGGACCGGGCCGTCCGGCGAGCGGCGTGCGGCCGGCGGAATCAGCCGGCGAGCTGCCAGCCCCCGTCGCGTTCTCTTGCCCGGCCACGGGCCGCCAGGTGGCGCAGGTGGGCGAGGGTCTGGACCGCCGCGAATCGCTCGTGGACGCGCTCGCCGCGGTAGGCCGCGCGCGCGATCTCCTCGAGCGGGCGCGGCTCGGCGCCCAGCGCGTCGAGCACGGCGCGCTCGCGGGCCAGGCGGTGCTCGCGCGCCGTCTCGAGGGCCTCGGGGGCGAGCGGCGGCCCGTGTCCGGGCAGCACGAGTCCGACCGGCTCGCGGGCAACCCTCGCCAGCGAGTCGAGGAAGGCGCCCATGTCGCCGGTGTCCGGCGGAATGACGATCGAGGACACGCCGCTGACCAGATCGCCGACGATCGCGACCCGTGCCCGCTCGGCGACGAGTGCCACATGGCCGGGCGCGTGGCCGGGGGTATGCACGACCCGCAGCGTCTCGCCGTCGAGGTCGAGCCGGGCTCCGTCGTCGAGCGCGCCCCGGGCGACGCCACGCAGCGCCTCGTCACGCAGCAGATCGACCGTCCGCGGATGGGCAAGCACCGGCACCGCCAGCCGGGCCGCGGCCGCCGCCGCGCCGCCGACGTGATCGCCGTGGTGATGCGTCAGCACCACGGCGTGAACCTCGCCGCCCTCGGCGACGCGACGCTCGACGAGACACAGGAGGTGTTCGAGCTCGGCGGCGTCGCGGGAGCCCGGGTCGACGACGACGAATCGCCGGCCGCCGACGAGCGCGGCGTTGGTGTGGGTCGCCGGAGGCAGCGTTTCGGTCGCCAGCGGAACGAGCCACACGCCGGGCGCGACCTCGATGCGCGGACACTCCTGCTCGCGCCGGTTGACGTCCTCGAGCCGCGCCGCGATGTCCGGCGGGGCCGCCTCGGGGGCGACCGCCGCAAGGGCACGGAGCATCGGCAGCACCGGCGGTGCGACCGGCAGCCGCCCGGAGCGCCACGCGGCGAGCGCCTCGCCGGGGGCGAGCCACGCGAGTTCCTCGAGCTCGTCGGTCTCCGGAGTCGGCTCCGGTGGCGCGTCGCCGGACAGCAGCGCGACGAAGAACGCCGTCGCGAACCGCCGCCGCACGAACGGAGGCGTCGTCCGGCTGCCGGCGAACGCGAGACCTTCCGGATCGATGCGGAGCCCGGTCTCCTCGTGGAACTCGCGGGCGGCACAGCGTGCCAGCGCCGCGCGGTCCTCGGCGGCGCCGTCGACCTCCTCGAGGACACCGCCGGGGAACGCCCACCAGCCGCCGAGAAAGCGCGCCCGCCGGGAGCGCCGGCCGAGCAGCACGCGCAGGCCGCCTGCGCCCGGGCGATGCAGGGCCACCAGCGCCGCGCTCGGGACCGGCGCTGCCTGCGGCCGCTCGCCTCGTCCGGTCACGGGACGGACGCCGTCCGTCACAGCTCGCCGGCGCGCGCCGCGGCGAGCACCTTGTCGAACGCCGCGACGACATCGCCCATCGCCTGCGCCCCGGCGAGCAGGACGTCCTGCTTGATCCAGATCGTCGTCCGGCAGAGGGACTCGGTCACCGGGAGCGGCAGCTCCTGGGTCCGTCGGTCGAACAGGTCCTTCCAGCGCAGGCTGCCGTCGCCGACGCGGCGCTCGGCGAACCAGTCCCAGAATCCCTGCCGGTAGAGCGGCGTGGTGTACCCCGGATGGGCCGGGATCCCTTCGGCCTGCAGCGCCTCGACCACGCGCGCCTTGTCCTGCGGAATCGCCGCCGGGTCGAGTCGCACCATGTAGATGTGTCCCGCATGCGCGGTCACGCGGTCGTCGGCCTCGGGGGTCAGCACGCCGTCGATGCCGGCAAGTCCCTCGTCGAGGGCACGCATCGCCTCGCGCCGGCGGGCCTGCTGCTCGGGCAGGCGATCGAGGCCGGCGAGCAGCACCGCCGCCTGGAACTCGCCGAGACGGTAGTTGAGTCCGGCGGTGGCGTGCTCGTACCACGCGCCGCCCGGCAGGCGGCCGCAGTTGTGGTACGACCAGGCGAGGCGGTAGACGTCGTCGTCGTTGGTCAGCACGATCCCGCCCTCGCCGGCAGTCAGGTTCTTGCTCGACTGGAAGCTGAACGTGCCGGCATCGCCCAGTGCCCCGACGGGCCGCCCGTTCCAGGACGCGAGCCACGCCTGGGCGGCGTCCTCGACCACGCGCAGTCCGTGGCGCTTCGCGATGGCGAGGATCCGGTCCATGTCGGCCGGACGACCGCCGATATGAACGGGCATGATCGCGCGCGTGCGCGGCGTGATCGCGGCCTCGATCCGGTCCGGATCGAGGTTGTGGGTGCCCGGCTCGACGTCGACGAACACCGGGACCGCGCCGACGGCGAGGATCGCCAGCGCCGTCGCCATGAACGTGTAGGCCGACGTGATCACCTCGTCGCCCGCCTCGATCCCCGCGGCAACGAGCGCGATCTGCAGTGCGACGGTCCCGTTGCAGCAGGCGACCGCATGTCGCGCTCCGTGCAGCTCGGCGTAGCGCGCCTCGAGCCGGGGGACGCGCTCGCCCCCGACGCCCCAGCGCCCCGAGCGCAGCGTGTCGATCAGTGCCTGCTCTTCGGACGCGTCCCACACCGGCCACGTGGGCCACGGCTCGGTGCGTACCGGCTCGCCTCCCGAGATCGCCAGTCGTCGGCCTGCCATCTCTCTCTCTCCTCGCCTCCCGCCGGCGCGGCCGCGCCGGACCGTCCGGGCCGCCCGCCGGGTGGCGCGCGGTACTTTATCGGCTCGCCGGCCCGCGCGCCCCGGCGCGGATCGTCCGGGCGATCGACGGGGCATAATGCGGACCGCGAGTCCGCGGCGTCCGCACCGCGAGCCGGGCGGGGCCGGAGCGAGGGGGGACGATGTCCAGGATCACCGAACGGGAGCGCCAGACGGCCGCCGTACTGCTGGTCGTCTTCTCGGCGTTGACGCTGGGGATGCTGATCTTCGAGGTCATCCTGGCGACGAACACGGAGCCGAACACGACGTGGAGCGACTTCGTCAGCAAGTCGCGGATCTCGTTCGTGATGCCGTACTTCCTCGCCTATCTCGTGATCGGTGCGGCCGGGTTCGCGGGCACGGTGGGGCTGGTCCAGGTCTACGGCCAGGGGCAGGCGCTGCTGTCGGAGATCGTGCGCCTGTCCGCGCTGGCGTACTTCACCGTGTCCTGCTGGCTGTGGTCCGCAGTGTGGATCGTCGAGCACAAGATCACCCTGCTGACCGACACGCCGACCGCAGCGCCGGAGTGGCTGCTGCGGATCTACGACGCGACGGGCGCGCTGTGGGCGCTGCCCTCGTGGGGCTCGCTCGGCCCGGCGATCGTCACGTTCGCCGGCCTGGCGTGGCTGCTCAACCGCGGCGTGACGCTGCTCGCACGCTCTTCCGCCGCGCTGTTCGCGCTGCTGGCCGTCTCGCGGATCGTCGACCTGGTCTACCTCGGCGTGACCGAAGGCAACGTGGCGAACACGGGCGCGATCGACTTCGCGTTCGTCAACGACCTCCTGTTCGCGACGGGACGGATCGGGGCGTTCCTGCTCGCCGCGGCTGCGCTGTTCGTCGAGAAGGGCGTGTTCCGACGGCGGACACGCGTCGCCTGAGGCGGCGGCGAGGCCGACCCGATGGCGGACGCGCGCGACCCGGTCCTCGACCTGCTGCGCCGGCTCTCGGCGCTCGCGAGGACCGTCGCGGAGCGGGCGGGCTTCCCCGGCGATGCGCTTCGACGGGACGACCGGCTGGTGATCGACCTCGCCGTGCCGACCGATCCGGGCGACGACGAGGGACTCGCGCGCGAGGCGCGGGACCTCGAACGCCGGCTCGAGGAGGCGGTGCGCGACGCCCTCGAGGCGCGCGGGGCCACCGGCGGCGGGCGGGCGTACTGCCTGCGCTGCGGGACGGACGACTGCCCGCACGCCAGGCCACGCTCGCCGCGCGAGGTGTTCGCCGGCTACGGGGCGACCGGGACGCCCCGGTTCGTCGACTTCACGCAGCTCCTGCTCGACTGCCAGGACCCGCGGGTCGAGCTGCTGTTCGACGAATCGCGCCGGACGCTGGTCTCCCTCGTGCTGTCCGGCGCCGAGCTGACCCGGGACGTGCTCCCCGCGTACCGGGACCAGCGGCGCGACTTCCGCCTGCACGCGCAGCTCGTCGCAGGCTGGTTTCGTGCCCGCGACGAATCCGGCCATCCGCACCCCGTCGCGCTGACGTTCCAGGTCTGCTCGACGCGCAGGCGGCGCGGACCGCGGCGGTTCTCGCTCGCCGTCGTCGGTGTCGGTCCGGACGGGCGGCCGCCGGACCGGCTGCAGGACCTGCTCGTCGGCGACTCGCACGTGCGCGAGCTGCGCTGGGCCCGGAGCGTCCTCGAGCGGATCGAGTCGTCCGCCGGCCGGCGGGGCAGCGTCGAGCGCAGGATCGAGGGACTGCTCGACGGGCTGGGGCGGCGGCTCGAGCGCGGGCACCGTGCGCGCGGGCGGCGCACGCGCCACGCCGAGGAGCGGCACCTGTCCGGCGAGCGGCCGACGCGCATGGCGATCGCCGATCTCCAGCGCGCCGATGGCGACAGCCTGCTCTACGACACGAGACGCCGTACGGTCGTCGTCCTCGGCGAACGCGGTCGCGCCCACGTGTTCAGCGACGAGGGACGGCTGGTCACCTCCGTGCGCTATCCGCCCCACGTGATCGAGCGGCGCCGGCGCAGCGGCCTGTGGCGGCCGCTGACCGGAGAGGAAGTCCGGTCCCTGCGCGCCCGCTGGCCCCTCGGCGGGACCCCCGCCCCGCCCGATCCCGGCGGCGAGACAGGTGTGGGCACGGACAGCTCCGAACCCTAGATTGTTCATGAGGATTCGATCGGAATCCGGCCGCGGGGGATGCGTCCCGCGGGAGAGAGGGTTCGATGTGGAGCGACGACGCCGGGACCGCCCGACCCGATGTCCGTGACCGGACCTCCGCCGCGCCGGGGGCGACGGAGATCACCCAGCCGATCAGGCCGCTGCGCGACACCGTGCGGACGGGCGGGGCGAGTCCCGTGCCCCCCCCGATCGAGCAGCCGGTTCTCGCCCGTCTGCTGGTCGACCGCCACGGGACGATCCTCGCGTTCGACCGCGGGGCGGAGGAGCTGACCGGCTGGTCGGCGGTGGAGATCGCGGGGCAGTCGCGGGACGTGCACGACGGCGGCCCGCTGGCGCGTGCGCTGTCCGCACCGGCGACGACACCGGACGGGGCCGCGGGCGAGCCGCGTCCGCTGCTGCGGCTCGAACGCAAGGACGGAGGGCGCGTCGACGTCGAGGTGCGCGTCGTCCCGGTCGACGACGACGGCCGGCACCTGCGGGTGGACGTCCTGCGTGTCGTGCGCACGCTGCCGCCGGTCAGCCTGATCGAGTCCGGTCTGGGAGAGATCGATCCGGTGACGGGGCTGGTCGGCCCCGTGCTGTTCCGGGAGACGCTCGAAGGGGCCCTTGCGGCCGGAGGCGAACGGACGACGCCTGTCTCGGTCATGCTCGTCGACGTCGACCGGCGCGAGGAGCTCGTCGAGCGCTGCGGAGAAGACCGCTGGACCCGTGCGCTCGGAGCGATCGCGGCGCTCGTGCTCGAGGTCGCGCGTCCCGAGGACCTGGTCGCGCGACTCGGCGAGGGGACCTTCGGCGTGCTCGCGCCGGACCTCGACGCGGGGTCCGCACGGACGCTCGCCGGTCGCGTCCGGCGCCGGATCGAGGAATCGGGGAAGCAGATCGATCTCGCGGGCAACGTGACGGTGTCGATCGGCGTCGCGAGCTGGCCGTGGGTCGGACGGGACGCCGAGGATCTCCTGCGGCGCGCCGGCGAGGCGCTCGGCGAGGCGCACCGGCTCGGCGGCAACCGTGTCTGGAGCTACGTGCGCCGGCCGCGCGTGCCGGTGTCGATCCCCGTCCGGTTCGACACGCCCGAGTCTCCCGCGCTCGGGACGATCCTCGACCTCTCGCACAGCGGCATGTTCGTCTCCGCGCAGGCCCCGCTCCGGCCGGGAATGCGCCTGGCACTGGCGTTCCGGCTCCCGGGGGAGGACGAATCGATCCGCCTGCTCGGACGGGTCGCACGCGAGGCGGGCGAGGACGGGCCGGCGGAGGCATCGGACGGGATCGGGATCGAGTTCGAGAAGATCTCGGACGCGGATCGGCGGAGACTCGAAGCGTTCCTCTACGAGCGACGCCGGGCTTCCTGACCACGGTGGTGCGAGGAATGTGACGCCCCGCCGGCGTGGGGGGCGCCCGGACCAGGTCTTTTCATGACAATCACTTCGTGGCGGCCTGTTCCGGCGGGGGCGCCGGGGCCCGCCAGGTGACCTGCCCGTCGACGACGGTCGCCAGGACGGGGTCGTCGAGCAGCGTGCGCGGAGGGTTGCCGAACGGGTCGACGCGCAGCACCGTCAGGTCACAGCGTTTTCCCGGGGCGAGCGTCCCCTCGTCGCGCTCGCGTCCCGCCGCGAAGGCGGCGCCGAGCGTGTAGGCGCGGACGGCCCGCTCGAGCGGCACGCGCTCGGCGGGCAGCCAGCCGCCGGGCGGAAGGCCGCGCGCGTCGGTCCGGGTCACCGCGGCGTAGAGACCTGTCCGGGGATCCGCGCTCTCGACCGGCACGTCCGAGCCGAAGACGAGCGGCACGCCCGCATCGATCAGGCTGCGCCACGCGTAGGCGCCCCGGAGCCGGGCCGAGCCGAGCCGGCGCTCCGCCCACGGCATGTCGCTGGTGGCATGGCTCGGCTGCATCGAGGCCACGATCGCCACGTGCCGGCGCAGCGCCTCGGCGGCACCGGCTGCGGCCAGCGCGTCGTCGACGATCGACCGGAACCGCGGGATGTCGGGCGGCGCGACCACCTGGGCGTGCTCGATCCGGGGCCGAAGTGCGAGCGACGACGTCCTGCCGGCGGCCAGCAGCTCGCGCAGGCCACCCGCGTAGATCTCGAGCACGAGACGGTTCGCGGCGTCGCCGATGGCGTGCACCGCCGGCTGCAGGCCGGCGCGCATCGTCTCGAGAACCCTGGACCTGAGTTCCGTGGGGTCGGTCACGAACAGGCCGAGATGATCCGGCTGGTCGTTGTACGGGGCCAGCAGGCGCGCACCCCGGCTGCCGAGGGCGCCGTCGGCGTAGAACTTGACGCCGACGACACGGAAGCGGCGTCCCTGCTCGGGACCGTCGCGCATCAGGCGCGCGACCAGCTCCTCGTCGTCGGCGGACGCGTACAGGGTGAGACGTAGCGGCAGGCGGCCGGCCGCGTCCATCTCCCGGATGATCCCGAGCGTCCGGCCGTCGGTTCCCATGTCGTGGAACCCGGTCAGCCCGAACGCGGAGAGGCTCGCGACCGCGTCCTCGAGAGCCCGGCGCACGGTGGCATCGTCCGGCTCGGGCACCACGCGGTCGACGAGATCCATCGCGGAGTCGACGAGGATTCCGGTAGGCCGGCCGGTGCGGTCGCGGAGAATCTGCCCCCCCGCGGGATCCGGCGTCCGCGCATCGATCCCCGCGGCCGCCAGGGCCGCACGGTTGACCCACAGCGCGTGTCCGTCGATCCGGCGCAGCGCGCACGGGCGGTCCGGCACGACCTGGTCGAGCCGGTCGGCGTCGGGGAACGCCTTGCGCGGCCAGTCGTTCTGGTCCCAGCCGCGCCCGAGGACCCACGGCGCATCGGGATGACTTCGTGCCCACGCCGCGACCCTCGCGAGAGTCTGCTCGAGGCTGTCCGCCCCGACGAGGTCCACGGAACGGCGCGCCAGCCCGTATCCGAGCAGGTGGCCGTGCCCGTCGACGAGCCCGGGCAGCGCGACCTCGCCGGGCAACCGGACGTCCTCGGCCCCCTGTGCAACGAGTCGCGCGATCTCGTGGCGCTCGAGCAGGGCGACGATCCGCCCGTCGCGCACGGCCAGGCCGTCGGCCCACGGCCGGGCCGGTTCCCCGGTCCAGAACCGGGGACCGGAGAACACGACGATCTCGCCCGGCGGAACGGAGGCCTCCTCGCTGGTCGCCTGCCGGGAGCAGCCGGCAGACACGAGCGCTCCGAGGATCGCTGCAGTGACGAGCGGGCGCAGGGCGCCCGCGGACCACGGCCGGGCTGATCGCATCGCTTCTCTCCGCACGGTGGTCCGACGATTGTGGCGCGAAACCGGGCCGGGGGGGGCGCTCCCGATTCCGGCGCGGCGACCGGGGCCCGCGCGGAGGTGGCGCAGCGCCGCGGCCCGGGCGCGCTTCACACTCTTCGCACCACGGTGTGTTGCGCGTGCCGCGGTGACGGCCGGATCACCTGCCCTGCGCACGCAAATGGGCCAGTTCGTCACTTCTTGACGATCACTGCGCAAGAACCACCCGTCAATTCAATGAACACAACATGAACGTCGCGCATTTCGGCAAGAAATCGATGTCATTGCGTTGAATGCCGCCCCTGCCTCCTGTAGCTTTCGCCAACCGCTTCCCGCTGGGGGATGCGGACCCGGAGGTGGTGGCCGATGCCCAAGAGCGTGGCGGAAGTCAAGGCGATCCTGCGTGACGAGAAGATCCGGTTCCTCAGGCTGGTGTTCTCCGACATCCACGGCGTGATCAAGAACGTCGAGGTGCCGGACTCCCAGTTCGACAAGGCGCTGGCCGGCGAGATCATGTTCGACGGCTCGTCCATCGAGGGCTTCGTGCGGATCCAGGAGTCGGACATGCTCCTTCGTCCGGACCTGGACTCGGTGCGCATCTACCCGGCGCGCGAGGAGGCGGGGCGCGTCGCGATGCTGATCTGCGATGTCGCACTGCCCGACGGCAGCCCGTTTCCCGGCGATCCGCGCTACCAGCTCAAGCGCGCGATCGAGGCGGTCGGCGCGAGGGGCTTCACGCCGATGATGGGGCCGGAGGCGGAGTTCTTCCTGTTCCAGCGCAATCCGGACGGCACGCCGACGACGCTCACCCATGACACCGGAGCCTACTTCGACCTGACGCCGGTCGACCGGGGAGAGGACGCGCGGCGGGAGATCGTCAACGTGCTCGAGAAGATGGACTTCGAGGTCGAGGCGGCGCACCACGAGGTGGCGCCCGGCCAGCACGAAGTCGACTTCAAGTACGCACACGCGCTGCAGACCGCGGACAATCTCCTGATCTTCCGTCACGTCGTGCGCCGCGTCGCGCTGCGCCACAACCTGCACGCCAGCTTCATGCCCAAGCCGCTCTACGGGGTCAACGGCTCCGGGATGCACACGCACCAGTCGTTGTTCACGTCCGACGGGCGCAACGCCTTCGACGATCCCTCGGGCGAGTACGGCCTGTCGGATACCGCGCGCCACTACATCGGCGGGATTCTGCGTCACGCCAAGGCGATCTGCGCCGTGACGAATCCGACCGTCAACTCGTTCAAGCGGCTCGTTCCCGGCTACGAGGCGCCGACCAACATCGCGTGGTCGGAGAAGAACCGCAGCCCGCTCGCGCGCGTCCCTGCCCGGCGCGGTCTCGGGGCCCGCGTCGAGGTCCGGATGCCGGACCCGTCGTGCAACCCCTATCTGGCGTTCGCCGTGATGCTCGCCGCGGGACTTCACGGGATCGAGGACCGGATCGACCCCGGACCGCCGGTCAACAAGGACATCTTCAACATGAGCGAGCGCGAGAAGCGCCGGCTCAAGATCGACTCGCTGCCCGCAGACCTTTACCAGGCGGTGAGAGCCCTGCAGAAGGACAAGATCGTGCTCGACGCGCTCGGGGAGCACATCGCGGAGCACTTCATCTCGGGCAAGCTCCAGGACTGGAACGAGTACATCTCGATCGTCCACCCGTGGGAGGTGGACCGCTACCTCAGCATGTATTGACCCGCGCCTCGTCGCGGCGCGGTCAGCCGGACATGAATCGGGCCGCCCGGTCGATCACCGGGCGGCCCTGCATCTGCTCGGAACCGGATGGCGGCACGCACCACGCCCGGGGGGGGGCCGGACCGGCCGTCGCGCGCCGTCGATCAGATGGTCGGAGGTCTCAGTGGGCGGGAGCGGCGGCCTGGCGATATGCGCCGAGGATCGCGACGCCGCGGTTCGTCTCGACCGCCGTCCAGTTCTGATAGACCTGGTTGCGGACGAGATCGAGCACGTACTCGCGCCCCTCGTACTGGAAGCTGACCAGCTTGCGCTGCTGCGCGGTCCTGCGCGTCCTCGTCACCGCCTTACGCCGGGCCCTGAGATCTGCCATCGTCAACCCCTTGCTCCGGAACGCGACCCGCGGGCCGGTCCCGCTGCTGCCCAACCTTGTTTGCAAGAAGACTGCCAGCCCGGCGGTCGCGCCGCGACGCAGCAAGCCCCCTTTTTTCAACATCTTGGCATCATGAACGTCAGGTTTCGCTGATTCTTTCCAAAAAAATCGGCCAGGACAGTCCTGTTTTTCCGGAAAACGAGGCCATCATGGCCGCATAATACGGCTGCCCGTGGATGGCCCCGAACCGCGGAGGGAGGGTGACCATGGCCGGCGTGATTGCCCAGACCGTTCCGATCGAGGCCCTGGTCGCGATCATCACCCCGGACGACGCGCTCAGGGAGGATCTGGCCGCCCGCGCCGCACGGCTGGGCATCCGGAGTGCGGGCTCGCTCGACCTGGCCGATCTCGACCCGGGCAAGCGCGGCGCAGCCATGGACGCCGTCCTGCTCGACATGCGCGCGATCGACCATCGCCAGGCCCGCCTGCTCACCCGCCTGCTCGAGCGGGAGGGAGCACCTCCGGTACTGCTGCTGGCCGACGCCACGGACGAGGCGCAGGCCTTCGAATGGATCGTGCGCGGCGCCAGCGACGTGATCTCGCGCCCGCCGGGAACCGCCGAGCTTCGCGTCCGGCTGCTGCGGGCGCTCGAGTCGCGGGACGTCCGCGTCCACCTGGCGACGCTCGAGGACGAACTCGCCCGACGCTCCCGGCGGTCGTGGGAGGACCGGGCGATCGTCGCGCTTTCCCCGGCGATGGAGCGCCTTCGCACCCTGGTGCAGCGTGTCGCGCCGATGCGCTCCACCGTGCTGGTCACCGGCGAGAGCGGCGTCGGCAAGGAACTGGTCGCGCGGTCGATCCACTTCGACTCGCCCCGTGCTGCGGGACCGTTCATCGCCCTCAACTGCGCCGCACTGCCACCGCACCTGATCGAGTCCGATCTGTTCGGCCACGAGCGCGGCGCATTCACCGGCGCCGTGTCGCGGCGCGCCGGGAAGTTCGAACTCGCGCATCAGGGCACCCTGTTCCTCGACGAGATCGCGGAGACCGACCTGGCCACGCAGGCCAAGCTGCTGCGCGTGCTCGAGGACCAGGAGTTCATGCGGGTGGGCGGCACGCGCCCGATCCGCGTCGACGTACGCCTCGTCGCCGCGACCAACGCGGACCTCGAGGCCCTGGTCCGACGCGGGGAGTTCCGGGAGGACCTCTACTATCGGTTGAGGGTGGTCACGCTCAGGGTCCCCCCTCTTCGCGAGCGACGCGAGGACATCCCCGTCCTCGCCCGCGAATTCCTCACGCGCGTCTGCCGCGAGAACCGGCTGGAGCCGCGACGGCTGTCCCCGGAGGCGCTCGAGGCGCTGCTGACCCACGACTGGCCGGGAAACGTCCGCGAGCTTCAGAACGCCATCGAGGCCGCCGTGGTCTCCTCGAGGGGAAGCGTGATCACCGCCGCGGATCTGCCGCCCGCGATCCGCAGTCGCTCGGCAGACGAGAGCAGCCGGTCGAACGGCCCGCTGGCCGGCCGGTCGCTGCGGGAGATCGAGGCCGATGCGATTCGACAGACGCTCGAGCTGGTCTCGGGCTCGCGCACGCGGGCCGCACGGCTTCTCGGCATCGGAGTGCGCACGCTCCGGCGACGCATCCAGGAACTCGGGCTCGATGCGTCGATGCCCGCGCGTCCCGGTCGGCCGCGCAGCCGCGACGGGCGCTCATCGTCGTGAAACGACGTCACTTTTGAACGCGGCACCTCTTGACAAGGCGCTTGCAGGCCAATCATATTTCCGAACGGGTGTTCACCCGTGTGCGAGGACGCTCGCACGAACAAACGCGGGACCGTGATTGCGGGACCCGAAAAGGAGGATCGAAGGCCCATGGCAGTCCGTCGCAAGCGGAAGGTCGCCAAGAAGGCCACCAAGCGCAAGACCACCAAGCGCAAGGCCACGAAGAAGAAGGCGACCCGTCGCAAGACCACCAAGCGCAAGGCCACCAAGCGCAAGGCCACCAAGCGCAAGACCACCAAGCGCAAGACCGCCAAGCGCAAGAC
>RFIB01000058.1 GCA_003695625.1 Acidobacteriota bacterium | reverse complement strand
GGCGACCACAAAACGCCTGCACGGAGGGCCCCGATGCCCCGGTACTCGAAGAAGCAGAAGGCCGCGCTCGACGCACTGATGCGCGAGGAGGTCTACCGGCACGCCAAGGAGATCATCGAGGCGGACGGCGTGCAGGGACTGACGCTCGACCGGCTCGCGCGCGCGATCGGCGTGTCCCGCGGCACGCTCTACAACTACTTCGCCGACCGCGACGCGATCCTCGAACACGTCGAACAGGAAACGTTCGCACCGCTGGTCGAGAGGCTTGAACGTGTCGCCGACGGCGACGCGCGCCCGACAGACAAGCTGCGCCGGATCGTCCGCCTGATCCTCGAGTCGGTCCACGAGAACCGTGCGCTGGTCGTCGCGCTGATCCCGGAAAAGCACCATGGCGCGCTGCGGGAGGGACAGATCCGGCGGCAGGCGTGGGGCCTCGCCCTGCTGCAGCGCGTCGTTGAACAGGGAATCGCCGCCGGCGAGTTCCGCGAACTCCCGCCCCGACGCGTCGCCGAGATCGTGCTCGGTTCCCTGACGGGCACGATCGAGCTGATGGCGCGAAACGAACAGTCTCCCGAGCCGGACGAAATCGCCGAGCCGCTGCTGCAGATCCTGCTGGGAGGGCTCGAGCGATGACGGCCGGCAGCCTGCGTCCGCCGCTGTCCGACCGGACCGCCGGCCTCCTCGCGCGGGCCGGCCGGGTCGCCGGATGCGCGGGCCTGCTGGTGCTGGTCGGCGCCTGCGGCGCCCCGGGCGGCCCGGACGGGACCGCCGAGATCGCCCGGCCCGCGAAGCTCGTCGAGGTCCGCGCCGCCGACGCGGACGACGCCCGCGTCTTTCCCGGTCGAGTCCAGGCCACGCGCCGCGTGCCGCTCGCGTTCCGCGTCGGCGGCCCGGTGATCGAGCTGCCGGTGAGCAAGGGGCAGCGGGTCGCGCACGGGCAGGTCCTCGCGCGGATCGACCCGCGGGACTACGAGATCCGCGTGCGGGATCTCGAGGCGAGCCTCGCCGCGCGCCGTGCCCAACTCGTGCAGGCCACCGAGGACTATCGGAGGATCCGCGGGCTGTTCGAGCACGACAACGCGTCCAAGGCCGACTTCGACCGGGCACGCGCAGCGGTGGACGTGAGCCGCGCCCAGCTCGAGTCGACCGAGGCCTCGTTGCGCGCCGCACGGCTGGCGCTGTCCGACACGTGGCTGCGGGCGCCGTTTGCCGGCGTCGTCGCGGACCGGCTGGTCGACGTCCACCAGGTCGTCCGTGCCGGCCAGCCGATCCTGCTGTTCCAGGACGTGCGCGATCTCGAGGTCGTGATCGACGTGCCCGAACGGGACGTCTCGATGCTGACGCGCACGAGCCCCGAGCGCATCGTCGTGCGGATCGACGCCTTCCCGGATCTCGAGTTCACGGCGCGTGTCCGCGAGTTCGCGACCGAGTCGGACCCGCGGACGCGGACGTTTCCGGTGACCCTGAGGCTCGATCCCGGCCCCGAGGCCGCGCTGCTGCCGGGCATGACCGCGTCGGTCTCGTGGCACGTGTCGCCCCGCGCGGAGCCGACAGGGCGCGCCGGTGCGGTCGTCGTGCCGGTCTCGGCGATCACCACGGACGCCACCGGGAACCCCGTCGCATTTCGTGTCGACCCCTCGACGATGCGTCTCGAGCGTGTCCCGCTGCGCCTCGGCGCGCTGACCGATGCCGGCCAGCAGGTTGTCGAGGGTCTCGCCCCCGGAGATCGCATCCTCGCCGCGGGTGTCAGCTTCGCGCATGACGGACAGCTCGTGCGTCCGCTGGGGGAGTAGGCGATGTCACTCGTCGACGCCACCCTGCGCTATCGCACCCTGACGCTGGTGCTCGTCGCGGCGCTCGTGGTCGGAGGCAGCCTGTCGTTCCTCCAGCTCGGCCGCCTCGAGGATCCCGAGTTCACGATCTTCACCGCCCTGGTCACGACGCCCTACCCCGGCGCCTCGCCCGAGGAGGTCGAGCAGGAGGTCACGGACCGGCTGGAGACGGCGATCCAGACGATGGGCCAGGTCGACAAGGTGACCTCGATCTCACGGGCCGGACTCTCCCTGGTGATCGTCGATCTCAAGAGCACGACCGACCAGGACGAGATTCCCCAGGCGTGGGACGAGCTGCGGCGCAAGGTCGGCGACCTCCAGCCCACGCTGCCTCCCGGCGCCGGGCCCTCGCAGGTCAATGACGACTGGGGCGACGTCTACGGCCTCTACTTCGCCGTCACGGGAGAAGCGTACGACCTCGCCGAACTCGAGGAGTACGCGAAGCTGCTTCGTCGGGAGCTGCTGCTGGTCGACAACGTCGCCTCGGTCGAGATCTCCGGCGCGCGCAGCAAGGCGGTCTGGATCGACATCCCGCGCGCCAAGATGGCCGAGCTTGGCCTGAGCCTGCCCGCGGTCGTGGACACGATCCGGTCCCAGGGCGCGGTCGTTCCCGACGGTCACCTGCATCTGGACGAGCAGTATGTTCGCGTGGCACCGACCGGCGCGTTCGATTCGGTGGAGGAGCTGGGCAACCTGCTGCTTCGCGATCGCGTCAGCGGGCGCTTCGTGCGGCTGGCCGACGTCGCCACGATCCGCTCCGGCTATGTCGACCCGCCTGCCTCGCTCGTGTTCTTCGATGGCAAGCCGGCGATCACGATCGGCGTGTCGGTGGTGCCCAACGGCAATGTCGTCGAGCTGGGCCGTGCGGTCGAACGGCGCCTGAAGGAACTCGAACCGCAGCGACCGCTGGGCATGGCCCTCGACGTGATCTCGTTCCAGCCGAAGACGGTCGAGGCCGCGGTCAACGGCTTTCTGGTCAACCTCGTCGAGGCGCTCGCGATCGTCATCGGCGTGCTCGTCCTGTTCATGGGACCTCGGTCCGGCCTGCTGATCGGCGCGGTGCTGCTGCTGGACATCCTGGGCACGTTCGTCTTCATGAACGTGTTCGACATCAGCCTGCAGCGGATCTCCCTCGGCGCGCTGATCATCGCTCTCGGCATGCTGGTCGACAACGCGATCGTCGTCACCGAGGGCATGCTCGTCAGGCTGCAGCGCGGTGTCGAGCGCACGAAGGCCGCGGTCGACAGCGTGCGCGAGACGATGTGGCCGCTGCTCGGAGCCACCGTCGTCGCGATCCTCGCGTTCGCCGCGATCAGCGTCTCCGAGGACGCGTCCGGCGAGTTCCTGGCCTCCCTGTTCCAGGTCATCGCGGCCTCGCTGCTGCTGAGCTGGGTGCTCGCGGTAACCGTCACGCCACTGTTCGGCGTCCTGTTCCTTGAGGCTCCCGCGGCGGACGGCACAAGCGACCCCTACGCACGCGGGTTCTTCCGCGCGTACCGCAGCTTCCTGCGCGGCGTCCTGCGCCGGCGATGGACGATGATCGCCGCCACCGGACTCGCCCTGGTCGCCGCGACGATCGGGTTTCGATTCGTCGAGCAGAGCTTCTTCCCCGACTCCAGCCGGCCGCAGTTCATGATCGACTTCTGGCGCCCGGAAGGAACGCACATCGAGGACACGGCGCGCGACGTGCGCCGCGTGTCGGACTGGCTCCTCGAACAGGACGGTGTGGAATCGGTCACCGCGTTTGTCGGTCGCGGCGGGCTGCGGTTCATGCTGACGTACAACCCCGAGTTCCCCAGCAGCGCGTACGGTCAGCTGCTGGTGACGGTCGACGATCCGGGGCGCATTGATGCGCTGATGCAGCGCGCCGAACACTGGATGGCGGAGCGATTCCCCGACGCCGAGCCGCGCACGGCGCGCTTCGTGTTCGGCCCCGCGACGGGCGCGAAGATCGAGGCACGGGTCAAGGGTGACGACCCGGCGGTCCTGCGGCAGATCGCCGAGACGATCGAACAGATCATGCGCGCGGACGGCGGAGCCAAGGACATCCGTCACGACTGGCGGCAGCGCGTGCCGGTCATCCGGCCGGTCTACGCCGAGACCAGGGCCCGGGCCGCCGGGATCTCCCGTCCGGACCTGGCGCGCAGTCTCGAGCTGGCAACGACCGGAACCGCAGTCGGCATCTATCGCGAGGACGACGAACTCCAGCCGATCTTCTTCCGGCTGCTCGAGGCGCAGGACGCCAGCGCGAGCGAACTCGCCAACGCGCAGGTCTGGTCCGGGGTCACCGGGCAGTCGGTTCCGATCAGCCAGGTCGTCTCCGAGATCCGGACGGAGTGGGAGGATCCGATCATCCGGCGCATCGATCGCCGGCGCACGATCACCGTGCAGTGCGACCCCCGCGAGGGCGTCGCCAGCACGCTGTTCGCCAGGCTGCGTCCGCGCATCGAGGCGCTCGACCTTCCGGCGGGGTACGAGCTGGAGTGGGGCGGGGAGTATGAGTCGTCCAACGACGCCAACCGGATGCTGCTCGCCAGCGTGCCGCTGTTCTTCTCGCTGATGATCCTGATCGTCGTCGGCCTGTTCAACTCGATCCGCAAGCCGCTGATCGTGTTCCTCACGCTGCCTCTCGCCGTGATCGGCGTGACGGCGGGGCTGCTTGTCACGGGCCAGCCGTTCGGGTTCGTCGCCCTGCTCGGCTTTCTCAGCCTGTCCGGCATGCTGATCAAGAACTCGGTCGTGCTGCTCGAACAGATCGACCTGAATCTCGCCGAGGGCATGGCAGCGCTCGACGCGGTCCTGGACGCCGGCGTCAGCCGCGTGCGACCCGTGTCCATGGCCGCGCTGACGACCGTGCTCGGCATGGTGCCGCTGCTGTTCGACCGGTTCTGGGCGGCGATGGCCGTGACGATCATGTCGGGCCTGTCGTTCGCCACCGTGCTGACCCTGATCGTCGTCCCTGTCCTCTACGCCATCGCCTATCGCGTCCGCGCGTAGGCGCACGGGAAGCCACCGATGGACATCATCCGAGTCCTGATCGTCCTCGCCGCCGCGGGTGCGTCCGTCCCTGCGGTCCACGCCGCCGGCTCCCCGGCGGACGCTCCGCAGCCCGTCCATGTCGGCATCGTCCTCGACGGACCGCACGCCCGATCGTTCGACTTCACGGACCTGCTGCGGGACGAGATCCTGCGCGTGACCGAGGGGCGCTACGCAGTGATCTTCGATCCGGACGCGGTGATCGACGGCGGCTGGACCCGGGACGGCGTCCACGATGCGGTCGACCGCATGCTCGCGCGGCCCGGACTCGACCTGGTGCTTGCCGTGGGGGTCGATGCCGCGGTCGACATCTGCACCCGGCCTGCGCTGCCGGTCCCGGTCGTCGTACCGCTGTCGATCAGCGAGTGCACACCCTCGTGTCCTGCAGGCGAGGCTGCGCGCATCAACACGCTGCGTCTTTCCCAGTGGATCGCCAACGACCTGCGCGCGTTCCGCGAGGTCGTCCCGTTCCGGCACGTGGTCGTCGTCGGTGATCCGTGGATCGTCGGTTGCGATACCGACGGACTCGCGTCGCGGGTCGCTCCGCCGGGAACCGAGGTGACGTTTCTCGCGCTGACTCCCGGCGAGCAGGCAGAACTGCCGCGGCGGCTGCCTGCTGGAGCGGACGCGGTCTACCTGATGCGGCTGCAGCAGATCGACGACAGCGCGTTCGCCGCGCTGGTCGACGAACTGACCCGGGCAGGGCTGCCGACGTTCTCGATGCTCGGCGAGCAGGAGGTCCGTCAGGGGGTGCTCGCCGGACTCAACACCCGGGCGACGATCGAGGCTCTCGCGCGGGGCGCCGCGGTCGACGTGCTCGACACGCTTGACGGCGTGGCGCCGGCGGAGCAGCCGTTCGCGGGATTCGAGGGCCGGATCTCGCTCAACATGCGCACCGCGGCGCGGTTGGGGATCGGCGTGAGCTGGGAGCTCCTTTCCAGCGCGCGACTGATCGACGAGGAGGCGGGACGCGGCGGAGAGCCGATCGACCTGCGAGCCGTGATGGACCTCGCCGAGCGGGCGAACCTCGCGCTGGCCGCCGACCGGCTGGTCGTCGCGGCAGGCGAGCAGTCCGTGCGCGCCGCGCGCGGGGCGCTCCGCCCGCAGATCGGCGTCTCGGTCGCGGAGGCGGCGATCGATCCGGACCGGGCGTTCGCCGCGCTCGGCCAGTACGAGCGCAGCACCGTCGCGGGCGTGTCGGTCAGTCAGTGGCTGTTCTCGGACCCCACGCGCGCGGCGGCCAAGGCACAGCAAGAGGCGCAACGCGGCAGGGTCGCCGATTACGCGGCCCTGCGCCTCGACGTGCGCCGGCAGGCCGCGGGCGCGCTGCTCGGGCTGCTGAAGGCGGAAGCGCTCGTGCGCGTCCGCCAGGACGACGTCGATCTGACGCGCGCCAACCTCGGCGTCGCCCGGCTGCAGCACTCGCTGGGCAGTGCGGGCCTGGCGGTCGTGCGCCGCTGGGAGGCGGCGCTGGCAACGGCGCGCGCCCGACTGCTCGAGGCGCGGGCGGTCCGTCGCCTCGCGGAACGGGAGCTGAGCCGGGTGCTCGACCGTCCGCTGACCACGACGTGGCGTGTCGCTCCATTGACTCTCGACGAGGGCCTGGAAGTCCTTGGCGGCGCCGACCTGGCGCGGCAGCTCGACTCGCCGGACGGATTCGCGAACCTGATGCCGGTCCTGATCGAGCGCGGGCTCGAGGCCTCTCCCGAGCTGGCGTCCCTCGATGCCGCGATCGCGGCCCAGGAACAGCTGGCCGCGGCGGCGCGGCGGCGGGGTCGCGTCCCGCAGGTCCGTCTGCAGGGCAGCCTCGAACAGGTGCTGGCGAAGGACGAGGGCGGAACGCAGCTTGCGCTGCCGCCCGGACTGCTTCCCGACATCAGCGACCGCCGGTGGTCGGCCGTGATGAGCATCGAGCTTCCCGTCGCCACGGGCGGAGCAATCACGGCCACCGCCAATGCGGAACGCCGCCGGCTCGAGGAACTGCGCCTGCGCCGGCAGGAGGTCGCGCAGCGGGTCCGACTGCGTGTTCTCGCCGCCCTCGACCAGGCGGCAGCCTCGTGGCCGGCGATCTCCCTGCGCCGGGACTCCGCGGCCGCGGCCGCCGACAGCCTGCGCCTGGTCCAGGATGCGTATGGCCGCGGCGCCGCGTCGGTGCTCGACCTGCTCGATGCGCAGAACGCGGCGCTGACCGCGCGCCTGGCGGCGCGGACGTCGGTCTACGACTTTCTCGACGACTGGACCGAGGTGCTGCGCTCGGTGGGCCGGCTCTGAGGCCGCCGGGTGTATCGTGCGGCCGCGATGAATCAGGAATCGAACACGGCGCCTTCCGTGCATCGCGAGGCGTTCACGGTGCGCTCGTACGATCTCGACCCGCGCGGCCGGGTCGGTGCGGGAGGCATCTGCCGCTACCTGCAGGAGGCGGCGGCGCAGCACGCGACGCGGCTCGGCGTGGCGACCGAGCGCCTCGGGCCGCTCGGCCAGGCGTGGATCCTCGGCCGACTGCGCTGGCGGCTCGACGCCCTCCTCGGCCGCGGCGACCGGATCGTGGTCGAGACGTGGCCATCGGGGCTCGAGCGTCTTCGCGCCCTGCGCGACTTCGTGCTGCGCCGCGCGGACGACGACGCACCGATCGGCGCCGGCACGAGCGCGTGGCTGATCGTCGACCTGGCGCGACGGCGCCCGGTGCGGATGCCCGCGTTCGTCGCCGCGATCCGCAGACCGGAGCGCCCGCGGGCGATGTCCGACGTCGAGGCGCCCGGCTTTCCCGAGGGCGTCGAGCCGGCCTCCGCATCGATCACCGTGCGCCGGTCGGACCTCGACCTCAACGAGCACGTCAACAACGCGCGCTACGCGGACTGGCTGATCGAGTCCGTTCCGGACCGGATCTGGCGCGAGCGCCGGATCGCGTCGCTCGACATCGTGTTCTGCGCCGAGGCCCGCGCCGGCGAGAGACTCGCCGTCGACTGCCTCGAGGTCGACACGGCAGGCGACGACGGCGGAAAGTGCGTCACCGCGCACCGCATACGCCGGCCGGACGACGGGCGCGTGCTCGTGCGCGCGCGGGCCTCATGGACGGCATCCGACGACGCACCGTTCCGGACGCCGTGACGGCCTCCAGGCGCGCGACACCGTCAATTCCCGTCCGGGACCTCCATGTCCTCGTCAAGCTGGAAGCGCCCGGCCCGCAGGTCGGCGATCAGCTCGCGGGCGCGGTCGGCATCAGCCGGTGCGACCTGGATCTCGACGTGCCCGAGGCCGTTCATCGTCAGCCCGTGCACGTTGCGCAGCGCCTCGCCGCGCAGGATCGCGCGAATCCCGCGCGCCTCGAGAAACCGGAGCAGCAGCTGCGCCTCGACCTCTCCCTGGGCCTCGGCGACGGTGACGGGGGCATGCGGGTCGTCGTTCATCGTCGTGTCCTCGCGGGTGCACGGTGATGCTACCCCGGCTCGGGCATAATCGCCTTTCCGGAGGTGGACCATGGACCGTCCGGCCCAGGACCCGATCCGCTCGCTGATGGCACTGATATCGCGCGCCCATCCGTGGCACGGCGTCGAGATCGGCGAGAACGCACCCGACGTGGTGACCTGCTACATCGAGATGGTGCCGACCGACACGTTCAAGTACGAGCTGGACAAGAAGTCAGGACTGCTCAAGGTCGACAGGCCGCAGCTGTTCTCGAGCGTCTGCCCGGTGCTCTACGGGCTCGTTCCCCGGACGTACTGCGGCGAACGGGTCGGCGCGTTCTGCGCCGAGCGCGCGAATCGGCCGGGAATTCTCGGCGACGGCGATCCGCTGGACATCTGCGTGCTGACCGAGCGGACGATCACGCACGGCGACCTGCTGCTCCGGGCGCGTCCGATCGGCGGACTGCGCATGCTCGACGGCCAGGAGGCCGACGACAAGATCGTCGCGGTGCTCGAGGGGGACGCCGCCTACGGCGACATCACCGAGATCGCCGACTGCCGGCCGGCGCTGGTCGACCGGCTGCGCCACTACTTCCTGACCTACAAGCAGGGCCCGGACCAGCAGGACGTCCGGTGCGAACTGCTGGCGACGTACGGGCGCGACGAGGCGCACGAGGTGATCCGGCGCGCGCAGGACGACTACCGGGACCGGTTCCACGGGATCGAACGGCTGCTCGGCGGCTGAGGACGGACGATGCGGGACGACGGAAACGCGCAGGCATGGGTGCGCACGGCCGAGCGTGCCGCGCGGGCCGGCTGGGACGCCCTGCGTCCGTACTGGGAACGGACGCTGGCGCTCGAGGTCAGCGCCAAGGGAACGCACGACTTCGTCACCGAGGCCGATCTTGCGTCCCAGCGGGCGATCGCAGCGGTGGTCTCGGCCGAGCATCCGGACCACCTGCTGCTCGGCGAGGAGGGCGAGCAGGTACGGCTCGACGGAGAGCGGCCGGTGTGGATCGTCGACCCGCTCGACGGGACGACCAACTTCATCCACGGCAATCCGGTGTTCGGCGTCTCGATCGGCTGCTGGCACGACGGGCGCGTCGTGGCGGGCGCCGTGCTCGACCCGCTGCGCGGAGAACTCTTCACGGCAAGACGCGGCGGCGGAGCGTTCTGCAACGGAAGGCGGCTTGCGGTCTCGTCCCGCGACGGACTCGACGACGCGCTGATCGGGACCGGGTTCCCGTTCCGGCGGATCGAGCGTCTCGAGCAGTACCTGGGCGCGTTCCGC
>RFIB01000057.1 GCA_003695625.1 Acidobacteriota bacterium | reverse complement strand
GCGAAGGCGAACAGGAATCCGCTGACCAGCGCGCACAGGAGCGTCGCGACGATCAGCAGGACCGGGAAGATGGCCATGGACTGGTCCTCGGCGCTCGGAGAACTCCCGCCGGGGGGCGCGCTCCCGGAGAGGGCGGCGCGCGCCGCCGGCATCCTGTCTGCCGACTCGCGCGTCGCCGTTGCGGGAGTCTACGTCGTTTCGGCTGCCTCCGACGCTTGCCGGCGGGGATCCTCGTCCGCTCGATCTGCGGGCGGCTCGGTCGGCATCCGCACGACTCGCGCCGGGCAGACACTCCTACAGCACGTCGTCCTTCCGGATATGAGGGCGGGTCTCCGTCCGGGTCTTGTCGCGATAGCCAGACCCCTTGTCCGAGGGCCCGTACAGGTCCCGGAGCCTGTCCGCCTCCGAGCGTCTGCCGAAGATCGTCACCAGGACGTACAGCACGAGAGCGATGGGCACGCCGACGAGCGCCATGATCAGCAGGTCGGACATCCAGGAGCGCCCGAACAGCAGAAGCACCGGAGTGGCTGTCGTCCAGCTCATCTCATGTGTATTGTACGCCCCGCCCCCTCATCGAGGTTCCCGCCGGCGCGGATGTTCCGGATCCGCCCGACGGGCCGCGCGCTGTCATCCGCCGGCCTGCAACGCGATGCACGCACCGACCGGATCCCGGATGACGGCATGCCCCGCGTCGGCCGATCCCTTGAGGACTGTCCCGCCGGCCTCGCCGACCCGGCGAAGGCTTTCCGCCAGGTCGTCGACCGGCAGGCCGAGAATCCAGGCGGTCGGGACGTCCGCTTCGTCCGGGCCAGGTCGCCGGATGTCCGCCACCGCCACGCCGTCGGGCCGCCGCATCTCGACTCCGCCGGCAGCTTCGGTGGGCGCGGCCGACCAGCCGACGACCCGTTCGTAGAACCTGCACGCCGACGGAACATCCGGGACGACCAGCGTCAGCCACGCGATGCGACCGACGCGCCCGGGCCGGGCTTCGGCCACCGGCCCGTCGCCGACGACGGGGATCACGCCGAACGCGGCGCCCGCCGGGTCCGTCAGCACGGCCCACTGGCTTCGCCCGTCGTCGTCCCTGGCGTGAAGCAGCTCCCGGCCCCCGAGTTCGAGCGCGCGCGCCGCGCTCGCGGCGACGTCGGCGACCTGGATGTGCGGCATCCACTGCAGCGGCAAAGCCTCGTACTCGGGCGACCGTGGCCCCAGCCCGATCACCGGGTCGCCCCGGTTGTTGGTCAGATCGTCGCGCCACAGCGGCGACTCGCCCGTGGTGAGGACTCGCGCGTAGAACGCGACCTCCCGCGCGTGGTCCGGCACCGCAATGTCCGCGCTGAGCACTCCGCCGACGCCGTGGAAGAAGGGACCTCGCATGATTGCCTCGTCCGGGCCGAGACTCCGCGGGGATCGGCGTCCGGCCGCGCGTGCTTCGGGAACCCGGTCGCCCCGGCATGCTGCGGGTGACCAGGCCGGCACCTGCAATCGCAGGATGCACCAGGCGGGGCCTCCCCGTCCATGCGCCGGTCAGCGCGGCGAATCGTGACCGGACTTCCTCCCTGTCTTGAGGTAGTGGTTCAGCTGCGATTCCCAGGCCTGCATGAACCGGACCCAGTGCTCCTCGGTGAACTGGTCGCCGAATTCATCGCCGGCCGGACCGAGACTCGTGTGCGTGTACGTGATCGTCGCCGCGGTGCCTGGGCCCGACGGCGCCAGCTCGATGACGATGCTGCAGATGGTCACGCCCGGCGTGACCTTGAGCATCTCGATCCGTCCGAGCGCCGGTTCGTGGCACGTGATGTACCAGACCGCCTCGCCGCCGTGTCCGCCGGTCAGGAAGACGCAGTCCTTCTCGGCCACGCCGGACTCGCTCCACACGTGCGACGGCGCCCAGCCCTCGACCCAGTCCACCTCCCGCACCGGGCACAGCAGCGGAAACACCTCCTCGGGCACGGCATGCAGCCGCTGGACGTAGGTCCGGGACGCGCGCTTCGGCTGCGATACCTGCATGAACCCCCTCCCGGAGTGGCAGACGGCGCCGGCCTGAGCTGCGCTACGGAGCTGCGGTCGTACCCCGCAGACGCGCTGTTTCGCCGGCGGGAAGCGTAGCGGGTCCGGAGAAGGTCCGGCCGGCCGGAACCTCTCGCCAGGGACTGTGGGGTCCTTGCTGGGCACCAGTCGTCCGGTCCGCCCTCGACAGTATTTGAAGGGGGGAGGAGTGTCTCATGGACGTTGGCAGAGAGGGCCCATTCCGCGGCGATATGCCGCGATAACGCCGCATCGGCCTTGTCATAATGTGCTCATGTCTCGGGGAAACACACGTCTCGCCGTGGACGCACTATTCCTGCACCACAATCCGAAACTGAGGAAAGACGCGGTTGCTGCCATGCCTTCGCTAACTCAAGGTTTTGGGGCGCACGAGACGCGGAACTCGCTCATACAGCTCCTCGGCCACAGCTTCCGGATCCGCGGAGTAATGGCAGCGTCGATGACAGTTCGGGCAGAGTGCCACGGCGTTCTCGATCACATCAGGACCACCATCACCGAGGGCTACGACATGATGAACCTCCAAGTAAGGCTCTCCCCGCGCATCACGAAAAGGCGCCTCTCTGCCACATAGTTCGCACCGACCCGCTGCGAACTCTCGGACCCAAGCAATGATGGCGGGATCCCGAACATAGGCATCTGTTGACACCTCGGTCTTTCGCGGCGTCTTGTTTCCGGAGGGGGGCGAGTCAAACTTGCGCTGACGAATGCGATGCGATCGCTCTTCTAGCGTCTGCTCATCTGCCGACGGTTCGTAGTCCCCAGGGTTCAGGAAGCCCTCAGCCCCAAGAAGACGCAGGATCTGATCCCGGACGGTTGGACCGACATTCCTCGCAGGGACGTAGCCCGAGATTCTACGGAGGCCAAGGCTTTCAAGTACAGCAGAGATGTTCTGCATCCGGTACTCGACACTAGCCTTCGTCCGCGCAGACAGCGGCCCACGGCGCAACTCAGCGTTCACCTCGGCCTTTACGTACGGTCGCCCGGCCCTCTCCATTTGCAGCATTCGCACGTACGCTCGCACGCACGCGGCAACCTCGTCTTCGGTCCAAGGATCTGCCATTCCTCTACCCTTTACGGTCAACCGCTGCCTTAACCTATGAGCGCGGCCCCTGCGCAAGCCAGGGGTGGCCGACAGGTTCAAGCAGCGCTATACCGCATGCAGTCCAACTTTGGTGGGCACCTGCACCTCGTACCAGCCACCCGCCGGGGGCGAACGTGTGTTCGAGGCCCCACTCGTCACAAAGATAGCGGCAGTCCGCCCCGACGTGCTGCAGTCCACGGTCCGAACGGAGTTCAAGTCCCAGTGGTACGAACTCCGCGCTGCCGAACTCGTCCTCGAGTGCCGCTCGCACCGGAGCAAGGACCGCATCCGCGGCCTGGCCCTTCGTGATCGCGCAGCACAGCACGACACGGTCCCCGCAGTCGATAACGGGCGTGACGGCGACGACGCCATCCTCACGCGTCCACACCGTCGTCAGATCTGTGGCCCAGCGCCGATTCGATTCCGGCACCGCGACATGACCGTAGCGACCCGGCG
>RFIB01000346.1 GCA_003695625.1 Acidobacteriota bacterium | reverse complement strand
TCGACGGCGAGATCACCACCACCGCCCGTGTCCTGGGCCCGACGAGGCCGAGCACCTCGTCGATGTCGAGGTGGAACTCGCGCTCGGCGCGCAGCGGATAGCGCCGCGCGACGGCGCCGAACGCCTCGGCGGCGCGCGCCGCGCCGGGGAAGCCGGGATCCGGCACGAGCACCTCGTCGCCGGCGTCGAGCAGGCAGCCGAGCGTGACGAACGTCGCCTCCTGGCAGCCGGCGGTGACGATCACGTCGGCGGCGCTCCGGGCGAACCCGCCATAGTCCGCGGCGATGCGGTCCCTCAGCCCGGCGTCGCCCTGGGTCGGCCCGTAGCCGGCCGGCCCGTCGGTGGCCGCCCGGGCGAGCGCCTGCTCGAGCACCGGCGGCGGACGCAGATCCGGCTGGCCGAGGCCGAGATTCAGCGCGTCCGGCGGCGCGGACTCGAAGATCTCGCGGATCAGCGTACGGCGCAGCCCGGCGACGCGCCGCGCGGGGCGCAGACTCATCGCAGCGCGTCCTCGAGGGCGGCCCGGGCGTCGGTGCGCTCGTCGCGCTGCTTGACTATCAGCGCCGCCGCCGTGGCCAGCCCCTCGGAGCGGGCCCACGGATCGGCCGGCGCGCGCGTCCCGGCGACGACGACCGCGCCCGGCGGGATCCGCAGCACGCCGTCGGCGCCGGGCAGCACGCGCCGGTGCCGCGTCAGGTCGTACAGCGGCGTCGACGCCGTCAGCACGACCCCGGCGCCGATCACCGCGCGCCGCCCGACCTGGACGCCCTCGAGCACCGCCGACAGGGCGCCGACGAACGCGCCGTCCTCGACGATCACCGGCATCGCCCCGGGCGGCTCGAGCACGCCGCCGATCTGCGCGCCCGCCGACAGGTGGATCCCGGCACCGAGCTGCGCGCACGACCCGACGAGCGCATGCGAGTCGATCATCGAGCCCTCGCCGACCCACGCGCCGACATTGACGTAGCACGGCGGCATCAGCACGGTGCCGGGACCGACGTACGCACCGCGGCGGATCGCCGAGCCGCCGGGGACGACGCGCACGCGCTCGAGCGTCGCCAGCGTGCGCGGCGGGAAGAACTCCTTGTCGCGAAACTCCAGCGGACCCGCGGGAGGCAGCGGCACGACGTCTCCCGCACGGAACCCGAGCAGGATGCCGGTCTTGACCCACGGATGGACCGTCCACCCGTCGTCCGCGGGGCTCGCCGCCCGCACGTCGCCGCGCTCGAGCGCGTCGAGCAGCGCGAGCACCGCCTCGCGCACCTCAGCCGCCGGCGGCTCGGGCTGCGCCGCAAGCCGCTCGATCCGCTCGCGCAGTCCCTCGCCGGCGCCCATCGGTGGCCCGTTCACGCGAGCAGGCCGGCCCGCTCGAGGCCGCTCTCGAGCCGGGCCCGCGTCGCCTCGCCCGCCGGAGCGAGCGGCTCGCGGACGCGGTCCGTGCACAGTCCCAGGCGCGCCAGCGCCGCCTTGGCGGGCACCGGATTGGTCTCCGCGAACAGCGCCCGGATCAGCTCGAGCAGCCGGTAGTGCTCCTCCCGGGCCTGCTCGACGCGTCCGGCGAACGCGTGCTCGACCATGCGCACGAACCCGCCCGGATCGACGTTCGAGAGCACGGAGATCACGCCGTCTCCGCCGAGCAGGGTCATCGCCAGCGTCATGTCGTCCTCGCCGGAGAGCACGCTGAACCCGTCGCGCCGTCCCGCGATCAGCGTCATCGCCTGCCCGAGGTTGCCGGACGCCTCCTTGACCGCGCAGATCCGTTCGTCCCGCGCGATCTCGAGCACGAGTTCGGGCGCGGCGTTGAGGCCGGTACGCGACGGCACGTTGTAGAGCACCACCGGAAGGCCGCCTTCCTCGGCGACGCGCGCGTAGTGCGCGGCGAGCCCGGCGGGATTCGGCTTGTTGTAGTACGGCGTGACGACGAGCGCGGCGTCCGCACCGAGGTCCCGGGCGCGCCGCGTGCGCTCGATCGTCTTCTGCGTGCTGTTCGTCCCGGTGCCGGGAACGACCGGCACGCGCCCGCCGGCGGCGCGCACGGCACGCTCGATCAGTCCGGCCCACTCGTCGAGCGTCAGCGCAGGGGTCTCCCCGGTCGTCCCGCACGGCACGAGGCCGTGCACGCCGGCCTCGAGCTGCCGCGCCACCAGCCTGTCCCATGCGTCCCAGTCGATCGCCCCGTCGTCGCGGAACGGCGTCACGAGAGCGGTCAGCACTCCGCGAAGTCTCCGATGCGTCATCGCGATTCTCCCTTGTCGTGCAGCCCGAGCCGCCGGTCGATCAGCTCGTCGAGCGTGAACACGCCCGGATCCGCGGCGAGCCACTCGGCCACGGTCACCGCGCCGACGGCGAACACCGACCGGTCCCGCGCGCGGTGGACCAGCTCGATCGTCTCCGCCGCGCCGTCCCAGCCGCAGCGGTGGGTGCCCGGAATCGACCCGGCGCGAATCCACGCGACGGACAGCATATCGGCGGGCACGGGCTCGCGCTGCGGCGCGACGCCCCAGCGCGCCTTGCCCGGCGTCGCCTCGACGAGGATCTCCGCCAGCCTCGCCGCGGTTCCCGACGGGGCGTCCTTCTTGGCGTCGTGGTGCTCCTCGACCAGAAACGGTGCGAAGCCTCCGAGACGGCCGAGGAGGCCGGCCGCGTGCGCCGTGATGCGGAACATCGCCTGCATGCCGAGCGCGAAGTTCGGCGCCCACACGAACCCGGTCTCGCGCTCCCGCGCCCGCTCCCGCATCGCGTCGAGCCGCCCGTCCGTCCAGCCCGTCGTTCCCGACACGACGCAGACGCCGAGGTCGATCAGCCGCCGCAGGTTCTCCGGGGCCGCCTCGGGGGTCGTGAACTCGATCGCGACGTCCGCTCCCGCAACCGTGGACGCGTCGAGTTCGCGGGCGGTGATGCCTTCCCCTCCGCGGGGGTCGATGCGCGCCACGATCCGATGGCCACGGTTCCGCGCGACCTGCTCGACGGCATGCCCCATCCGTCCGCACCCGATCACCGCGATCGCCAGCGCTCGCCCGCCGTCG
>RFIB01000345.1 GCA_003695625.1 Acidobacteriota bacterium | reverse complement strand
GCCCGGGAACTCGAGCAGCTCCGGCGCGCGGCCGGGCGCGGCGCCCACGTGCCGCCGCGCGACCACTTCCCGGACCACAAGCCGGACGGAATGGACCGGCTGACGGGCCTGCCCGACCGCGACGCCCTGGTGCGCGCGCTGCTCGGTGCACTCGCCTCGGGAGTCGGGCCGCAGCGGCGAGCTGCGGTCGTGCTGCTCGACATCGACCGGTTCCGCAACGTCAACCGCTCGTTCGGACGCGCCCGCAGCAACGTCGTGCTGCAGGTATTCGCGCGGCGGCTGGCTCACGCCGCCGCGCAGTCCCGTGGGGCGGTCTCGACCGGCGCCGGCACGTCGACGGCGATGGCGGCCCGGCTCGGCGGGGACCGGTTCGCGTTGCTGCTCACCGGTCTGGACGATTCGGTCGATCTGCCGGCGCTCGTCGAGCAGGTCCGCAGGAAGCTCGCCGAGGACTACATCTTCGGGGACGGATCGCGCGTGCACCTGACGGCGAGCATCGGCGTGGCTCTCGCACCCGACGATGCGAAGGACGCCGTCGGACTGCTCGACTGCGCCGAGCTGGCAATGGAGGAGGCGGCCGAGGTCGGGGACGGAATCGTGCGTTTCCACGGAGATGCGTGCCGCACGTGGACCGACCGGCACGTCCGGCTCGCCGGCTGCCTCGCCGGCGCCGTGGAGCGAGGCGAGCTGTCGGTCCACTATCAGCCGATCGTCGAGGCGTCGGGCGGACGCATCGTCGCTGCCGAGGCGCTGCTGCGCTGGACGTCGCCGGAGCTCGGAGCGGTCTCGCCCGCGGAGTTCGTTCCGATCGCGGAGGAGCGCGGCCTGATGGAGCGCATCGGCTCGTGGGTGCTCGACGAGACATGCCGCCTGATGTCCTCGTGGCGCGCCGACGGAATGCCGCCGCTGCGCATGTCGGTCAACGTGTCGATCGGCCAGCTGATCCGGACGGACTTCGCCGACACGGTGCGCGCGATCGTCGAGCGCCACGGCGTGCCCCCGCCCGCGCTCGAGCTGGAGATAAGCGAACGCGGGGTGCTGCGTGACGACCCACTCGTTCGCCAGCAGCTCGCCGCGGTCCGGGCCCTGGGCTGCCGGCTGGCAATCGACGACTTCGGCACCGGCAACTCCGGCGTCGCGTATCTCAAGCGATTCCCGCTGACGACGCTCAAGATCGACCGTTCGATCGTCTCCGGCGTGCTGCGGTCCGAGGAGGACGCCGCCATCACGACGGCGATCACCGCGATGGCGCGGCAGCTGCAGCTCACCGTCGTCGCGGAAGGCGTCGAGACCGAGGGCCAGCGTCGCTTCCTCGCGATCTGCGGGTGCGACGAGCTCCAGGGTTTCCTCTTCTCGCGACCTGTCGACGCGTCGGCGCTCCGCGAACTCGTCCTCGCACGAGCCGCGCACGAGCCGGTTCCGCGCTGAGTTCCGCCGAAAAGTCGGTGTGGCGGCGCCGTTTTTTCGGAGCCGCAGCGCGACGGCACGCCGGCGCGACTCGTCGCCCCGGGCGGGCCGCTGGATTCAAGTGATTGCAGGGAAAGCGCTTATGACTCCGGGATTGCGGACCGGAGACTCCGGCGGAGCCTTCGTGGCCGCTGGCATGCCGGTTGCTTGAGCGGAGATGCGGCCGCCGGGCCATCTGCCGGTCCGTGCAGGCGCGACGACGAGGACGCCATGGGGATCTCGCGCAGAACCGAGTCAACGCGCTCCATACCCGGCGGTGACCGGGGTCCGCGGCGGGCCGGCTGGTCGCTTCGCCCCCTGCTGCCGGCCGCCGCGGCGGTCGCGCTGCTCGTCGTCGGGACGGCCCGGGGCGCGACGCGACCGATCCAGTTCGACGAACTCTCGACCGATCAGGGACTGTCGCAGTCCTCGGTTCTTGTCATCTTCCAGGACTCGGTCGGCTACCTGTGGGTCGGTACCGAGGACGGACTGAACCGCTACGACGGGCTCGGGTTCGAGGTGTTCAAGCACGACCCGCTCGCGCCGACCTCCCTGCCCGGCAACTTCGTCTGGGGCATCGACGAGGACGGGCGCGGAAACCTCTGGGTGGCGACCGAGGACGGCGGCGTCGCCTTCCTCGACCGGACGACGGGGGCGTTCACGAGGATCGACATCGGCGCGGACGAGGCCACGCGCGCGATCCACGTCGCTCCCGACGGCAGCGTCTGGATCGCCATGCGCTCCGGCGGCGTGCGGCGCCTGGCCCCGGACGGCGTGATCCGGGAATACCGCGCGGCGTACGACGGGCTGCCCGACGATCACGTCTACGTGCTCCACCGGGACGGGGCGGGCGTGCTGTGGGTCGGCACCGATGCCGGCCTCGCCCGCTACGACGCCGAGCGGGACCGCTTCGAGGCGGTGTTCGCTCCGGGGACCGGGAACGGACTGAGCGGACCGCGCGTGCGCTCGATCATGCACGACCGCCGCGGGCGCCTGTGGGTCGGTACGTGGGAAAGCGGACTCAACGTCATCGATCCGGCGCGCGGCGTCGTCGGCCGCTATCGCCACGACCCGGAGCGGAAGGCCAGCCTGGCGCACGACCGGGTGCGTGCCCTGCTCGAGGACGACGCGGGGCGCATCTGGGTCGGCACCAGCGGGGGACTCGATCTGTACGATCCCCGCACCGACGGCTTCGAGCACTACGGGCATGACCCGACCGACCCGTTCAGCCTCCGCGACGATCACGTGATGACGCTGCTGCGGGATCGCGGCGGCGTGATCTGGGTCGGGACCCGCTTCGCCGGCCTGCACAAGTGGCACCCGCGCGCGTGGCAGTTCGGTCACCGGCGCTCGATCGACGACGACGGTACCTCGCCGTCGCGGGTGACGGCGTTCACCGAGGACTCCCTCGGACGACTGTGGATCGGCGCGTTCGGCGAGGGCCTGGCCGTCGTCGATCGCGCCCGCGGAACGACGAAGCGCTTCCGCCATGACGACAATGCACCCTCGTCGCTGGCGAGTGACCGCGTGACGGCGCTGTTCACCGACCGCGACGGCACGGTGTGGGTCGGGACGATCGATGCCGGCTTCGATCGCTTCGATCCGCAGGCCGACGGCTTCGATCACTACCCGCACGTCGAGGGCAACCCCGACTCGCCGGGCGCCAGCGGCATCTCGAGCTTCGCCCAGGACGCGGACGGGCTGCTGTGGATCGGCACGTTCGGAGGAGGAGTGGCGCGATTCGATCCGGGCAGCGGCCGGTTCGTTCACTTCCGCCACGATCCCGAGGACCCCGGGTCGCTGGCAAGCGACCGGGTGACCGCCGTGCGCGTCGCACCCGACGGGCAGGTGTGGGTCGGCACCCACGGCGGAGGCGTCAGCGTCCTCGACCCGTCGACCGGTCAGGCGCGCCACCTCCGGCACGATCGCACCGACCCGCGCACCCTGCCGTCAGATCTCGTCTACGCGATCCACCTCGAGCCGCGCGGCGTCGCATGGATCGGGACCACCGGCGGCCTGTCTCGCGTGTCTTCACGACCGGACGGCACGTTCGCACTGCGCAACTTCCGCGAGCGTGACGGACTGCCGAACGACGTCGTGTACTCGGTCCAGCAGGATCGCTCGGGCGGCATCTGGGCCAGCACCAACCGCGGCCTCGTCCGCATCGACAGCAGCACGGGCCGGATCGACACCTTCGACCGCAGCGACGGGCTGCAGGAGTTCGAGTTCAACTTCGGCGCCGGCTTCGCGCGCCACAACGGCGAGCTGCTGTTCGGCGGCATCAACGGCTACAACGCCTTCCTCCCCGAGCGGCTGGCACGCAACACCCACGCGCCGCCGGTCGTGGTGGCAAGGGTCAGCCTGGACCACCGCCCGGTCGCGTCCCCGCCCGACCAGATCTCGCTGCTCGAGTTCGACTACGCACGGCGCACGGTCTCCTTCACGTTCGCCGCGCTGGACTACCAGGATCCGCAGCGGAACCGGATCGCCTATCGGCTTGACGGGTTCGACGAGGACTGGGTCGAGACGATGGCCGGGACTCCGGTGACGTACACGAACCTCGATCCCGGCGAGTACGCGCTTCGCGTGCGTGCAGCCAACGCCGACGGAACCTGGAACGAGCAGGACCTGACGATCGGCCTGCGGGTCGAGGCGCCGCCCTGGCGCACGCCGTGGGCCTATGGCGGCTACGCGGTCGGGATGCTCACGTTCGTGCTCGGCTTCGTCCAGGTGCAGCGCCGGAAGGTGGCCCGGGAAGAGCAGTACAGCCGGATGCTCGAGGAGCAGGTCCGCTTCCGCACGCGGCAGCTCGCCGAGCGGACCCGCGAACTCGAGCGGGTGAACAAGCGGCTGGCGACGGCCAGCCTGACCGACTCGCTGACCGGCTTCGCCAACCGGCGGTTCCTGATCGAGTACCTCGAGAAGGAGATCCGGCTGGTCCAGCGGCGCTACGCGGCGGCCCGCGCAGGGTCGCTCGACTCGCGGACCTTCGACCTGGCGTTCCTGATGATCGACCTCGACCAGTTCAAGTCGGTCAACGACACGTTCGGGCACTGTGCGGGCGACGAGGTACTGCGCCAGCTCCGCTCGATTCTCGACGATGCCTGCCGTGGATCGGACATCGTCATCCGCTGGGGCGGCGACGAGTTTCTCGTCGTCGCACGCGACCAGGACGCCGAGGCGGTCGCCCGGCTCGCCGAGCGGATCCGCACCCGCATCGCCGGGCACGCGTTCGAAGTCGGACGTGGCCAGGTCATCCGGACGACCTGTTCGATCGGCTACGCCTGCTATCCGTTCCTTCGCGACGACATCGAGGCGCTGACCTGGGAACAGGTGATCGGCATCGCCGACCGCGCGCTCTACGTCGCCAAGCGCTCCGGCCGCAACGCATGGGTCGGATTCGAGAGCACGCCGTCCACCGAGGACACGGCGCTGCTCGCCGGTCTGCGACACGGGCTCGAGCAGCTCGTCGCGGACGCTCAGCTCAGGATGCACACGTCCATCGACGGAAACACGCGGACCATCGCGTGGACCATGGAGGACTGACCCGATGAAGCGCACCAGCAAGACTCTCGTGGTCGCCCTCTCGGTCCTGGCTCTCCTCGTCGGCTCGGCCTTCGGTGCCGCCCGGTTCGGCAGCGACCGCAGGGCGGCCCGCGGCACGGCGAGACAGGTCGCGACCGGGGCGGACCTCGCGCGGCTGCCACTCGGCCCGGCGGCGCGGGAGGCGGCCCGCTCGAACGACTCGCGGCGCGTTCGGGTCATCGTCCAGTTCAATCGCTCGGCCCGCTGGCGGATGCGCACGCGCGCGATGCGGCTGGGCGCCGGGGCGGAGCTGTTCAGCGAACTCGACATGGCGGCGCTGTCGATTCCGGCGCACCTGATCGACGACCTGGCCCGCTCGCCGGCGGTCCGCTTCGTCAGCATCGAGCAGCCGGTCGTCGGCTTCTCCGAGGCTGCGCGCCGCACCGCCGACGTGCCGCAGATCGGCAGCTACTACGACGCCGTCTACAACGGCGGCGGGTTCGGACTCGCGATCCTCGACTCGGGCGTCGGCGCCCACGTGGACATTCCGGTCAGCTTCCAGAAGGACTTCGTCGAGGGCTCGGACTACGACTATCCGTACGATCCGTTCGGCCACGGGACCCACATCGCCGGGATCGCCACCGGAGACGGCTGGGCCTCGAACTATGCCCACTGGGGCCTCGCCTGGGGTGCCGACGTGATCTCGCTGCGCGTTCTCGACGAGAACGGCATGGGCACCGAGTCCACGGTGATCAAGGCCCTCGACTGGCTCAAGAAGCATCGCGCGGAGTACAACATCCGGGTCGCGAACCTGTCGCTGGGCAAGGCTGTCGATCTGCCGGCGGCGAACGATCCGCTCGTGCAGGCGGTCGAGAAGGTCTGGGACGCCGGGGTCGTCGTCGTGGTCTCCGCAGGCAACTACGGCCGATTCGGCAACGGCACGATCACCAGTCCCGGCAACTCGCGCAAGGTGATCACCGTCGGTTCGCTGACCGACGCGGGAACCGGCGACGACTTCGGCGACGACTACGTCTCGACGTATTCGTCGCGTGGTCCGACGCGCTTCGATCACGTGGTCAAGCCGGACCTGCTCGCTCCCGGCAACCGCGTGGTCGCCGCGATCTCCGCAGAAGCGGCGATGAAGGCCGGCATGCCCGAGCGGCTGGCGCCCTGCCCCAAGGAGTACGACCCCTCGGGCACGCCGAGCGCGGAGAACCTCAACTTCTGCAAGGCGGACTTCTTCGAGATGTCAGGCACGAGCATGGCGGCCGCACTGGTCTCGGGCACCGCGATCCGGATGATCGGACGCGATCCGACGCTGACTCCGGCGACGGTCAAGGCGCGCCTGATGAAGTCG
>RFIB01000056.1 GCA_003695625.1 Acidobacteriota bacterium | reverse complement strand
TCGACGAACCCGATCAACCTCGACTGGGACGCGGCGAGCGCCACCGGGGACAGCGGGACGTTCCCGAGCACCGCCGAGTACGACCTGTACTACGCCAAGGACGACAACTCCGACGGCGTGTGCAGCGCGCGCACCGCGCCGCTGACGTTCCTCAAGCAGGTCGCCGGCACCTCGACGACCGTCACGCCGGCCGAGATCGGCGAGGCCGACGGCAACCCGACGTGCGTCGCGTTCGCGCTCAAGCTGGTCTACCCGGCGGTCGGCGGCGCGACCAAGATCACGTCGCGCTACTTCTCGCGGGTCGGCCAGGCGATCAACCTCAACGGCGGCGCCACCGCGGCCGAGGTCTACGACCTCGCGGCGCGGCGGATCGGCGGCCTGCAGGTCGAGGTCTCCTGGAAGACGTCCCTCGAGGACGGCGTGGTCGGCTTCTACGTCAGCCGCGCGCTGACCGAGAACGGCACGTTCGAGCGCGTCTCCGGGCTGATCCCCGCCAACGGCGAGCCGTCGGCGTACAACTTCGTCGACAGCATCGATCCGTCGGCCTTCCAGGGTCGCGTCGCGGCCTCCGGCCTGTACTACCGGGTCGAGACCGTCGACATCGACGACAACACCAAGCCGTTCGGCCCGGTCAAGGCCGACCTCGGCGCCGCGCCCGGCCGGATCCAGCGCATGGAGCGGATCGGCAAGCCGCGTCGCTGACCACGGCTTCGCGTCACTTCCTCGCGAGGGCGGGCCGCGTGCCCGCCCTCGTTCCTTCTTCCGGGGCGGCCCGCGCCGGATCCCGCGGGTAGAATCCGCGCCATGATTTCCGCCAGGCGCTCGCGCACGGAGCTGTATCTCGTCGCCCTCGGTCTGCTGTTCTCCGGAGCCGGCAGCCTCGTGCTCGAGGTCTGCTGGTCGCGGCTGCTCAAGCTGGTGTTCGGCTCGACGACGCTGGCGGTCAGCACGATCCTCGTCGCCTACATGCTCGGCCTCGGGCTCGGCGGCCTGTTCGGCGGCCGGATCGCCGAGCGGATGCGCAACGGCGTGCGCGCCTACGGCGTGTTCGAGATCGTCGTCGGGCTGTACGCGTTCTGCGTGCCGCCCATCCTGCACTGGCTGCCGCGGGTCAGCGCGTCGCTGCTCGAGCCGCTCGGCTTCTGGCCCGCCGCGTTCCTGCGCTTCGCGGTGGTGCTCGTCCTGCTGCTCGTGCCGACGCTGCTGATGGGCGCGACGCTGCCGGTGCTCGTCGCCTCGCTCGTCCGGGGACGCGAGGAGATGGCCGACCGGGTCGGCCTGCTCTACGGCGTCAACACGCTCGGTGCGGTGCTCGGCACCCTCGGCGCGACCTTCGTGCTGTTCCCGGCGTTCGGCGTGCTGCGGACCAACGCGATCGGAGCCAGCTTCGACCTGGCCGTCGGCCTGCTTGCGGTGTTCGTGCTCGCGCCGCGCTTCGGCGCGGTGCGCGCGGCCGGCGAGCCCGCGGCCGAGGCGGCTCCGCGGCCGGCCGGTCGGTGGAACCCGTTCCTGATCGCCTACGGCGTCGTCGGGTTCTCGTCGCTGGCCTACGAGGTCGCCTGGACCCGCGCGATCGCGATGATCACCGGGGCGTCGATCTATGCGTTCGCGGTGATGCTCGCCGCGTTCCTGACCGGGATCGCGCTCGGCGCCCTGGTCGCACGGCGCTGGTTCGACCGGGTGCCGGCGCCGCGTGCGCTGTTCGCGGCCGGCCTCGGGCTGCTCGCCGTGCTGGCGATCGGCACGATGGTCTCGTTCACCGCGCTGGTCGACCTGTTCACGCTGATCGTCCAGTGGTTCGGCATGGAGGGCCGCAGCGCGGTGCTCGGCGCGCTGGTCGTCTCGTTCGCCGCGATGCTCCCGCCCGCGCTGGTGCTCGGAGCCCTGTTCCCGCTGGCGACCCGCGCCGCGGTGGCCCCCGGGGAGGCACCGAGCCGGGTCGTCGCCGACGTGTATTTCGTCAACACGATCGGCTCCGCGCTCGGCGCGTTCGCCGCCGGGTTCGCGCTGATCCCGCGGCTCGGGCTGCAGCAGGCCGTCGCGCTGCTGATCGCGCTCGACCTGCTCGTCGGGATTGCGCTGCTGTTCGCCCAGCGCGGCTGGACCGGACGCCCGCGGCTCGCGCTCGCTGCCGCGATGGGCGTGCTCGCGGTGCTGGTCGTCGTGCGGCCGCCGTTCTGGGACCGTGAGCAGATGACCCGCGGCGTGTACTACAAGCCGGACCTGGCGATGACCTTCGGCATCGAGCTCGAGCCGTTCGAGCGGTTCGAGGTCGAGAAGCTGCTGTACTACCGCGACGGACTGAACACGACGGTCTCGGTACACCGTTCGCCCGGAGGGGTGAACCTGCGTCTTTCCGGCAAGGCGGATGCCTCGGTCGGGGACATGTCGACGCAGGTGCTCTCGGGGCAGATTCCGGCGCTGTTCGGGCCGGCGCCGCGGCGCGCGCTGGTCGTCGGTTACGCATCGGGCGTGACCACCGGCTCGGTGGCGCTGCACGAGTCGGTCGAGCGCGTCGACGTGGTCGAGCTCGAGCCGGCGGTGATGGAGGCCTCGCGCTTCTTCGATGCCTACAACTACCACGCCCAGGACGACCCGAAGGTGCGCGTGATCGTCGACGACGGGCGTCGCTTCCTCGCGTACGCGCCCGAGCGCTACGACATCATCGCCTCGGAGCCGTCCAACCCGTGGATCAGCGGCGCGTCGAACCTGTTCACGCGCGAGTACTTCCGCTACGCCCGCGAGCATCTGACCGAACGCGGCCGGCTGCTGCAGTGGATCCAGCTCTACGGCATGGACGCCCCGGCGCTGCGCTCGGTGCTGCGGGCGCTGCGCGCCGAGTTCACCCACGTCTACGGGTTCCTCGCCGAGCGGGACAGCTCGGACTTCCTGCTGCTCGCGATGAACGACCCGCTCGGTGTCGGCGACCTGCCGGAGTGGGACGACCTGGCCGAGCCCGTGCGGGAGGACCTGCGCCGCGTGCGCGTGTTCGGCACCGCCGACCTGTGGAGCCTGATGGTCCTCTCGCCGCGCCAGATCGACGAGCTGCTGGCGTCGGGCGAGGGACCGCCGAACACCGACGACAACATGTTCGTCGAGCTGCGCACGCCGTGGACGCTCTACAACGAGGCGGCGGAGATGCACGCGTTCTTCGACCGCTTCGACACGGGCGTGCTCGAGCTGCTCGGACACGACGAGCTCGCGCGGCTCGGGCCGGAGCGCGCGGCGGCGCTGGCCCGCGCCTACTGGGCCGGGCGCAACCAGCGCCGGATCGGCGAGCGGCTGTTCGCCGAGGCGCGGGCGCTCGGGCCGAGCGCCGAGCTGCTGGCGCTCGAGGCGCTCGTCGCGCTGCGTACGCCGGGCAAGGACGAGACGGTCCGCCGTGCCCGCGCGCTGCGGCTGCTCGACGAGGCGCTGGCGCGCGATCCGCGCTGTTTCGCGGCGCGGTTCGAACGGGCGCGCCTGGCCTACCGCGAGGGGCGGCTCGAGGCGGCGCGCGCCGACATCGACGCCGCGCTCGCGATCGATCCGGGCCAGTTCCAGGCCGCCGACCTGGCGATCCAGATCCACGGCGCGCTCGGCGACGTCGAGCGGGCGTACCGGCTCGGCGAGGGCCAGCTCGCACGCGGGCTGGGCGACCTGCACGGGTACCTGTACTTCCACACCGCACCGGCCGCGGCGGCGACCGGCCGGCTCGAGCGGGCCGAGGAGCTGCTGCGGCGCGGTCTCGAGATCAGCCCGTACAGCCCGCGCGAGTGGGACATCCTTGCCGCCGTGTATCGCGAGATGGGCCGCGCCGACGACGCCCTGATCGCCCAGGCCAACAGTCGCCGTGCGGCGACCAACTCGCTGCGGCTGTTCCACCGACACGCCCTGCGCTACGCGCGCTTCGGCTCGATCGACAGGGCGCGGGAGATGCTCGAGCGCGTCGTCGCCGCCGATCCGGAGAACACGCGCGCTCGGCGCGAGCTGGCCCTGCTCCGACAGGGCCGGAGGCCGTTCTGATGGGCGTCGGGGCGCGCCGCGTCCTGCTCGTCACGTCCGGACTGGCGCTGATCGCGCTCGCCGCGGTCGCACTGGCCACCGGTGCCGGCACCCCGCGGCCGTCGCTGGTGCTGGTCACCGTGGCCGGACTTCGCGCCGACGACGTGACGCAGGACGCGATGCCGCATCTCGCCGCGCTGGCGTCCGGCGGCCAGGCCTTCGAGCTGCAGACCAACGTGCCGCTCGCCGCGCCCGCGCTCGCGGCGCTGTTCGCGGCGGACGAGCCGGACCGCACCGGCGTGCGCTTCGACGATCTCGGCCGGCTCGCTCCGGGCCGGCCGACGCTGGCCGCACGGCTCGCGGAGCACGGCTATCACGCCTGGGGGTTCGTCGGCGACGGGCGGCTGTCGCCGATGTCGGGCCTGTTCCGCGGATTCGAGCGGGTGCGCGCGCCGTCGACGCCGTTCGACCAGGCGATCCTGCCCGACGAGCGCGAGCGGCTGCGCCCGCCCCGCGGCGGGGCGTACCGCGCCGCGGAGCTGACGGCCGCGGTGGCCGACACGCTCAAGGGGCTCCAGCGCGTCTCGCGCGTCTTCGCGTGGATCCACCTCGCCGAGCCGAGCCTGGCGCTGTCCGAGGCGGCGGGCGAGGCGCGCGACGAGGCGCGACGGCGCGCGCTGCGCGAGGTCGACGACGCGCTGGGCACGCTGCGCGGGCTGGTCGACAGCGCGCGGATGGGGCGCCGCGTCGCGCTCGTCGTCGTGTCGGTTCACGGCGAGGCGCTCGGCGAGCAGGGCGAGACCCGCCACGGGCTGACGCTGGGAGCGGGCGTGGTGCGGGTGCCGGTCGTCGCGCGCCTGCCGGCAGGCGCGCGGCTGGCCCCGGAGGCGCCGGTGCTCTCCCGGCTCGGGCCGGCCCTGCTCGAGGCGCTCGGGATCGACGGTCGTCCGGACGAGGAGGCCGCGCCGGCTCCGCTGCAGGCGACGTGGCTTCCGTCGCGCCGCTTCGGCTGGCCCGACCGGGCGCGGACGTGGTCCGCGGACGGGTGGACGGAGGTGGCGCCCGACGACGCCCGGGCGCGTCGCGCGGGGCTGGCGCTGGACCGGCCGGCGCCTGCGCACCGGGACGAGGTGCTCGCCGCCCTGGCCGAGGC
>RFIB01000344.1 GCA_003695625.1 Acidobacteriota bacterium | reverse complement strand
GGATGGGTCGCGGTTGATGGCCGGGAGGGCGATTCGCTGCGCGAATCGGCCTCCCGTACGGGCGCCGCAAACGCCGCAGGCGTTTGCCGCGCCCGGCCTCCATCCGCAACGCCTCCATCCCTTCGCACAGAGGGGTCGCGGTTGATGGCCGAGAGGGCGATCGCCTGCGGCGTGACCTCCGGCCACGCATCGGCCGCACGACCCTGCGCGCGGGCGGAACCGGACCGCGCCTAGAATGTGGGCGATGAATCGCCTGCCGTCGCTGCTGGCCATCGCGGCACTCGTTGCCGCGACGGCGGGACTCGTCGCGCTGCTGCCTGCCGACGGGTTCTTCTCCGGGGACGCAGGCGCCAAGCTGCTGCAGGCCGAGGCGTTCGCCGGCTGCGACGCGCCGCCGTGCGAGATCCCCTGGCCCGGGCGATCGCTCGATCCCGCGCGCGCGCTGCGCCCGAGCTACACCGCGCCGGGGCGCGAGGGACTCGTCTCGCTGTTTCCGTACCTGTATCCCGCCGCGGCGGCGCCGCTGGTCCCGGTGCTCGGCGGCGGGCGGGCGCTGCGCGCCGTGTCGGCGATCGCGGCACTGCTCGCGGCACTGGTCGCGGGCTCGCTGGCGGCCGGCCGCGGCCGCTCCGGAGTCGCGGCGGGGGCCGCCGTGCTCGCCGCCACGCCGCTGGCGTTTCACGCCGCGAGCGTGTGGGAACACGCGCCGGCGACACTGATGGTGCTCGCCGCCGTCGCCCTCGTCGTGCGCGGCGGCAGGGACGGGCTCGCCGGTCTGGCGCTCGGGCTGGCGTTCTGGCTGCGCACCGAGTCGCTCGTCTACGGCGCCGCGCTGGCGCTCGGGCTCGCCGTCACCGAGCGCGGGGTGCGCCGCTGGCTGCCGCTCGGTGCCGGCTCCGCCGCGGGCCTGCTGCTGGGCGCGGCCGGCCAGCGGCTGCTGCTCGGCACGGCGGTGCCGCTGCACCTCGCGGCGAATCCGTCGGCGGCCGCCGGGATCGGCCCCGGCGCGCTCGCCGCGCGCCTGCGTGGACTCGCCGAGCTGTTCGCGCCCGATCCGGTGACAGGGGCGGCCGCGGCCGCGATGCTCGGGGCGATCGGAGTGGCGCTCTGGCGGCGCTCGCGTCGCGCCGCGCTCCTGTCCGGCGTGGTCGCCCTCGCGGCAGCTCTCACGGCGAGCTTCGTCGCGCCGGCGGTGCGGGTCGCCCTCGGATCCGGACTCGCCGCGTCGTTTCCCCTGCGCAGCATCCCCGGCGTGTGGATGTTCGCGGCGGCGCTGCCGCTGGTCACGCTGGCTCCGGCCGGTGATGCGGCGTCGCACCGCGCCGACCGGCTGGTCGCGGTCACCGCGGCCGTGCCGCTCGCCGCGTTCTGGCTGCTCAGTCCGCTTCCCGGCGGCTACCAGTGGGGCGGCCGCTATTTCCTGCCCTCCGCCGTGCTGCTCGCCGTGCTCGCCTGGCGTGCGGCAGGCCGACCGGCTCTGCGCGCCGACCGGCCGGCCCGCGCGCTGGTCGGCGTCGCGTTCGCCGGCTCCGTGATCGTCGAGCTGCTCGGACTCGCCCTGCTCTGGCATGTCGCGTCCGGCAACGCGTCGCTGGCACGGGAGGTGCTCGCCCGGACGCACGACGACCGCCCCGTCATCTGCGCGACCCGCTGGCTGCCGGAGGTGCTCGCCCCGACGTGGGAGACACGGACGATCCTGCGCGTCGATCGCCCCGAACAGGCCCCGGTCCTCGCGCGTGGGATCGCCCGTGACGGCGTGCGAGAATGGGACCTGTTCGCCGTCGAGGAAGACGCGGTCGGCGGCGTGCTCGACGCGCTGCCCTGCGAGCCCGTTTTCCGCGAGTCGTTCGTCGCCCCCGGGCGCGCGACGCGTCACGAGGTCAGACGATGCACGAACCGATGAAGGCGATGCGCATCCAGGCGGGCCGACCGGTGGTCACGGGGCCGGCGCGAGTCGGGACGCTTGTCCTGCTCGGGTTGCTGCTGTCCGCGTGTGCCGCCCAGGAGCGTGATGCAGGCGGCGTCCGCGTCGACCGCTATGTCGTGCGCGGTCTGGTCGTCGCGCTGCCGGACCCCGACACGCCGGGAAGCGAACTGCTCGTGCGGCACGAGCCGATCCCCGACTACCGCAACCGGGACGGGAAGGTGATCGGGATGGCCGAGATGGTGATGCCGTTTCCGCTTGCCGAGGGCGTCTCGCTCGACGGGATACGGGTCGGCGACAAGGTCGAGCTCGCGTTCGAGGTGTCGTGGCGGCCCCGCATCGACCTGCGGGTCACGGCGATCCGGAAGCTTTCTCCGGAGACGGTGCTGCGTCTCGGCTTGCCGGTCGTGCCGCCGCACGGGAACGAACCACCGGGGCCGGTGTCCGGAGTCCCGGCGGACGAGGCGCCAGCGTCGGCAGCCGGGTCCCGTTGATCCGGCTGCGCACGCCGACCACCGCGTGGACGGTCAGCGAGAGCGCGAACAGGGTGCCGCTCACTCCGTGGGTCCAGGCGAGCGCGAGGCGCACGGTCTCTTCGGTGACCACCTGCAGCAGATAGCCGCTCGCGACCATCACCGCGGCGATCGCGATGTTGACCAGCCCGCTGCGGCGCGCCCGGGCGCGGGGATCGACCCGTCGCGGGGCCGCGTGCACGCCCCAGATCCAGCCGAGGACCAGCACGAGAAGCGGGGCGATCAGCACGTGCGCGGCCAGCGCCCACGGCTGCAGCGGATGGTTGTAGGCCGAGAACGGATCGTCCGAGACCATCAGCTCGCGCATCGCGACGAAGGCGAGTCCGGTGACCGTTGCGGCGATCGTTGCGGTCCACAGCAGCCAGCGCAGCGTCCTGCTCATCGATCCGCTCCCTGCCCGGCCAGCTCGAGCTCGACGACGGCCAGCACGCGGCGGACCGCCCGGGTGATCGCGCGCGACGAGAGCGTCGCGCCGGAGAGCACGCGGATCCGCCGCTTGAGCGCCGTGTCGTCGTCGAGCGGCACGCCGTCGAACTGGGCCAGCCAGCGGTCCGAGGGCAGATAGTCCCGCGGCGCCTTGAACGCGAGCACCTCGACGCGCCGGACCCGGAGGTCCGGTCCGACCACGACGAGGACGGTCTCGGGCAGCGTGCGCACGACGTGCGTGTCGAGGC
>RFIB01000343.1 GCA_003695625.1 Acidobacteriota bacterium | reverse complement strand
CTGCTGACGATCATGGGGACGAGGCTGATCGAGGAAGAGCCGGAGCGGTTCGCGGAGGCCGAGCGCTACCTGCTCGAAGCGCTGGAAATCGCTCTCGAGAAGGGGAACAGGCTTCGCATCGCGTCGACGATCTCCACCCTCTCCCAGGCCCGGTTGCGGCATCGCCGTGATCCGGAATCCCTCGCGCTTGCCGAGCAGGCCCTCGATGCCGTCGAGGTGCTGCAGGGCTGGCAGACCGGCGGGACGATGGGCACCGTGCTCCGGGCGCGCTACGCACCACAGTACTACGAGCTGTTCGATGCCCTGCTCCACGAGTGGGAAGCGGGCGATGTCGGTCGTCTCGACGAGGCGTTCCGCGTCAGCGAGCGCTATCGGGCGCGCGCTCTGCGCTCCCACCTCCAGCGGCTCGGCGTGCACCTCGAACTCGACGAGGACGACGCGGCCAGACTCGAGCGGACCTCGCGCGCGATCACCGCGCTGCAGCTCCGGCTCCTGCGTGGCGAGGGGACCGCACCGGAACGCGAGCGCTGGTCCCGCGAGGTCTCGGGCCTCGAGGAGGAGATGCGCCTTCTGCGCGCCGCGGGGCTGACGCGGGAGATTCGCGGAAGTCTCGCGGCGGACGACCTGCCCTCCCGCCGCGAAGTCCAGGACACGCTGGGCGCCCGCGAGGCCCTGCTGACGTTCATGAGTTCGACCGACCCGGCGAGCCGCAGCTGGGTGCTCGTTCTGACGCCGACCGGGCTGAGCGTGCATCCCATTCCGCCTCGACGCGAACTCGCATCCGCGGTGCGGCTCTGGCTCGGACTGATCACCGAGCGCGACGCGACGGCGACCGCGAGCGCTGCCCGCCTGTGGAAGGACCTGCTCGCGGGCCCTGTCGATGCGCTGCCCGAAGGCATCACCCGCCTGGTCATCGTGCCGGACGGCCCCCTGCACGAACTCCCCTTCGACGCGCTGAGACCTGCGAGAGACGCACCGAGCCTGGGCGAGCGGTTCGAGATCTCCCTCGCGCCGTCCGCAACGGTCTGGACCGCCCTGCGCCGTGCGCGAGACGCGGACGCGCCGGCCGAAGGACGAGGACTCTTCTTCGCGGATCCCTGGCTCCCGCGAGGCGAAGAGACGCCGGCACTGCTGCGCGGCGTGCGTGACGAGCTGGGCGGGCTCGGTCCCCTGCCCCATGCCCGCGACGAGGCCCGCGTTGCGCAGCGTGAACTGGGCTCGGGCATCGAGGTGCTCGAAGGTCGACTCGCGCGCGAGGCGGCACTCAAGACCCGATCGCTCGAGGGCCTGCGCATCCTGCACTTCGCCGCGCATTCCGTGCTCGACGGGGAAATCCCGGAGCGATCGAGCGTGCTCATGGCGCCGGGTGACGGCGAGGACGGTCTGCTCCAGGCGCGGGAGATTCTCGACCTCGAACTCGATGGCGTGCTCGTCGCGCTCTCGGCCTGCCGGAGCATCACGGGACGTCCGGTCGACGGGGAAGGCGTTCTGGGGCTCTCGCACGCCTTTCTGCAGGCCGGCGCGTCGGCGGTGGTCGGAACGCTCTGGCCCGTCCGGGACGACGAGGCAGCGGTCTTCATGCGGGAGTTCTACGCACGCCTCGCCCGGGGCCCGAGCCCGCTCTCCGCCCTCGCGGAGACCAAGCGCGCCCTTGCCGCCCGGGGCGCTCCGGCGGCGGCCTGGGCCGGCGTCGTTCTCATCGGCGATGCCGACGCGATCGCGTGGCCGGCGAGATCGCGCTCCGGGAGCGGTCGCCTCGGGATTCTCCTCGCATCGATCTTCGGCTTGCTCGCTCTCGCCGCGATCGCGCGTCTGGCAATCCGACGCAGACGGACCGGCCACCTCGCGGCGCCTGCGGGACCGCCCCGCTCGTCACGTCACGACACGGAGTGACCTCGGTCCTGTCCCGGGAGAGACGACGCCTCGCGCATCTGGCGGGCGCCTGCGGCGATCAGCCGATCTCGATGCTGCGGCGGCCGAGCATGTTCATGCGCGTGCGGCGGACCTGTTCGGCGGGCACGAGGCGGCCGTCCTCGAAGCGGAAGTGGAGCGCGTCCGCGGGACACTGGACGACGCAGGCGCCGCACCGGACGCAGGCCTCGGGGCTGGCGATCGTCACCTTGCGGGCCCTGCCGTCCATCTCCAGCACTCCCCGCGGGCAGACCTGCACGCAGTCGGCCGCCCCCGTGCAGCGCGCGCGATCGAGTTCGAGGGAAAAGCGGTTTCCCGCCATGTTGAGGGTGCTCGGATACCACGGCGTCGTGCCCGCAAGGTCGACGGAGAGCACGAGCATGGCGACCAGGTTGGCGGCGGCGAGCCAGACGAGCTCGGCGCGCGATGGCCCGCCGGGCGCGAGCATGGCGGCGGCATCGAGAGCGCTGGCGATCACGGCACCGCCGGCGTAGGTGATCCACCGCTTCGGCCCTTCGACCGGCAGCCAGCGCAGGACACCGAAGATGGCCGCCACGACGAGCGCCACGACGCCCGAGCCGAGCAGTGCCACCGCGCCGCGGGTCGGCAGCCAGAGAACCGCCGCGTACACGAGCGCCATCGGCACGGCCCACATCAGGGCCATCTCGAGGCGCTCCCACAGGGGGAAGCGCACGAGTCGCCAGGCCTTCTTCGTTCGCTGCCCGCAGTCGAGGAACGCCGGCAGATCCTCGAGCCGCGCGGGCCCCCAGACGACGCGGAACCCGGTGCGCGCCTCGACGACGCGTCGCTCCACCCCGGTCGCGGCGAGCTGCGGAAGGACCAGCCGGCGGTGCGCGACCTTCTCGGCGATGCGCGACGAGCGCACCACGGCGATCACGTCGTGGTGAGTCAGATGCCCTCCCCCGGCGGCGCACCAGACGTTGATGCCGTCGCTGTCGGCGACCAGCAGCCACGCGTCGCGCCCGGCGAGCGCGCGCACGACGCGGCGCACGGTCAGCGCGAAGTTTCCCGTGAGCAGCACCGGCGAGTCCGGGCCCGGCGTGCCCACGGCGCGCAGTCCCGGTCGCGTCGCGTGGGGAAACAGGCGCAGCAGGGTGTCGCGCAGCCAGAGGAGGAAGCCGGTCAGGGCGTTCACGGGGCGTCCCCGCGCCTGGCGCTGACGATCAGGAAGTCGCCTTCGGGCACGCGCTCCTCGCGCACGTCGTCGAATCCGGCCCGGCGCACCTCGTCGGCGAGCCCGTCCATCGGGTGAGTCGTCTGCTGGGTCAGGAGCCAGGTGATCGCGACCCGCGGCGCGCGCCGGAGTCGCCACCACGCGCGCGCGGCGCGTCCCGCCGGCGCCGCCTCGTCCGCCAGGACCAGGGCGCCGCCCGGGACCAGCAGCCGTCGTGCCTGGCGCAGCGTGTGGGCGCGTTCTTCGGGCAGAAGCTCGCTCATGACCAGGCTCGCGACGATGGCGTCGAAGCTTTCCGGCGACAGCTCGTCCTCGATTTCCATGACACCGAGTTCGAGCCAGCGGGGAGGATGCTCGAGCTGCTGCGCCGCGGCCTTTCGCCTTGCGACCGCGAGCATGCCGGCGTCCCTGTCGAGACCCGTGACCAGCGCGCCCCGCGCGGCGCACGCGAGGCTCAGCCCGCCCGTGCCGCAGCCGATGTCGAGCACGCGGACGCCCGGCCCGGCGACGCGCCGGGCGATCCTTGCCCACAGCGCGTCGATCGTGCCGCCGCTGAGCAGCCGGATGCCGCGGTCGTAGCGCTCGGGGGTCGATTCGAGCACCTTCATGTAGACGTAGCTGCTCATCGTCTCGACGACTTCCGGCGTCGCGGCGCCCTGGCGCCGGCGCCGTCGAGAAAGCTGGTGACGACCAGCTCCGGCACCTCGGACAGACGCGGCCACTGCCCCTCGCTGCCCCAGTGCTGGCCGTACATCAGGCCCAGCAGGCCGACGAACAGCAGCGCGAGCTGGGCCACCGGCCGGTCCGCGCGCACCTCGCCGCGCTTCACGCCCCGCGCCAGCGCCGCCTCGACCTCCTTCACGTAGGGCTCGAGGTGTTCCATGACCAGCGCGTAGCGCTCCGGGTGGAAGCTCATCGCCTCGCGCACCAGCACCTTCATGAAGCTCTCGTTCTCCCGCAGCACTTCGAGATCGGCCCGCGCCAGCGCCAGCAGGTGCTCGCGCGTCGACTCGCCGACCTCGACCTCGCGGTAGCGCTCGGTCGCGCGCCGCGACGCCTCCTCGATCACCGCCCCGAACAGCGCTTCCTTGCTCGGGAAGTAGTTGTAGACGGTGCCCTTGGCGAAGCCGGCCGCGGTGGAGATCGCATCCACGCTCGCCCGCTCGAGACCGGCCTCGCTGAAGTGCCGCGCGGCCGCCTCGAGGAGCCTGCTCCGAACCTCGAGCTTCCGCGCGGGCGAGACTCTCGCCATCCCGGCCTCCGGGGGCCTTCCGGCCCGTAATGGGTGACTGGTCACCCATATTATGGACAAAGAAGACGGCGCCGTCAAACCGGCAGTCGTTGGCGGCGGCGAGGCCCGTGCCGCGCACCCCGGACCTTCGCCGGCGGGCTCGTCTACCAGATCACCCGGTACATG
>RFIB01000342.1 GCA_003695625.1 Acidobacteriota bacterium | reverse complement strand
GTGCATCGCACGCGATTCCGTAGGTACAACGCCACGAAGATGGAGGGGTTGCGGTTGCAGAATCGGCGCCCGTAGCGGCCGGGCTTGCCCGGCCGATGGTGTGCTGCGCGCGAGAAGATGGGATCGTCGCGGTTGAAGAATCGGCGCCCCAAGGGGCGCCGCTACGGCTGCCGATGGTGCGGTGCACGCGAGAAGACGGAACCGGTTACGGGATCTCGATCTCGATGACCTCGATGCGGGTCCTGCCGACGTTCTCGAGCGCGTGACGCTCGGCCGGGCGGATCACGACCTGGCCCGTCTTCAGCTCGAGCCGGCGCCGGGTGCCGTCGGGAGCCGTCGCCAGCAGCGTACCGCCGGAGATCACGACGACGTAGCGCGGTTTCGGGTGCTCGTGCATCGCGGCGACCTCGCCCGGTTCGTAGACGTTGCGCCACGCCTGCGTCCCGAGGCCCTCCGCGGCCAGCTCGTGACGCCCCTCCCGCGGGGGGGTTGCGGAGCCGGCGGCGGCGACGGCGACGGCGACGATCGACACGGCCAGCGGAACGGCAGCGAGAGCGCGCAGACGCATGTCACTTCTCCCCGAGCAGCAGCTCGAACTCCTTGAGATGTCGCGCCCGCCGGCGGGCCTCCTCGACGTCGACCAGCCCGCGGCGCACGAGACGCGCCAGGCTGGCGTCGAAGCTGAGCATTCCCTCGTGCTTGCCCAGCGAGACCTGCGCCGCGAGCTGCTCGATCTGTCCCTTGCGGATCAGGTTGCACACGGCGTCATTGGCGACCATCACCTCGACGACCGGCACGCGGCCCTCGCCGTCGGCGCGGGGGACGAGCTGCTGGGAGACCACGGCGACCAGCGAGCCGGCGAGCTGTGCCCGGATGATCGCCGACTCCTGGCTCGGGTGCGCGTCGACGATGCGGCTGATCGTCTGGGCCGCGTTGGACGTGTGCAGTGTCGAGAACACGAGGTGGCCGGTCTCGGCCGCGGTGACCACGTTGGCCATCGACTCCGCATCACGCATCTCACCGACCATCAGCACGTCCGGATCCTGGCGCATCGCCGAACGCAGCGCGTCGGCAAACGACGGCGCGTCGCGACCGATCTCGATCTGCTCGACGACGCAGCGACCGTGGGGCAGGACGTACTCGACCGGGTCCTCGATCGTGATCACGTGCCCCGGCCGCGCCTGCATCACGACCCCGAGCAGGGCGGCGAGCGTGCTGGTCTTGCCGCATCCCGTCGGCCCGGTGACGAGCAGCAGTCCGTGCTGGCGGCGGACGAGCTGCGCGAGTTCAGGCGGCAGGTTGAGCGACTCGAGTGTCGGCAGCTCGGCGGGGAAGACCCGGATCGCCGCCGACCACGCGTCCGATGCCCGGTGGACGTTGGCGCGGAACCGACCCAGGCCCGGCAGCGTGAATCCGAAGTCGATCGCGCCGCGGGCGGCGACCTCGTCCCGGCGTCCGGGAGGAACCGCGGCCGCGCACAGCCGGGCGACCTCCTGGCGATCGAGAGCGGCGCCCGGCAGCGCCACCAGGCGTCCGTTGACGCGGATCACCGGCGGCACTCCGCGCACGAGCAGCAGATCGGTCGCGCCGTGCTCGCGGGCCTGGCGAAGCTGCGCCTCGAGCCGTTCCGCCCCCTCGACGGTCCGTCGCGGCAGCACCCAGTCGGCGCGGCGAGGCGCCGCCGTCGCCGCGACGGGAATGCCGTCCGCCGCCTCGTCGGAGTCCGACGCTCCCGGGGATCCCTCCGCGGACATCTCGTTGAGCTGGCGGACCAGCGCATCCAGCTCGGGATCCGGTTCGAGTCGATCGGTCATCGTGTCTCCCGGGCCGCCGGCGCGGGCGGCAGGCCGGCGGCGGTCTCCGCGCCGTCCGGATCGCCCTCCCCGACGAGGGCGGCCACCGGCATCTCGAGTGCCCGCTCGAGTTCCGCGGCGAGCCGTCCCGCCGGTCGGTCGCGATTATCCTGCGTCTCCCCGAACAGCGCCGCGAGCTGCCGGTCGACGGCGACGACGACCTCTCGCGCGGTGATCTCCTCGAGGGGCCGCGCCAGGCAGAGCCCGCCGCCCTCGACGCGGAGCACGAGGCCCGCCCGCTCGAGACCTTCGAGTACCGGGTCGGGGTCGGCCGAGGCCGCGGCGTGACGCAGCGCGTTCTCGTCCGCCGGCCGGCCGGCGCGCTGGGATGCCCGCAGGGACTCGAGGACCGACAGCGCCTGGGCCAGCGGCGCGCGCTCCCGGGTCACCGGAGGGCCCGCGGCCAGCACGGTCAGACAGCTCGCCAGCTCGGCGCCGATCAGCGTCACGACCCACGACAGCCAGATCCAGATCAGCAGCACGGGCAGCAGCGCAAGGGTGCCGTAGAGCGTCGGATACGACGAGTACTCGACGATCGCGACCGCGAAGAAGTGTTTCGTGATCTCGAACGCCGAGGCAGCCAGCGCGGCGGCGAGTCCGGCGCGGGACAGGGGGACGCGCCGCGCCGGGACCACCGCGTAGAGCATCAGGAACAGCAGGAACGACGTTATCCACGGCAGCGCGCGGAGCACCAGACCGGTCCACAGGTGCACCGTCCGGTCGTCGAGCGCCAGCGAGACGAGATACGACGTCGCCGCCAGGCCTCCGAGCAGCAGCAGAGGGCCCAGCGAGAGCATCGCCCAGTAGACCAGCAGCCGCTGGATCAGCGGCCGCCGCCGGCGGATGCGCCAGATGTCGTTGATCTTCGCCTCGACCGTCGACATCGCGACGAGCACGCTGACCGTCAGCAGGATGAGGCCGAGCGCGCCGAGGCGGCTGGCCCGCGCGGCGAGGTCGACGACATGCTGCTTGATCACCTCGCCGCCGGCGGGCACGAACGAACGGAACAGGAAGTCGACCACCTCGTCGGTCCACGGCGCGAACGCCGGAACGAGGCCGAGGATGGCGAGCACGACCGCAGCGGCGGGGACCAGCGCGAGCGCCGTGACGAACGCCAGGCTCCCCGCGACCTCGAGGCAGCCGTCCTCCCGCACGCGGCGGGCCATCAGGCGCGCGAGAGCGACGAGAAAGGAGCCGGGAGTCCAGCCGGGCGCCGGCGCCGCCGGCGGCTCGCTGCGCGGAGCGGTCATCGCGGGCATTATCGCGCAGGCCGACCGGCGGGCGGCCCGCGCGACGGATCGCTCCGCCGGCCGGATTCCGCGATAATCGGCGGCCCGGGGCGGCGCCGCCGTCCCGTGATCCGTCCCGGCCCGCCCGACCGGGAACGAACCGCCGAAAGGACGCTCGATGGCTCGGCAGGGGCGAACACGTCGGGGGCGGCTCGCCGTGGCGCTGCTCGGTCTCGCGCTGGTCGCGTGGGGAGCGTGGGGTGCCCTGTGGCTGGCGCCCGAACCGCGGCTTGCGCTCTCTGCGGACCGCGCGGCGATCGGGGTGCCGGGGACGACCTTCGAGGCCAGTGCCGACGGCATGGTCGTTCGCGGCGACGTGCTCGTCCGGCTCGAGATCGAGCAGGACGGCCGATCGGAGACGCTCGCCGAGGCGGAGCTGCACGGCCCGTCGACGTTCCGCTTCTGGCAGCGCGCCGAGCCGCGCCGGGCGACGCTGCGGGCGCGGGCGGCACGCGGCGAGCCGGACTGGCTCGCCGAGGGGACCGCGCGCGTGCGGCTCGTCGCCGAGCGTCCCGCCGGCCTGCTGCGCGGATCACCGGTCGTCGAGCTGGTCCGCGAGTACCCGGTCCGCTTCCGGCCGCCGCGGCTCGAGGTCCTCTCGGCGACGCGCGTCGTCCGGCAGGGCGGGGCGGGCGCGGCGCGGCTGCGGGTCGACGACCAGGCGGTGGCGGTCGGGGTCCGTGCGGGCGAGGAGATGTTCGCCGCCTGGCGGGCGCCGGAGGGCGCGGACGACGAGCGCGTCGTCGTGTGGGGCGTCCCGTGGACGCTTCGCGACGCGGCGCAGGTGGTCGCCTTCGCCGCGT
>RFIB01000011.1 GCA_003695625.1 Acidobacteriota bacterium | reverse complement strand
GGGGGCGCCGGAGCGGCCGCCGGGGGCGCCTTGGCGGCAGGGGCCGCCGGGGGCGTGCCGCCCGCCGCCAGCGGCCGGAAGACCAGCTCGATGCGCCCGTCGTCGGTCACCTTGCCGGCGAGCACCAGCGGGATCGGCAGGCCGGGCCGCTCGATCCGGGTGCCGATCGTCCCCTGGGCCCGGAACGCCTCGACGCGCTCCTGGCCGAGGATCTCGGCGAGCAGGCCGAGCAGCTGCTCGGTCCCCGGCCGGGCGCTCGACGCCGGCCGCGGCCCCTGGTCGAACAGCAGCCGCGGAGGCTCGCCGGAGACGAGCTTGAGTTCGCGCGCCTCCCGCTCGTACAGCACGTAGAAGAACCGATCGAGCTGTGCCACGGACAGACCTCGCCGACCCTCCTCCCCGCATGGCAAACGTAGGGAGCCGGCCCGGTCCCGTCGAGCCGGCGGTACAATGCGCGTCCGGTCCCCGGGGACGACGTGGAAGGAGCCTGACGATGACCCGACGCACGACGATCCGTTTCGCCCTCGCCGCCGCCGCGGCCCTCGCCCTGTCCGTCGCCGCCGGCCCGGCCGCCGAGTCGGGGAACAAGGTGCTCGTCGAGATGAAGACCAACGCGGGGACGGTCGTTCTCGAGCTGTGGCCCGACGTGGCGCCGAAGACGGTCGAGAACTTCCTGCGCTACGTGCGCGAGGGTTTCTACGACGGCACGATCTTCCACCGCCTCGCTCCCGGGTTCGTGATCCAGGGCGGCGGCTACACCGAGGACCTGAAGGAGAAGCCGACCCACGAGCCGATCCCGCTCGAGGCGAAGAAGTCGAACCGCAAGTACACGATCGCGATGGCGCGGACCAACGACCCGAACTCGGCGACGAGCCAGTTCTACATCAACCTGGCCGACAACACGTTCCTCGACCCGGGCGCCCGTCCGGAGAGCCCGGACGGCTACGCCGTGTTCGGCAAGGTCGTCAAGGGGCAGCAGGTGATCGACTTCATGGCGAGCACGAAGACCAGGCGTCTCGACCCGCCGTTCACCGACCTGCCGGAGCGCACGCTCAAGATCGAGTCGATGAAGATTCTCGAGCAGGCTCCGTAGCCGGCTCGAGCAGCTCGGGGGGCGGCAGCAGCTCGTCGAGCGGCGGCGGCGTCTCGCGGTCGACCGGCAGCAGCCGGAGCAGGATGCGCGCCTCGCCGGCGGGCCAGCTCACCTCGGGCAGCGCGAGCGTGATCCAGCCGGCGCGGGCCGCCCGGACACGCCACGCGCCGCAGGCGACCGGCCCGAAGCGGGCCTCGCCGTCCTGCCCGGTGCGCGCCGCCACCGGATCGGCGCGGTGCGCCACCGGCTCGACCTCGACCAGCACACCGGACATCGGCCGGAAGCGCGGATCGACCGCCCGCACCGCCACCGCGCACGGCCCGTCGCCGGCGGGCAGCGCGACGCGCAGGCGCTCGCCGGCCGGCGCACCGGCCTCGACGTCGGCCACGGCGCGGAACGGTCCGCGGACCGCCACGCCGGGCACGCGGCCGATGAGCACCCCGCCCTCGGCCGCGAGCACCGTCCAGGCGCCCGGCTCGAGCCCGTCGAACGCGAACGCGCCGCGCCGGTCGGACAGCGTGACGGCCAGCGCCGGGGGCGGCTCCTCGCGCACGGCGACGACCGTCGCCCCGGCGACCGCGTGCAGCCGGTCGCGCTTGATCTCGCCGCGCAGGCGGCCGGCGGGGGGACCGTCGGCCGCGGGAACGGCCGCGGCCGCGGCAAGCAGGCAGACGACAACGGCGGTCGGTCGGCGCATCGGTCGATCCTGTCTCACGGCATCGCGTAGTAGCCGCGGCGGTGGCGCACGTCGAGCTTGCGTCCCTCGGCGTCGACGACCTGCACCTGGACCCGGACGAACGAGCCGTCGAGGTCGTGGTCGGACGCGTAGACGACCTGGTACAGGCTGCGCAGCTCCTCGGCGATCTTCGCGTACGTCTCCTCGAGGTCCTCCGAACGCTTGACGAACCACGCGCGCCCGCCGGTGTCGTCGGACAGTCGCCGCAGCACCGAGCGCGCCTCGCCGGCGCCGACATCGAGGCCGATCGCGTAGATCGTCACCTCGCTGGCCAGTGCCTCCTCGCGCAGCTTCTCGAACTTGATCGACGAGCTGGTGTCCTCGCCGTCGGAGAGGATCACGAACGCCTTGCGCTCCGCCGGGATCCGGTTGATCACCCGGAACGCGGCGTGGATCGCGTCGTAGAGCGCCGTGCCGCCGATCGCCTCCGTCGAGCGGATCGACGCGCACAGCCGCTCGCGGTCCGAGGTCGTCTCCTCGAGCAGGTAGACCGCCTCGTCGAAGTCGATCACGAACGCGCGGTCGTCGTCCCGCAGCTGCTCGACGAAGCGGCAGCCGGCGGTCTGCGCGTCCTCGATCCGCTCGCGCATCGAGCCGGACGAGTCGAGCAGCAGCCCGACGAGGATCGGTCGCTCCTCGGGCGAGACCTCGATGATCCGCTGCTCGCGCCCGTCCTCGAACACGCGGAATGCGTCGGGGGGCAGGCCGGGCACGAGGCGCCGGTCGCGGTCGCGCACGGCGACGTCGAGCACGACGCGCTGGACGTTGACGACGTAGTTGATGTCCAGCGCCCGCGTGACGACGAAGTCCGAGACCGTCACGCCCGAGCGGTGATGGGCGACGACGCGGATGACGTGCACGCCGGCCTTGACGCCGAAGTCGTGCACGAGCTGGTACGGAGGCTCGGCGTCGGTGAACACCAGCTCGTCGTCGATGAAGAACTCGAGCTTGACGACGTTGGCCGGATCGCGCGCCTCGACCTCGGCGACGATCTTCGTCGGTCCGGAGACGATGTCCTCGTTGGGCGGCTCGACGATGCGCACCGCGAAGCCGCGGCGCACGTCGAGATCCTGGCCGGCGGCCGGCGCGACGCCGAGCACGGCGACGAGCAGCAGGATCGCGGCGACGACCGGGCGGCGCGACGTCCTCACGGTGCCTCTCCCTCCGCCGGCGCGGCCGCGACCGGCCGTCCGAGCCGCTCGAGAGCGAGCCGGGCACGGGCGGCGACATCGGTCGGCGGTCCGAGGGCGAGCAGCGCCTCGAGCTGCTCGCGCGCGGTGTCGGCGTCGCCGCGGTCGATCGCCAGCCGGGCCAGCCCGGCGCGGGCCGCGATGGCGACGCGCCGCGGCGGCGAGGCGGCGAGCGCCTGCCGGTAGGCCTCGGCGGCGCCGTCCGGATCGCCGGTCCGCTCGCGGATCACGCCGAGGTTCGCCAGATCGACCGGGCCGGCGACGCCCGCGTCGACCAGCGGGGCGAGGACCCGCTCGGCCTCGAGCAGCCGGCCCGCCCGGCCGAGCACGCGGGCCGCGCGGCGCGCCAGGTCCGGCTCGGGCAGGCCCGCCTCGACGGCCCGGCGGGCCAGCTCGACCGCGCGCCCGGCCCGGCCGGTCTCCAGCTCGGCCTCGGCCAGCACGAGCAGCTCGGCGGCGCCCGCCTCGCCCGCCTCGACCCGCGCGGTCAGCTCGGCGATCTGCCGGCGCCGCGCGCTCCAGCGCGCGCGCTCGCGCTCGAGCGCCGCGCGCTCGTCGGGAGTCAGCACGCTCTCGTCCGGGTGCTCGAGCACGGCGAGGGCCTCGTCGAGCCGTCCCGTCCGTCCGAGCACCTCGGCGAGCACGAGCCGCGGCGCCGGATCGACCGGATGCCGCTCGAGGGCGCGCCGCGCCTCCTCCTCGGCCTCGACCAGCGCCCCCTTGCGGGCGAAGACCGCGGCGAGCACCGCATGGGCCACGGGGCTCGCCGGGCTGATCGCCAGCGCCGCGCGCGCCGCGCCGAGCGCCTCGTCGAGCAGGCCGGCGCGCAGCAGCACCTGGGCGAGGCCGATCTCGATCTCGGCGTCGTCGGGGCGCAGGCGCGCCGCCTCGCGGATGTCGGCCAGCGCGTCGTCGATCCGGCCGCGTCGCAGGTGCAGCTCGCCGCGCCGGAGTCGCGCGAACGCGTCGGCCGGGTTGGCCTCGATCGCCTGGGCGTACAGCTCGAGCGCGCGCTCGTCGTCGCCGGTGCGTTCGGCGAGCTGCGCGAGTCCGACATACGCCGGCGAGTAGTCGCGGCGGATGCCGAGCAGCCGGAAGAACGCCGCGCGGGCCCGGTTGACGTCGCCGGCGGCGAGGTAGGCGCGGCCGAGGTCGAGACCGCTGCCGAGGTGCTTCGGCTGCAGCTCGACCGCCAGCTCGAGCGCCTCGATGGCGAGGTCGAAGTGGCGCGCGCCGAGGGCGGCGCGACCGCAGTACCACGCCGCCGCGTGGTTGTTCAGCGCGCGCCGGTAGGCCCAGCAGGCATCCTCCTCGGCGGCGAGCGGGTCGCCGGCGCGCAGCGCGGCGACACCGCGGTCGATGCGCCGGAACACCTCCTCGCGCAGCCACGCGGCGTCCTCGGCGACGGCCCGGGGGGCCGGAGCCGCGATCAGCGTCAGCGCGGCGGCGAGCAGCGGGAGTCGGGCCAGGCGGATGGACACCTCCTGCCCCCGGTTTGCCCGGGCGCGCCGCCGGTCACCACCGCCGGCATCAGTCGGCATCGGCGCGACGGGCCAGCTCGATCCGGAGCCGCAGCTCGCGCAGATCGAGATCGTGCGGGTCGATCGCGATCGCCCGCGAGACCCATTCGGCGGCCTCGTCGAGCCGGCCCCGGGCCAGGGCGATCCGGGCCAGCAGCCCCGCGGGCCGCGGGTCGTCGGGCAGCCGCTCGGCCAGCGCCCGCGCGATCGCCTCGGCGCGCTCCGGCTCGCGGCCGCGCTCGACGAGCAGCCGCGCCGCCTCGAGCGCCGCCTCGTCGTCGTCGGGCCGGTCCTCGTGCCGGGCGAGCACGATCGCGAGCAGTTCGTCCGGACCGCGCAGGCCCGCCAGCTCGACCCGCCGCGCCCACAGGGCATCGC
>RFIB01000341.1 GCA_003695625.1 Acidobacteriota bacterium | reverse complement strand
GTCGGGCCGTGGCTCGAGAGGGTGCTGGCAGCGTCTCCCTAGCCTGAGAGTGCTGCGCGGCAAGGCGAGGCCTTCAGCGAGCCACTAAGCCAGCGCTTATCCGCACGCCGGGCAGTCAGTCGTGGGCGATCGGCTTGTCGGTGAACAGGTAGTCCTTCAGCTCGGCGCTGAAGGTGGCGTCGCGGCGACGGATCCACTCGAGCAGCATCGCGGCGTGTTCCTTCTCCTCGTCGCGGTTGTGGGCGAGGATCGCGCGGAGCGCCTCGTCGCGGCAGGCGTCGACGCGCTGGTTGTACCAGTCGACCGCCTCGAGTTCCTCCATGAGAGAAACGATCGCGCGGTGCATGTCGCGCGTCTCGTCCTTCAGCTCATCGATCGCTTCGTGGTATCCCTCGTTGGACATCGGTTTCTCCTCGAGGTCGCAGGCTTGCCGTCCTGCTCGGCATTCTATCCCTTCGCTCACCGCAACCGGGTCCCGTGCGCAGCCGACCTTCGCCCCTCACCCCGGCGGCGCGCTCTCGTCCGGATCGAGAAACGGCAGCGATCCGACGACGCGCTGCGCGCGCTCGAGCGCTCCCGTGCTGAACCGCCGGCCCGAGGCGCGCGGGCGGCCGGCGAGCAGCGACTCGGCGAGCCGGCGGGCCTCGGCGCGCCGCTCGTCCTCGGAGGCGAACAGCGCGCGCAGTGCGGCGAGTTCGCCGCGGTCGAGCCAGATGCCGCCGCACGTCGGGCACTCGTCGATCTCGACCTGGCGCCGCACGCTCCACCAGCGACGCATCATCCGGGACCCTCGGCAACGCGGACAGGGCAGAGGCCGGTCCCGGCGCGGCGGCGGACTCGCGCCGGCGGAAGACGCATCGAGCTCCCCGGCGCCGGGCTCGTCCGGTTCGTCGAACCGCTGCAGTTCGCCCGCATCGAACCACAGGCCGCCGCAGCCGTGCCGGCACACGTCGACCGCGACACCTTCGACCACGCGCTCCGACAGAGGCTTTCCGCACGCCGGGCAGTTCATCGTCACGTCCGTTGCGGCCGGCAGGCCGCGCCTACGGCGTCGCCCTCAGCACGCCGTCGAAGCTCCTGCGGTAGACGAAGAAGCCGAGGTACGCCTCGAGGATCACGATCACGATCGCCAGCGGCAGGCCCGCCGGATCGAGGAAGGCGTGGAACAGGAAGATCTGCACGACCACCGGGGCGAGCAGCACCAGGGCGAGCGGCACGAAGCGGTTGACCAGCAGCAGCGCACCGGAGACCGTCTCGACCAGCTTGAGCACCGGGAAGAAGTAGCCGGTGCCGGCCAGCGCCCCGAGGAACGATCCCGCCTCGGGCGACATCTCGGGCATCGGCAGGAAGTGGAAGAATCCGTTGAGCCCGAAGACGAAGAAGATCAGTCCCAGCAGGATCTGCGCTCCCCGATCGACCCACTGTCTGACGTTCATCCGCGGTCCCTCCCTGCCGCGCCGCCCCGGAGACGCGGCTGTCCTGCGCGCATGCTACAACGACCGGGCCTCGATTCGTTTGCCCGGACGTGCAGGCCCTGGGCCGCCTGATTCACCGGTCAGGCGAAAGCGCCGGCTTGCCTGACGACTGATTGCAGTTTGACGATGCTTTCGCGCCCCGATCAGCATTGACATGTCGCAACGGGGAGCGCTAGCCTGAACGGCGAGGCAGCACGGATTCCATCACGGACCAGGAGGGTCCCGTCGCGCCGGGCGCATCCGCGCCCCGGCCCGCCGTTCCGAACCGAGCGCCGTGGACGCCCGTGATCGCGCGGGATCGTCCGGGTCGGCTTTCCGCCGGCAACGGCGGAGCGCGGCCTCCGGTCGCGCGGGGAGGAACGATGAGACGCTTCCACTACAGGTGGCGCCGCTCGCGGCCGCCGACGATCCGCACGCTCGCACGATCCCTCACGCTCCTGACGCTTCTCGTCGTGACGACGTCCGTCGCGACGTACGCCGCCGACCTGCTGGCGACCAACCCGCGCCTCGACGATGGCCGGGGCGCGGTCGAGGCGGCCACCGCGGCGGACGGCTACGGCGGCGTGTTCACCGCGCTGGTCGACGAACGGCGCTCGGCCGTTCTCGTCGCGGTGTCCCACGACGACGGGCGGAGCTACGTGACGACGCCGGTGGTCGAGCATCCGGTGGGCGACGTCTCCGTGCACGACGTGCGCGTCTGCGCGACCGGCCGCTGGTGGATGGCGCTGGATACCGACGTCTACGTCGCGTGGCGCGAGCAGAGCGCCGCGGGCGCGGGCGCGCAGGTGTACGTCGCCGTCTCGCACGACCGCGGCGCGAGCTGGTCCGCGCCGGTGCTCGTCTCGCCGGGTCGCGTGCGGCCGCTGTTCGACCCGGCGCTGGCATGTCATCGCGACGGCACCGCGCACGTCGCCTGGGCCGACGCGATCGACGGGCGCGAGGACATCTATGTCGCCAGCACGCGCGACCGCGGCGAGACGTGGAGCGCTCCGCGGCGCGTCGACACCGGCTCGGCGCCGGGCAGTTCGCTCTCGCGGCGTCCGGACGTCGCCATCGACCCGTTCGACGACGACCACGCGCTGGTCGTATGGGAGGAGACGCCGCCGGGCGCGACGGAAGCCGAGATCCGCGGCAACGTGACCCGCAACGGCGGTGCGAGCTGGCTGGCCGAGGACGTGCGCGTCGATCCCGAGGAGTACCCGCTGCTCGAGAGCGACCGCCTCCCGCAGGCGGCGATCGGTCCGGGCGGCACCGCGTACGCGGCCTGGATCGAAGGCGACGGGGCGGTCGAGATCAACGCCTCGGACGACGGCGGCGCGCAGTGGGGGTTCGCCTGGCAGGCCAGCCGGCTGCCCGGCCCGATCGCCGCGCTCGATGTCGGTCTGGCCCTGCGCGACGAGCCGCCGGGACCGGTGCCGATCGAGTGGCTGCGACTGCTCTGGCAGGGTGCGACGACGATCCCCGGCGAGGACGCGATCTACTACAACGCGGCGACTCGTCGGCCCGACGGAACCTGGCGCCTGCTTCACGACACGGAGCTGCGGGTCGACCGCGGCCTCGCACCCGGGGACGAGAGCCGCGAGCCGCGCCTGTGCTCCGGCGATCCGGACCACGTGTTCGCGGCGTACGACGTGAGGCGCACGGGACGGCTGAGCTGCAACGCGCTCGTCGGCTCGCTCGACGGCGGCGCGAGCTGGTTCGACCACGAGATGTACCCCGGCGAGGCGCCGGCCGGCACCGTCACGTCCGCACCGGGCCTCGGCTGCGACCAGGCCGGCCGCGCGTACCTCGGCTGGTCGGTCGAGCCGCCGCTCGAGCCGAGCCGGGCCGAGGGCGACGCCTGCGTGGGCGAGGACCCGCTGCACGGAGAGGATCCGGCGATCGACGCCGACCGCTCCGCGATGGCGTACGCCGGCGGGGGACGTGTCTACACCGCCTGGCGCGCGAAGGTCGCCGAGCTTGCCGATCACCGCATCCATGTGGCCCGCTCCGACGACGACGGTGCGTGGTGGCCGGACCCGCCGGTGGTGATCACCGCGGACATCCCCGGACAGAAGGACGAGGACGAGCCGGCGCTGGCGACGGCGGGACGCGAGATCGTCTACGCCGCGTGGGCGGCGGTCGCGGACGAGGGCGGGATCGGGATCATGTTCAGCCGCTCGCTCGACGGGGCGACGACGTGGTCGGACCCGGTGCGGCTCGACTCGCCGTCGACGCCGCAGGGCGGTTGGAACTGGAACATCGGACTCTGCGCGCTCGACGACGGCCACGTCTACGCCGTGTGGCAGGATCACCGCCTCGAGGAGGACCGGATCTACTTCAACCGCTCGGCCGACTTCGGGGCAACGTGGTCGGGTGAGCAGGAACTCTCCGGCTTCCTGTTCGACGACCACCGTGATCCGCGGATCGCGTGCACTCCCTCCGGGGGCGTCTACATCGTCTTCCAGCGCTGGCGCGACTGGCCGGTCTGGATGCAGACATGGCTGATCTATTCCGACGACTTCGCCCAGTCGCTCGACAGCGTGATGCTCTCGGCCGACGACGTCGCCGCGCAGAGCCCGTCCGTGGCCGCGGACGATCTCGGCAACGTCCTCGTGGCGTGGGTCGAGGACACGATCCCGCCGTCGACGCCCGAATTCCACGACGTCGTCGTCAGGGTCAGCCACGACTCCGGCCAGACCTGGGGCGGCGCGATCCGGCTCGACGTCACCGACCCGCCGGGCGCGTCCGTGGCCCGCGAACCGCACGTGGTCACCGACGGCGTCGGGCATTACCTGGTCGCGTGGCTCGACGGCCGTCCGGAGTCGAGCGCGTGGGTCAACGGCTCGCTCGACGGCGGGCGCACGTGGTTCGCGGCGGACGAACCGATCGACACCGGCGGCTTCGGCGCCGACAGCGACCTCGTCGCCGCGATGACCGCCGACGGGCGCGCGTTCGCGGCGTGGTACGACACGCTGCCGCACGACCAGCCCGGCGGCCGGTTGCTCGTCAACACGTCGCGGCTGTTCGGCACGCCGGGTTCGTGGGGCACGCCCGTGCCGCTGGACGTCAATCGGGGGCCGTGGGCGGAGCGGGCCACGTCGGCCGCGATGACCCGTGACGGCGCCGCGGTCGCGTGGCGCGGCGAGGACCCCGCGGCGGCCGGGGCACTTCCGTTCGTCAACCGGCAACGGATCCTGCCGGGCTTCGTCGGCGAGGTGGTCGGGCTGCGCTGGGTCGACGAGGGCACGCTGACGTGGCGGCCGGTCGATCTCGCGGAGCATTACGAGGTGCTCGTCGCCGACGCGCCGCAAGGGCCGTGGACCACGGCCGACTCGACCGTGCACACCTGGTGGGAGGATCACTTCACGCCGCCGCCGCCGGGCGCGGCGCGCTTCCACCTGGTGCGGGCGGTGAACATCGTCGGCGAGGGTCCGCTCGGACACTAGCGGTGTCCGGCCACCGGGACGTCGCCGTGGACGGCGTCCCGGCGGTCGGCGCGGATCGTCCGGCAGCGCCCCGCACGCGCCCGGGTGGGAGTACGATGGCGGCTAGCCCATGGAGGACGAGATGACCCAGCGCGTGCTGACGGCTGCGGCGTGCATCGTGCCGCTGCTCGCCTGCCTGGCCTGCGGCGGGCGGGAACAGCCCGGAACCCCGGAGACGACGATGGAATCGCTCGAGAACGGATCGTTCGTCGAACAGGTCGGCGGCCGCACGATCCACTACGAGGTCCACGGCAGCGGGCCGGTCGTGATGGTCGTGCCCAACTCGTGGGGACTGAGCCTCGAGGGGCTGCGCGGCCTGTTCGG
>RFIB01000340.1 GCA_003695625.1 Acidobacteriota bacterium | reverse complement strand
GGCCATGGCCGCCGCGCATCAGCGCGGGCTGTGCTAACTTCGATCGTTCGCCGCCAGGGATCTGCCATGTCGCTCACGTCGGTTCCCCGCCACCTCGCCCACTGGGTCCCCGCGCGTTTCCGCCACCGCGGCGACGAATACCGCCGGCATGGCCGGGTCAGGATCGTCTCCGGCAACGACGCCTTCGTCGAGGCAGCGGTGCAGGGCAGCGTTCTCTACACGGTGCGCCTGGCTGTCCATCCCGAGACTGCGGAACTGCTCTCGGCCTGCACCTGTCCGTGGTCCCGTCGCTCGTACGATCCGTGCAAGCACGTCTGGGCCGTGCTGTCCGAGGCGTTCTCCCTCGGGCATCTCGGCGGAGCGCGGCAGGCCGAGGTTCTGCGCAATGCGGAGGCGGGCGAGATCGAACGCCTCGAGGAGCTGGTACGTCGCGGGCCGGACGCCGGCGATTACCAGCCGATCGCCTGGTCGCAGCTCCCGGGCAGGATGCGAGCCTCCCAGGCTTCGTCGAAGGACGGCGCGCCGCTGCGCCTGATCTACGAGATCGACGTCACCGGGTCCGGGCAGGCGGGGTACCTGGTCGTTGCCCTGCTCCGGCAGCGACGTCTCAAGCGCGGCGGCTGGGGCGCGCCGAGACCGGCGCGCCTGGCCGAGATCGCTCGGCGCAGGCTTGGGGAGCTCGATGCCGCCGACCGGCGGCTCGCCCCGCTGCTGTGCGACATCCAGCAGAGCATCTCTGCGCCGTGGACGCTGGCATGGCGCGACGACATCGTTGCCCTGGACAGCGGGCGTGCCGAGACGCTGCTCCCCCGGCTCTGTGCGACCGGCCGCCTGTGCCTGTCCTCTCCGAGCGGGGAGCCGTCCGCAACGGGCCCGTGGCTCTCCTGGGACGAGGGGCCTGCCTGGCAGCTCGAGATCGCGCTCGCCGAAGGCGACACGCCCGCCGACTACGAACTGCGCGGTTCCCTCGTCCGGGGCGAGGAGCGGCTCGAGGCCTCGGAGGTCAGGCTCGTCTTCGACAGGATCATGTTCACGCAGGATCGGGTCGCCGTCCTGCAACACCGCGGCGCGATCGATCTGCTCGGCGCGATGATGGTCGGCATCCGCCCCGCCCTGCCGCGCCGGGACGGCCCGCGGTTCGTGTCGGAGCTGCTGAGCCTGCCGGACCCGCCCCGGATGCAGCTCCCGCCGGAGCTGGCGATCGAGCGGGTCCGGGGCGTGCCCATTCCCGTTCTCGAGGTGTCGCTTCCCGAGACCACGACGCGCGGGGACACGCTGCGCGCGCGACTGGCGTTCGCCTACGAGGACATGCGGGCGGCGGAGGACCTCGCCGGACCGGTGCTCCGCCAGCCCGACCGGCGCCGCGAGATCGTCCGCGATCGCCGCGCCGAGCAGCACGCCCGGGAACGCCTGGACTCGCTCGGCGTGACCGCCGCCGACCTGTCGGCCGGCGAACGGGTCACGCGCCGCTTGCCGGTCGGCTCGTTCGCCGAGACCGTCGAGACCCTTCTCGGCGAGGGCTGGCGCGTCGAGGCGGAGTCGAAGCCGATCCGGCCCCGGGGCCGGCCGTCGGCCAGCGTCAGCTCGGGCATCGACTGGTTCGAACTCGAGGCGAGCGTCGACTACGACGGCGAGGAGATCCCCCTGCCCCGGCTGCTCGCCGCCCGTCAGGGCAGCCTTCCGCTCGTGCGCCTGTCCGACGGAAGCTGGGGGCTGTCACCGGAGGAATGGCTCGGACGCCTTCGGCTGGCCGAGGCGTTCGCCGGCGACCGGCCGGGGAAGCCGGACGCGGCAGGCGGCGGGACGCTTCGCTTCGCGAGGAGTCAGGTCGGCGTGCTCGGCGCGGTGCTCGAGGGCGTCCCGGGCGTCGAACGGGACAGGACGTTCGATCGCGCGCTGCGGCGCGTCCGGCGGCTCGGCCGCATCCGACCGGCCGCCTCGCCGCGGGGGTTCCGCGGGGCCCTGCGTCCCTACCAGGCCGAGGGGGTGGCGTGGATGAAGGCCGTCACCGATCTCGGACTCGGCGGGTGCCTGGCGGATGACATGGGACTGGGCAAGACGATCCAGACGCTCGCGCTGCTGCAGGCACGCCGGAACAGGCGCAGGCGCGGCGAGCGGCGGACGTCGCTCGTCCTCGCGCCGCGCTCGGTGCTGCAGAACTGGAAGAGCGAGGCCTCCCGCTTCACGCCGCAGCTCGACGTGCTCGTCCACCACGGAGCCGGTCGGACACGCGAAGCCGGGCCGTTGCAGGACGCCGACGTCGTGCTGACGACCTACGGCACGCTGCTGCGGGATCTCGAGCTGCTGAGCTCGGTGCCGTTCCGGCTGGTCGTGCTCGACGAGGCACAGGCGATCAAGAACGCCCGGACGAAGATCTCGGCGGCGGTCCGCCGGCTCGACGCGGTCGAGCGGCTGGCGCTCAGCGGCACCCCCGTCGAGAACCACCTCGGCGAACTGTGGACCCTGCTCGATTTCCTCAACCCGGGCCTCTTCGGCCGCTCGACGGTCCTCCGGAACCTGTCCCGCGCCCACTCGGAACTCGACGAGCCGACCAGGGAAGTCCTCAGCAGGGCCGTGAGACCGTTCCTGCTGCGGAGAACCAAGCAGGAAGTCGCCCCGGAGCTTCCCGAGCGCAGCGAACAGACCCTCCAGTGCGAACTGGGCCGGACGCAGCGCAGTCTCTATCGCGAGCTGCAGCGTCACTACCGCGCCAGGATCCGCGAGGCACTGGCAAGCGGAGACCGCAGGCGCTCCGGCCCGTTGATCCTCGAGGGCCTGACCCGGCTCCGGCAGGCGGCCTGCCATCCCGGACTGATCGATCCGGACCGCACGCACCTGCCGAGCGCCAAGCTCGACCTGCTCGAGGAGCGCCTCGACCAGCTGCTGGCCGAGGGGCACAAGGCGCTCGTCTTCTCCCAGTTCACGAAGCTGCTGGCCATCGTGCGCCGCCGGCTCGAGGATCGCGGGATCCCGTATGCCTATCTCGACGGCCGGACACGACACCGCGCGGAGGTCGTCCGGGAGTTCCAGCAGGACGACGAACTTCCCGTGTTCCTCATCAGCCTCAAGGCGGGTGGCCTCGGCCTCAATCTGACCGCCGCAAGCTACGTGTTCCTGCTCGACCCGTGGTGGAACCCCTCGGTGGAGGCCCAAGCCATCGACCGCAGCCACCGCATCGGGCAGGCGAACCGCGTTTCGGCGTACCGGCTCGTGGCGGCCGACACGATCGAGGAGCGCGTCCTCGAGCTGCAGGACCGCAAGCGCCTGCTCGCCGACGCCGTGCTGCGCCAGACGCGCGGCCCGCTGGCTTCGCTCACGACCGAGGAACTCGAGTTCCTGTTCTCCTGAACGCCGCCCATCCGGCGCACCGGAGCCGGACCAGCAACAGGGGCCCCCCTCGTCTCGTTCCGGTACGAGCGTCAGCCCGCCCGGTGCGTTCGTGCCGCGGGGCTGCCCGGCAACGGGTGCGGCCTCCGCCACCCCGGCGCGAGCGGGCCTCCTCGACCCTGATTGCGCGAACCCGGTCGTTGTCCGCGCGGAGCGATCAGGCGGGGTTCGCTTCGTCGAGTTCTCCCGGCCACGCGCCGCGCGTCGGCCTGAGCACGACGGTACAGACGTCCTCGATCGGACCGCAGGCGAATCCCGACGTGTGCAACGTGATGATGAGTGGCGGGTACTCGGTATCGGCGGCGAGGACGGCACCGATCGGGTCAGGCAGCTCGCTCTCGTCGATGAAGCCCTCCTCGCGCATGCGCATCATCGCGTCGCCGCGCCGGCGCATGACGTCGGCGACCAGTTCCTCGAGCCCCGGCCGCACCCAGCAGAGGTCACCACCACCCCAGACGAGGTCGAGATGAGGACACACCGGCGTGTGCGGCAGCCCGTAGATGTCGACGACGACCCGGCCGCAGATGATGCAGTGAAGATCCGGCGGCGACGCGTTCGTCGGCCAGCCGATGCAGAGGCTCTCGAACTCGACCAGGGTGAGATTGTCGGACATCGGATCTCCTCCGCGGGACCTGCCGTCAGTGCTCTCCCTCGTGACCGGTTCGCGGCGCGAGCTGCCCGAGGCGCCGGGCGATCGTGACGACGAGCCGTCCCGTCGTGCTCAGGCCGCGTGGATCCCATGCCGCCTCCAGGGCGCGCGCCACGAGCTGCTCGCGGTACGCGAGTTCCCGTTCGCCGGCAGGCAGGTCGAGGAACTCGGCCGGCGGGACGATCCGTCCGTCCGGAGCACGGTCCCGCCAGGCCGAGACGACACGCTCGATCAGCCGTGCGCGCTCGCGGTCGTCTTCGCGCCGCCCACGTGTCATCGGATGAACCTCTCGACCGGCACGCCGTTGCGCTCGAGACACTCGGCCATCTGGCGGCGCGCGCGCCCGACGTTCTGCAGGAACGTGTTGAGCTTCATGCCGACCTGCCGGGCCAGATCGGCGTCCGTTTCGCCTCCTCGCGCCCCGAGCCGGGCGCGCAGCGCACGCCGCGGGCGGGCCGTCAGCGCCTCGAGACACCGGGCGATCAGCCGGCGCAGGGCGGGATCCGGAGGCTCGAGCGGGTCGGCTGCCGGCTCGCCCGACGCGTCACCGGCCGGGTCGACGATCCGGTGGCGCCGACACTCCTCGAGCGCGAGATTCCGGCCGACGCGGGCCGCGTAGCGCAGCGACGCCTCCCTGCGGTCGAGCCGGATGCGCGGCGCCGCGACCCACATCCTCAGCAGCGTCTCCTGCACGATCGACTCGACGTCGACGCTGCGCGCGAACGACCGCAGCGAGCGCCGCAGGAACGGCTCGGCGACGCACACCCACTCGACGAACGCGGTGCGATCGCCGCGCTGGACCCGGCGATAGACCGCATCGATGCCCGCTGCCGTCATTCCGGTCGCTCAGTCGGCAGGGGCGAGACGCATCACCGGCATCGCCGGTCGCGGGTCGGAGACGGGGATGATCTCCACCGTGCCCTCGCCGGATGCGAGCGCCCTGTCCACGATGTCCTTGCAGCCGCCGCCAGGCGTGGGGTCCTCGGCAAGGAGGAGCACGAGCCGGATCGTTCGCCCGGAGAACCAGCAGCCCGGCCCGGTGCTGCCGTCGGGGTCGATCCGGGCCGGCAGATCGACTGTGCCCTCGGGGTCGCGGAGCCGGATCGTCACCTCACCCTCGGGCACCTCGACCGCCCAGTCGACGACATCGAACTCGAGAACCAGCCGATCACGCTCGAGCAGGACGATCCTGGCGGAAGCCTCCCGCCTGGTGGAGCTGCGTCCGTGCGGAGGAGCACTCACACGCAACCACGAGTCGGATATCCGAAACTCGGTCGCCTCCATGAAGTATGGACATGCGGGCAACTCCCTGGTCGCCATGATCCGTGCGTGCCTTGCCAGCCCCACGCCCTCCGCCGACACGCCGGCGGGCAGGCCGGTGGCCAGCCGCACCCGGCGCCGCGGCGCGGTCGGGTCGACCGCAGGCTCGTCGGAGATCGCGACGAGGCTGGTCCGCGGCGAGACGATCCCGTGGCGCAGGGCCGTCTGCTCGATCACCTCGAGCAGCTCCTTCGACGCCGTCTCCTCGGCGGCGGCGAGAGCCATCTCGAGATCGGCCACGCGCTCGCGCCCGAACAGCGCCCCGAGGGGCAGACCGGTCGCCCCGCCGCCAGGCTCGTCCGCCGGCGGCACGTCGATCGACCGCTCCCAGCGCGAGCCGTCCGCGGACCGCGCGGTGACGCGGAGCGTTCCGCCGGCCGGTGCCAGCT
>RFIB01000339.1 GCA_003695625.1 Acidobacteriota bacterium | reverse complement strand
GCGCAGCGCCGCGCGCTCGAGCGCGGCGTCCGGCAGCCGGCCGAGCAGCTCGTCGATCGCCGGCTGCCAGCGCAGCGTCGTGTAGACCAGCCGCGTGAGCTGCGCGCGATCACGGCGCCGGGCGAGCCGTCCCGCGCGCGCCTGGACGAGCCGGTCCGACCAGCCGCCGCGCTCGACGCGCTCGAGCACCTCGAGCGCCGCAGGGCGCACGACGTCGCGGGGCGCACCGCTCGTCGGATCGTCAGGACGGCGCGGCATCGTCGTCGGGACGGCCGAGCCGCTCGCCCGGCCGGATCAGCCGACCCCGGACCGCATCGACCGCCCGCATCGCGCGGCGACCGGCCGGCTGCACGGCAAGCAGGGCGAGCAGGGTGTTCTCGCCGCAGGCGACGTGGACCGCCTCGCGGTCGACGCCGACGACCGTTCCCGGCGGAGCGTCCGCCCCCTCGCCGGCCGGGAGCACCTCGAGCAGCCGCAGCCGCCCGGCGGAGGCGCGACACACGACCGGCGGCCACGCGGCGAACGCGCGCACCTGGCGGTCGATCTCGACCGCCGTCCGCCGCCAGTCGACGTGGCCCATCTCGGGCTTGAGCATCGGTGCGAGGCTCGCGCGCGAGGCGTCCTGCGGGCGCGGCTCGAGCGCGCCGCGCGCGAGCCCCTCGAGCGTCTCGACGAGAAGCTCCGCGCCGATCCGGGCAAGCCGTTCGCCGAGTTGCGGGGCCGTCTCGCGCGGACCGATCGGGGTCTCGCGCTGGAGCAGGACAGGACCCGTGTCGAGCCCGCGGTCCATGAGCATCGTGCTGACGCCGGTGATCCGGTCGCCGCACAGGATCGCCCACTGGACGGGGCTCGCCCCCCGGTGCCGCGGCAGCAGCGAGAAGTGCACGTTGATCGCGCCGTGACGCGGCGCGTCGAGCAGCCGGCCGGGCAGGATCCGCCCGTAGGCCACCACGACCAGGGCGTCGGGATCCGGCTCGAGGATCGCCGCGCGCGCCGCCGCGTCGCGCAGGGTCGCCGGCTGGAGCACGGGCGCCACGCCGAGCCGGTCCGCGGCCTGCCTGACCGGCGTCGGAGCGGGCGTGCGCGAGCGGCCCCGGGGCCTGTCCGGCGCGGTGACCACCGCGGCGATCTCGTGGCCGGCGGCGGCCAGCGCCTCGAGCGAGGGCACGGCCCACTCCGGCGTCCCGAAGAACACGACCCGCATCCGCTGGTCCTCCGGACGGCGCGCCGGCGCGGAACCGGCGGGACGCTCAGCCGGCGAGCACCTGCTCGGGCCATTCCCCGCTGCGGCGCAGCTTCTCGATCCGGCGACGGACCAGCCGGCGCTTGAGGGGACTCATCCGCTCGAGGAACACGCGCCCGTCGAGGTGGTCGATCTCGTGGCAGACGGCCCGCGCGAAGAACCCCTCCGCGGTCTGCTCGATCGGGTTGCCGTCGAGGTCGAGCGCGCGGAACACGATCCGCTCCGGCCGCTCGATCACCTCGAACAGTCCGGGGAACGACAGGCAGCCCTCCTCCCCGCTCTGGCGCCCGTGCTCCTCGACGATCTCCGGGTTGACGAACACGCGCACGGCGTCGGGATCCTCGCCGCCCGACAGGTCGAGCACGAACAGCCGTCGCCGGTCGGCGACCTGGTTCGCCGCCAGACCGACGCCGTGGTCCGCGTGCATCGTCTCGACCATGTCGGCGACCAGCCTGCGCAGGTCGTCGTCGAACGACGCGACCGGAATCGTCGGCTCGAGCAGCACGGGATGGGGGTACACGACGATCGGTCGAATCGGCATCCGGCGTTCTCTCCGGCGGGGGCCCCGGCCCGGGGGCGCTCCGGGCAAGTTAGCACGCGGCCGCGCAGCCCCTCCACCCGGGACCCGGTGCCGGCCGGGCCCAGGCCGCGCGCGGATCGTCCGACCTCGGCCGGGGACGATCGTCCCCTCCAGCGGACGGCCCTGCGGGGCACTCCCCCCGGACGCCGCCCGGGCGGCCCGCGCAACGCGTTGCTCTGCAACAGGTTGCAAGAACGGGACGACTGCCCGGCGGTCGGTACGCGTCTTGCTTTCCACCGGGTCGGACGCATCCGTCCCGGGGCTCGCCGCCCCGGCGGCGTGACGAGGCACGACGATGCACAGCAACACGGTCCTGTCCTGCAGTCGGATTCTCCGCGGACTCGCCATCGCCGCGGGTGTTCTGCTTGTCGCCATGCCGGCGGTCCGGGCGCAGGACGCCGACCGCCCGGTCGACGTCGAGTTCGCCTCGTTCTTCGAGCAGGGCGCTGCGGAGGAGCCGGTCCCGGCGTTCGCCCGCGTCCGCTTCGAGGAAGGCGGGCTGCGGCTGGTCCGGGTCGACGGCACCGCCGAGGACGTCGGTTTCAACGCCCCGGTCTACCCCGGGGACCGGATCGAGACCGCCGAGCGCCAGCGCGCCGAACTGCAGCTTCCGGACGGCTCGCTGCTGCGGATCGACCGGCTGACCTGGCTCCGGCTTGCCTCGCTGGCCGACCCGTCGACCGGCTCGTCCGCCGTCACGGTGATCGCCCTCGAGCGCGGGTCGATCCAGGCCGACGTGCCGCGGCCGGCGGGGGGCGACGCGTTCCGTGTCGACACGCCGTCGGCCTCGGTCTACCCGCTCGAACCGTCGGCGTTCCGCGTCGACGTCGGCGCCCACGACGTGGTCAAGGTCTCGGTCGAGTACGGCCGGGTCGAGGTGGCCGGCGAGGGCGCCTCGCGCATCGTGTACGGCGGCGAGCGCCTGCGGGTGATGCGCGGTCGAAGCCCCGGTCGCCCCTATGCCTACAACGCGCTGATCCGCGACCGGTTCGACGACTGGGTCCGCCAGCGGGACGACGTGTACCGGATGCACGCCGCACGCGGCCCCGAGTACGAGGCGCTGCCCGAGGAGGTCCGGCCCTACTACGGCGAGCTGTCGTCCAACGGCCGCTGGGTGTATCTCGACGACCTCGGCTGGGCCTGGGTGCCCTCGGTCGACGACGACGACTGGGCGCCCTACAGCTACGGCTACTGGGACGACGGTCCGTACGGGCCGGTGTGGGTCCCGGTCGAGACCTGGGGCTGGCCGGTCTACCGGTACGGACGCTGGCACTTCTCGATCGGGATCGGCTGGACGTGGATCCCGGGGCGGATCTTCCGGCCCGCGCACGTCTACTGGTACTACGGCCCGAGCTGGGTCGGCTGGGTGCCGATTGACGTCTGGGGCTGGCCGGTCTACGTCGGGCCGCGGTTCGGCGTCGTCTGGCACGACCCGTTCTTCGACCCGCTCCCGTGGGTCTTCGTCGACTACCACCACTTCTGGCACACCCCGGTCCACGTGCACCGGCTGCCGCGCCACAAGATCGTCCCGCGTGACCTGCGTCGCGGCGTGATCGCCCGCGAGGCGGTGATCCCGCCGCGCTCGGCGCGGCACACGCGCGGCAACGCGCGGTCCGTCGGCGTGCGCGATCTCGACGGCTCGCGGATCTACCGCAGGGCGAGCGAGCTGGCCCGGACGCGGCCGGCGGTCGCCCGCCGTGCGGCCGACCTCCCGCGCGACGTGGACCCCGGCGAGCTGCGCCGGCTGCGCGGAGCGCGCAGCGTGCGCGCGCCCGAGGGCCGCGCCGGCCGAAGCCTCGGCGTGCGCGACGACGGCTCGACGGCGCGGCGCGCGACCGGACGCGCGACCGGCCGGGACGGCGCATCGCGGGCGGTGCGCCCGGACGGACGACGCCGCGTCGAGGACGGGGCGGACCGCGGATCGCGCGGCGAGCCGGGCGCGCGGGCCCGCGG
>RFIB01000338.1 GCA_003695625.1 Acidobacteriota bacterium | reverse complement strand
GCGTTTCAGCTACGTCGAGAAGGCCGAGTACTGGGCGCTGATCTGGGGCACGATCGTGATGGTCGTGACGGGCCTGATGCTCTGGTTCGACAACGAACTCGTCCAGTACTTCCCCAAGGGATCGTTCGACGTCGCACTGATGATCCACTACTGGGAGGCCTGGCTCGCGACGCTGGCGATCCTCGTCTGGCACATGTACTGGACGGTGTTCAACCCCGCCGTCTACCCGATGAACCCGGCGTGGATCAACGGCTGGATGCCCGAGTCGCTCTACGCACACGAGCACGGCGAGGACCTCGAAAGGGCGCGCAAGGAGTCCGAGCAGTACTCTCGCGAGCGGCTGGCCAAGCTGACGCGCGACCCGTTCGCCGGACCGGGCGGAAGCGACCATCCCGTGGACCGACCCTGAGCCCCGGGGAGGTCCGGCGCGTATCCTCTCGGGGATGAGTCGCGGCGAACCATCGGACACGGACCGTTCGCTGCCCTTCCTCTCGTCGCTGCTGCGCCGGGGCTGGGTCTGGGGGCGCCGGATCGCCCTCGCGGCGATCCTCGTCGGCGGCGCGGTGATCCTGCTCGAGGCGATCCACCTGCACGAGCTGCTCGCCCGCATCCATCCGTGGCTGGCGTGGACGGTCTCCGGGACGCTCCTCGCCGCGCTGCTCGCGTTTCTCGGCTGGGCCGGCGTGCGCTGGGCCCGCATCCCGACGGTGGTCCGTCCGCCCGACCTCCCGCCGCCCGAACGGGGCTGGACGCCGCGCCAGCGCCGCGCCTACCTGCGCTTCGCCGAGCGCTACCTCGCGCGCCAGGAGGCGAACGAGGCGCTCCCGCTCGAGGTGCGGCAGCGGATCCCCGGCGCGCTCGAACGGCTGCTCGCGCTCGGCCGGACCGCCGAGGACGACACCGTGCTCGTCGCCGAGGTCGAGGCGGAGATCGACCTGCTGCTCGAGCCGCTCGACCGCCGCGCGCGGCGCGAGATCTGGCAGAGCGCGACCCAGATCGCCGTGCTCACCGCGGTCAATCCGTCGGCGCTGCTCGACGTGATGATCACGCTGCTGCGCAACGTCGAGCTGATGGCGCGCCTGGCGAAGCTCTACTACGGGCGGCCCGGCCTCGCCGGCACGCTCGGCATCGTGCGCGACGTGCTCGCGGTAGCGGCCACGGCGGGAATCGTCGAGAAGGTCGCCGACGGACTGACCGACGCGCTGGCCGAGGTCGCCGGCTCATGGACGACCCGGCTGGCCGGGCCCGTCGGCCAGGGACTGACCAACGGCATCCTGACGATCCGGCTCGGCGAGGCGGCCCAGGTGCGCTGCCGCAGCCTCCGCTCGCGCCGCGTCGGGATCAAGCCCTGGTCGCGGGCGATGTGGCGCGAGGCCGCCCGGAGGCTGGCGGCCGCGGTCGCCGGCCGCAGCCGGGACCTCGAGCACGAGTTCGAGGATCTCTCGCCGCGGCCCCGCGGGATCCGCCGCGGGTTCGCCAGGCTCCGCGCCTGGTGGTCGAGGCCGGCGGCCGGGACCGCGGAGCTGTCCGTCCCGGAGGACGACGTCCCGGGCCCGGGACGCTGAGCGCAGCGGGAGCGGCGTGCCTGTCCCGGGCATGCGACAGGCGCTCGCGGCGGCCGGTCGTCCGTCGCCCCCAACCCACGTCGCGTGAACAGGTTCGGGGCCGCGCTGACCTCGGGCCGGACCGGCACGCAGCGTGCATGCCGTCGGGACGCGTCCCCTGTGGGGGTGGGAAGCCGGCCAGGGGTCCCGTCCTCCAGATCGTTCCCCGCGCCGGCACGGTCTGCCGACCCGATCGGAAGGCCGACCGGTGGCAGGGACGCAGCCTCCTCTACCAGCGCCGCGCCCCTCGCGGGCGCGGCGCGCCTTCCTTCCGCGGCGGCCCGAAGCGGGCGGGGAACCTATGTTTGCCCGTGACGGCCGGCCCGCGGGCCGGCCTCCGGGAGAGGCGCGCATGGCAACCGGCACGATGGCCGGGCCTCCGTCGGCGGACGTCGAGGCCCAGCGGGAACAGCAGGCACGGGCGGACCTCGACCTCGCCCTGCGTCGGCTCGGCGAGCACGGCGCCGTGGGAATCCTCGCGGTCGACGCCCGATTTCTTGCCGCCGTCGAGCGCCACCACGGCCACGCCGCCGCGCGTCGCGCCGCCACGACGCTGACGCACCTGACCCGCAAGGCGCTCGAGTCCCACCTCACTCCCTCCGACATGGTCCTCGAGGGCGACAGTCGCCTCGACGAGCTGCTCGTGCTGTTCTTCCGGCCGCGGACGAGCCTGCGGTTCTTCGTCGACGTGCTGCCGACGCTGCCCGGAGCCCTGTCGAAGTCGCTCGTCGCCCAGCGCAGCCGGCTCGGGCAGTCCGGCCAGGTCGACATCCCGGAGGTTCCCGTCGGTCACGCGGTCGTGCTGCACGGAGCCTCGTCGCAGCTCCGTCGCGAACTCGAATCCGGCATCGAGCGCGCGCGGGACGACGCCGCGCTGTTCTCGCGGCTCGCGCGCCGCCAGCGCCGGCACGACCTGACGCGGATGATCCTCGGCCGCGATCTGGAGATCGTCTACCAGCCGATCGTCTCGCTGCGCGACCGCACGGTGCTCGGCCACGAAGCGCTGCTGCGTGTCCCGGCCGACGGCGTGTGGCGCAACCCCGCCGACGTGTTCCGCACGGCCGAGCGCGAGGAGCTGATCTCGGAACTGGACGTGGCGTGCCGGATGGCGGCGCTGCGTGGCGTGCGGCACCGCCTGCCCGAAGGGGAGCGGCTGTTCCTCAACACGCTGCCCAGCGCGATCTTCGACTCGCGCTTCCAGGGCGACCAGCTCGGCCACCTGCTGGCGACCTTCGGGCTGCGGCCGGAGCAGCTCGTCGTCGAGCTGTCGGAGCGGACCTGCCTGCACAACCTGCGCGCGGTGCGGGAGGCCCGCGAGCGGCTGCGCGCGCTCGGCATCGCCGTCGCCCTCGACGACGTCGGCAGCTCGCCGGCGAGCATCTCGACGCTGATGGAACTCGAGCCGGAGTACGCCAAGATCGACATCGCGCTCGTGCGCGCCGCCGACAGCGACGTCGCGCGGCAGCGGCTGGTGCGGGCCGTCCAGGACACCGTCGCGACGCTGGGAGCCGCGTCGATCGCCGAGGGCATCGAGACCGAGGAGGAGCTGCGGGCGCTCGTCGCGCTCGGCGTTCCGTTCGGTCAGGGATTCCATCTCGGCCGGCCCGGCCCGCTGTCCGCCCGTCCGCGCTGAGCGGGGCTGGCGGGGCCTCCGCGCCGCGCTATCCTGATCCCGCACTCCGCCCCCTGCTGAGGCTTCGCCGATGGCCGACCGCCTCGACGTCGATCTGCGCCAGCTCGCCTGCCCCGGCCCGGTGCTCCGGGTCAAGGAGCTCTTCGAACAGGGGCGGACGCGGCTGCGGCTGTTCGTGGCCGACGAGCTGGCCCGCTCCAACGTGCAGCGGTTCGTCGTCTCCCGTGGCGCCCGCGCGGTGACCGAGGCGTCGCCGGACGGCGGGTTCGTCGTGCTCGTCGACGCGGACCCGGCCGCCTGCCCGGCCGC
>RFIB01000337.1 GCA_003695625.1 Acidobacteriota bacterium | reverse complement strand
GTGCGCGCGGTGCCGCGGTGGCTGCTCGCGCGCTGGCGCGACGCATTCGGGGAGGACGCGGCGGCGGCGATCGCCGCGGCGACGACGCGGCCGGCGCGGCCGTTCGTCGTCGATCTGCGGGCGTGGGGGCGGCGCGCTGACGCCGCCGCCGGCCTCGTGCCCGGCGGACGTGAGATCGTCCGCGGAGATCCCGAGGCCGGAGAGCCGGTGGCCGGACCGTCGGTGGCGGTCGACCAGGGAGCGGCGATCGTCGCCCGGCTCGCCGCCGACGCCCCGGAGGGGCCCGCTGCCGACCTCGCGGCGGCACCCGGAGGCAAGACGCTGCTGCTGGCGTGGCGTCGCGCCGGGCCGACCGTCGCGCTCGAGCCGCACCCCGGCCGGGCGCGGGCGCTGGCGCGGCGCCTGACCGGCGCGGACCTCCCGTCCCCGGTGGCGCTCGTCCGCGCGGACGCGCGCACCCCGCCGCTCGTCGGCGGGCGGTTCGCGACCGTCCTGCTCGACGCTCCCTGCTCGGGAACGGGCACGTTGCGGCGCCGGCCCGAGCGCCGGGTGCGCGTGACCGCCGGCGACGTGGCCCGTGCCGCCGCGCTCCAGCGCGCGCTGCTCGACGGCGCGGCGCGGCTCGTCGCCCCCGGCGGGCGGCTGGTCTACGCGGTGTGCAGCCTCGAGCCGGAGGAGGGGATCGAGCAGGTGCGCTCGTTCCTCGTGCGTCATCCGGAGTTCGACCTGGACGACGCGCCGGCACGGCTCGGCGCCGAAGCCGCCTCGCTTGCGGATCCGCGCGAGCCGCGCTGCCTGCTCACGCGCCCCGACCTCGGTCCGTGGGAGGGCTTCCAGGCGGCATGTCTCGTCCTGCGGTCCGGGCGGGCGCGGGCCTCACGGGGACGAGCTTGACGTTTGCGCGCGGGGGGGGGCTAGAATTTTCACGTCGCAACCGGCCGGAACGCGACATGGACTTCGGAAAGGAGGACAAATCATGTACCGACACGTTGGCCGGACGGTGCGGACATGGTTCGTCGCACTCGTCGTCGTCGGGCTGGCTGCCGCAGGGTCGGCCCTCGCCGATGGCTCCGTTCCGATGACGGTCTGGGACAACGGCACGGGGACGCTCTACGCGCTGTCTCCGGGCGTGGAAGGCGGGCAGTGCACCTTGGTGGGCCCCGAGATGCGGTGCACGTCGCCCGACGGGAGCAGCGGCGCCAGCGCTTCAGCGACTGGCTGCGGCTCCGTGTTCGGCAAAGGGTTCTGCCTGGTCGTTCCCGTGGACTGGACGCCTCCGGATCCGCTGCCCTTCGCGAGCAGCACGCTCGAGTGCCCTGACAAGAACTATGAACTTTCGGTCGACGGCGGTCGCTGCACACCGAACAACGGGAAGCACATGAAGTGTTCGGACGGCGGCGTGAACAATGCCGAGGCCGACTGCGAGACGGGCTGTGGCACGATTACCGGCAGCGGCAAGTGCAAGCCGGTGAGCAAGCCGTAGGGGCGCCTGCAAGCCGGCCTTGGGCCGGCTTGCGGCGCCCGGCCTGCATCCGCGGTGCTTCGGCTCGGGTCCGGACGACGATCGCGCAGCTCGTCGCATGACCTCCGGCCACGGCTCGGGCGTGCAACCCTGCGGGCGAGGCATCGAGTGCGTCTGCGGCACCCCGCTTCGACTTCGACCGTCCGCTCCAGCTAGACTTCAGCGGCATCCCGCCCGAGCCGCGGGATGCCCGATTCCCGGAGTGACCGCATGGCGGAAGACAGCCCGGCGACCGATGCGGAGTGCGGGGCGGAGAGGGGAGAGTCCCGTCGGACGGCCGCCCGCTGGCGCCTGATGCTGGCGGGGGCCGGACGGATCGCCGGTATCGGGTTGATCCTCGCCGGCACGCTCGGCGCGGCGTTCGGATTCGGGCTCTACCTGACGCTGCGCGCGGCGGTCTCGCGTCCCGAACTCGTCGTGCCCGACGTGGTCGACCTCGAGGCCGACGAGGCGCGCGCGCTGCTCGAGCGCAGCGGGCTGCGCGTGGCGGTCAGCGGCTCGCGACACGACCCGAACGTCCCCGCGGGCAAGGTCCTCGAGCAGTTTCCGCTCGCCGGCACCCGGACCAAGCGCGCCCGGCCGGTGCGTCTCGTGCTCAGCCTCGGGCCCGCCCGGGCGGTCGTGCCGGACCTGGCCGGGATGAGCGCGCGCGGCGCCCAGCTCGCGCTGCGGGCCGCGCGGCTGTCGGTCCGGCACACGATGACCGTCCCGTCCGCGCGCGTGCCGATCGGGCGGGTGATCTCGCAGGACCCGCCGCCCGGCACCGAGGCGTATCCCGGCGACCGGGTCGCGCTGCTCGTCAGCGCCGGCCCGCCGGAGCGGGCCTTCGTCATGCCCGACCTCGAGGGCCGGGCGTGGTCCGCGGTGCGCCGGGCGCTCGAGCGGGCCGGCTTCCGGCGGATCCGTGCGCGCCGCGACGGTTCGACCGCGGCGCCCGGTGAGCAGGACACGATTGCCGACCAGTGGCCGCGTCCGGGCCACCGCGTGCGCCCCGGCGACCGCGTGTCGATCGTCACGCGCCCGCCGATGGTGCTCGAGATGGAGATTCCCCGATGATCGAGATCGCGCCGTCGATCCTCAGCGCGGACTTCGCGCGACTCGCCGACGAGCTGCAGCGCATCGAGCAGGGCGGCGCCGACGTGGTGCACGTCGACGTCATGGACGGCCACTTCGTGCCGAACCTGACGATCGGGCCGCCGGTCGTGCGCGCGTTGCGCGCGGCGACGGAGCTTCCGCTCGACTGCCACCTGATGATCGAGCATCCCGAGGCGTGGATCGCGCGCTATGCCGAGGCGGGGGCGCACCGGATCACGATCCACGCCGAGGCGACGGTGCACCTGCACCGGGCGCTCGGCGCGATCCGCGAGGCCGGGGCCGAGGCGGGCGTCGCGATCAACCCCGCGACGCCGCTCGAGGCGGTCGGCGAGGTGCTCGACGAGGCCGACTGGGTGCTCGTGATGTCGGTCAACCCCGGCTTCGGCGGCCAGTCGTTCATCGAGCGGGCCACCGCGCGGATCGCGCGGCTCGCCGAGCGGATCGCCGCGCAGGGGTCCGCGACGCGGATCCAGGTCGACGGCGGCATCGGGCCGGACAACGCCGAGGCGGTCGTCCGGGCCGGCGCGCGCTCGCTCGTCGCGGGCAACGCCGTGTTCGGGCGTCCGGACGCGGCGCAGGCGGTCCGCGAGCTGCGGGCGGCCGCGCAGCGGGGGCTTGCGTGAGCGCCCACTGCACGACGGTCCGGGTCGGCTATCCCGAGGTCGACCGGATGGGGTTCGCGCATCACAGCCGCTACCCGGTCTGGTTCGAGATCGGGCGCACCGAGCTGATGCGCGCCGCCGGGCTGCCGTACGTGCGCCTCGAGGAGGAGCTGGGGCTGATGTTCCCGGTCGTCGAGCTCGGGGCGCGCTACCGGCGGCCGGCGCGCTACGACGAGCTGCTGACGGTCCGCACCGTGCTGGCCGGACTCGCTGGCGTCCGGGTCAGGTTCCGGTACCGTATCGAGGGACCGGACGGAACGGGAGAGCTGGCGCGCGGCTTCACCGAGCACGCGTCGTGCGGGCTCGATGGCCGCCCGCGACGGATTCCCGTCGCCGTGCGCGAGATCCTCGCCCCGTGGGTCGATCCCGCCGCCGAGGAGGAGCCCTGATGCCCCGGAGCCGCGCCCTGTGGACGATCGCGCTGCTCGCGGCGATCGCCGCCTCGGGCTGCGCGCGCAATCGCGAGCTGATCGACGACAACGAGCTGCTCTACCGCAAGGCGCGCGAGAAGATCGCCAAGCGCCAGTTCCTGCAGGCGATCGAGCTGCTCGGCGACGTCGGGCTGCTCACGCCGGTCAGCGAGACGCTCGACCCGAAGGTCAAGCTCGCCATCGCCGACGCCTACTTCTACCAGGGCGGCACGGTCAACACGATCGAGGCGCAGAACCGCTACGAGCAGTTCCTGAGCTTCTTCCCGACGCACCCGGAGGCCGACCGGGCGCGCTACATGATCGGCCTGTGCCTGTTCCGCCAGGCCGAGAGCCCGGAGAACGACCAGGAGTACTCGCTGCGGGCGCTGGCGCACTTCGAGGCGATGATCCGCGAGCTGCCGGCGGACAGTCCGTGGCAGCAGCCGGCGCGCGAGATGCTCGCGCGCGTGCAGACGCGGCTCGCTGAGCACGAGTGGAAGGTCGCCGAGTTCTACTTCGAGGGCGGACACTACGCGGGCACCATCGGCCGGCTGACCTACATGATCGACCGCTACCCGCGCTCGTTGCGCCGCGAGGAGGCGATGCTGCGTCTGGCCCAGGCCTACCGCGCCGTCGGCGACCTCGAAAATGCACGGGCCAGCCTCGAGCGGCTGCTCACCGAGTACGCCGGCGGCCGGTTCGCGCAGCAGGCGCGCGAGATGGCGCGGCGGCTCGAGCAGGAGGCGGCCGGCACCGCGTCTCAGACCGCGCTCGGCTCGCCGGCCGGCTGACGCGCCAGGGCGCCGGCGACCGCGTCGCGCAGCGCGTCGAGCGTGAACGGCTTGGCCAGCGTCGGGCGCGCCGGATCGGGTTCCCCCTCGCCGGGCAGCTCGCCGGTGACGTAGATCACCGCCCGCGGGGCGCAGCCGGCGCGCTCGGCGCGGCCGACCAGCTCGGTCCCGCCCGGACCGGGCATCTGGCGGTCGATCAGGCCGAGATCGAACGGTGCGCGCCGCATCGCGGCGAGGGCCTGGTCGCCGGTCGCCGCGGTGACCACCTCGAAGCCCCAGCGCGCCATCGCCTCGGCCAGCACCTCGCGCACGCCCTCCTCGTCGTCGGCGACGAGCACGCGGCGCCCGCGCCCGAACGGTGCCGTCGGTGCGGTGGTCTCGCCGGACGCGGTCGGTTCCGCCTCGTCCCCCGCCTGCGGCTCGACCCACGGCAGGCGCACGACGAACGACGTGCCGCGTCCCGGACGCGAGACGACGTCGATCCTGCCGCCGTGCTCCTGGACGATCCCCGCGCAGATCGGCAGTCCGAGTCCGGTCCCCTCGCCGGGCCTCTTCGTGGTGAAGAACGGCTCGAAGATCCGTTCGACCTGGTCCGGCGGGATGCCCGGACCGTCGTCCGAGACGGTCAGCTCGAGCACGCCCCCGGTGCGGCGGGCACGGACGACGATGCGACCGCCGCTCCCGGAGCCGCGGATCGCCTGCTCCGCGTTGGTGACGAGGTTGACCAGCAGCTGGACGAGCTGGTGCCCGTCGGCCCGCAGCGCGGGCAGGTCGGGCGGAATCTCGGCGGACAGCGCGATCCCCTGCTCGCGGCAGGGCTCGGCACGCAGCGCGATCACCTCCTCGATCACGCGGCGCGGCTCGCAGCGCCGGGGGCGCGGCCGGCGCTGGCGCGAGAATGCGAGCAGCTCGGAGACGATCAGCGACGCGCGGCGCGCCTCGCGCAGGATCCGCTCGCGCAGCTTCTCGCGCGTGCGCTCGTCTCCTCCGCTGCCGAGCAGTTCGGCCGCGGCGATCAGCGAGGCGAGCGGGTTGTTCAGCTCGTGCGCGACGGCCGAGGCGAGCTGGCCGAGGGCGGAGAGCTTCTCCGAGCGCTCGAGGCGTGACTCGACGCGCGCCAGCTCCGCCCGGCTCAGCGCGAGCTGGCGGTGATCGGCCTCGAGGCGGGCGACGACGAGCAGCAGCAGCGTGAGCGGGATCGCCGCGACGACGATCAGCAGCGGATGCAGTGTCCAGCTCGAGGCGAGCAGTCCGGCGGCGCAGGCGGTGATCACCGAGCGGACCGGCGGGGAGAGGCCGACGGCGCCCTCCGCGGCACCCGACGGCGCCGGGCGCCGGTCGATCCGGCGGGCGAGAAAGTGCGCCGTCACGCCGAACACCAGCCCGGCGAGCACCGATCCGAGCGTCGAGTCGAGCGCGGCGGGATCACCGCCTGACAGCAGCCAGCCGACCAGCAGCGCTGCGGCGGCGGTCCCGCCCAGCGCGGCGAGCGTCGTGGCGAGCGTCGCGCGCGCATCGCGGCGGCCGAGCACGCCCTCGGTCAGCGCGAGCGCGACGGCGCTGACCACGACCAGCAGCGGCGGCGCGAACGGGACGAGAGCGAGATACGTGGCGGGAACGAGCGCCGAGGCGAGGTCGCGCTCGGTCGAGCCTCGGCCGAGCCGCGCGAGTCCGGACCACGCCAGCCCGAGGGCGAGGAACACGAGCCAGGTGATCAGCGCGTCGGTGGGCGGGGGGGTGCCGCGGAGCGCGAGCCAGGCGGTCGCCGGGACCGCTCCCAGCGCCATCGCGACCAGCGCGAGGCGATCTCGTCGTCCGCCGCGTTCCATGGCCACAGCGCCCGCCCGCTTCCTTTACGCACCCACCCTCGGGGTCCAATATAGGCGGGCGTCCGGACCGGTCGACAGGGCGGGCGCGGCGGCCGGAGAACGCCGCCAAGCCACGGAGAAGACGACGGATGCGGATGCGCAGGACCACCGTGCTGGCGGTGCGCCGGGACGGGCGGGTGGCGCTGGCCGGCGACGGGCAGGTCACCCTCGACCGGACCGTGATCAAGGGCTCGGCGCGCAAGGTGCGGCGGCTGGCGGGCGGCGAGGTGCTCGCCGGATTCGCCGGGGGGGCTGCCGACGCCTTCGCCCTGTTCTCGCGCTTCGAGGAGAAGCTCGAGCAGCACGGCCGGCGGCTCGAGCGGGCGGCGATCGAGCTGGTCCGCGACTGGCGGACCGACCGCGCGCTGCGCCGGCTCGACGCGGTGCTCGTCGTCGCCGACCGCGAGCGCACGCTGCTGCTGTCGGGGACCGGCGACCTGATCGAGCCCGACGACGGGCTGCTCGCGGTCGGCAGCGGCGGGGCGCTCGCGCTCGCGGCGGCGCGCGCCCTGGCCCGGTTCACCGAACTCGACGCGGAGCAGATCGCCCGCAACGCGCTGGCGATCGCCGCCGGCATCGACATCTACACCAACGACAACATCGTCTGCGAGACGCTCGAGGCGTCGACGTAGGCTCGGGACGACGATCATGGTCTTCTACATGCCGGACAGCTCCAGGCGCCCTCCGCTCGAGGGCACGGGACCGACGGCGCGCGCCGACGCGATGACGCCGAGCGAGGTCGTCGCCGCGCTCGACCGCTTCATCGTGGGGCAGAACGACGCCAAGCGCGCCGTCGCCGTGGCCCTGCGCAACCGGTGGCGCCGGCGCCAGCTTCCGCCCCAGGCCGCGGAGGAGGTGCTGCCGAAGAACATCCTGATGATCGGGCCGACCGGCGTCGGCAAGACCGAGATCGCGCGCCGGCTCTCGCGCCTGACCGGCAGTCCGTTCCTCAAGATCGAGGCGACCAAGTTCACGGAGGTCGGCTACGTCGGCCGCGACTGCGAGTCGATGGTGCGCGACCTGGTCGAGGTGGCGATCGACATCGTGCGCACCGAGCGGCGCCGCGACGTGCATGCCGCAGCGCGCCGGGCGGTCGAGGACCGACTGCTCGAGGCGATCGCCGCCGCGCAGGGCGTCGGCGCCGGCGATGGCCGGGCGCGGATCGAGGCGCGCGAGGAGCTCCGCCGGCGGCTTCGCGAAGGCGAGCTCGAGGACCTGGTCGTCACCATCCGCGTGCCCGACGAGTCGACGGCGGCGTTCAAGATCGCCGGCGCGCCCGGGATGGAGGAGATCGACGTCCGGCTCGGGGAGATGCTGCCCGGGATGTTCGGGCGCCGCGAGAAGGAACGGCGCGTGAAGGTCTCCGAGGCGCGCACGATCCTCCAGCGCCAGGAGGAGGACGCGCGCCTCGACCAGGAGGCGATCGAGAAGGAGGCCGTCCGGCGCGTCGAGCAGACCGGCATCCTGTTCATCGACGAGCTGGACAAGGTCGCCGCCCCGGGCGGCCAGGGACACGGGCCCGACGTCAGCCGCCAGGGCGTCCAGCGCGACCTGCTGCCGATCGTCGAGGGCACGATCGTCCAGACCAAGCACGGTCCGGTGCGCACGGACCACATCCTGTTCATCGCCGCGGGCGCGTTCCACGTCGCGCGGCCGTCGGACCTGATCCCCGAGCTCCAGGGGCGATTCCCGATCCGCGTCGAGCTGCGCGCGCTGGGCCGCGAGGACTTCGTGCGCATCCTGACCGAGCCGGAGAACTCGCTGATCCGCCAGTACCAGGCGCTGCTGGCGGTCGACGGCGTCGACCTCGAGATCCGGCCCGACGCGATCGAGGAGATCGCGTCGATCGCCGACCGCGCCAACGCGCAGATGGAGAACATCGGGGCGCGGCGGCTGACCACGATCCTCGAACGCCTGCTCGAGCCGATCCTGTTCGACGCGCCCGACCGTGCGCGCGGGCAGGTCGTGATCGATGCGGGCAAGGTGCGCGACGCCCTGGCGCAGGTCGTCGAGAAGGACGACCTCGCACGGTACGTGCTGTGAGCCGAGCGCTGCGGGTCCCGGCGGCCGCCGGGATCGTGCTGCTCCTCGCCGGGCTGGCCGCGTGCGGGCACAAGGGTGCGCCGATTCCGCCGCGGCCGCGGATCCCCGAGTCGCCGCGCGAGGTGCGCGTCCGGCAGCGGGGCGAGCGCATCGAGTTCCGGGCCCGATACGTGCTGCGCGATCTCAGGGGCCACCCGCTGCGCCCGCCGGTCGTGCCGGTGGCGCTCGTGCTCGGCGAGCCGTCGCCCGAGCTGGCGGCGGGCTGGTCGGCCGGATTCCGGGATCGGGAGTTCCTGCGCCGGGCCCGCGAGGTCGAGCTGCCCGCGCTGGATCCCGGGCAGGGCGCCGAGGACGTCGTCCGGCTCGATGCGCTCGAGCTCGACCGGCTCGAGGCGGACGGCCATCTGGTGGTCTCCCTTGCACTGCGGGACCGTCGCGGCCGGTCGGCCCCGTCCCCGCGCACCGTGCTGCCCGTCGCCCGCCCGCCGCTCGCCCCGCTCGAGCGCCTCGACGTCGTGCCCCGCGAGCGGGGCGTGGCGCTGTCGTGGGCCGGGGGCGACGATCGCGCCGCCGCGGTGAGGATCTACCGGAGGATCGAGGGCGAGGCGGGCGACGACTGGCGTCCGTGGCGCGTCGTGCCGCGCGAGGAGGGGCAGACCGTCGACGAGGGCGTGCGCTACGGCCAGTCGCTGGTCTACGCGGCGACGGTGGCGCTGTCCGCCGAGGGACCCGTGGTCGAGTCGGTCCCGCGGGTCGTCGGGCCGCTGGCCTACGAGGACCGGTTCGCCCCGGATCCGGCCCGCGACGTCGTCGCCGTCGCCGTCGAGTCGGGAATCAACGTGCTCTGGGTCCCGTCCCGCGCCGACGACCTCGAGCTGGCGATCGTGGAGCGCCAGGAGCGCGAGGACAGCGCGCCGTGGCACGAGGTCGGCCGCGTGCGGATGCCGGACGCGTTCTTCAGCGACCGCTCGGTGCGTGGCGAGGTGCGCTACCGCTACCGCGTGATCAGCGTCGACCGCCGCGGCAACCGGGCCGACCCGGCGGGGCCGACGGACTGGACGACGCCCCGGCCAACGCGCGACGCGGAGGCGCCCCGATGAGCGCGGCGGCCGGACTGCCGTTCTGGAAGATGGAGGGCGCCGGCAACGACTTCGTCGTGCTCGACGGGCGCGTCGCGCTTCCCGCCGATCCGGGCACACTGGCGCGGCGGCTCTGCCCGCGCCGGACCGCGATCGGGGCCGACGGGCTGCTCGTCGTCGCGCCGGAAGGGGCCGGCGTCCGCGTGCTCTACCGCAACGCCGACGGCTCGCCCGCGGGCTTCTGCGGCAACGGCGCGCGCTGCGCGGCGCTGTTCGCACGCGAGGTGCTCGGGATCGGAGGCGCGGGCTTCGAGCTGGCGTTTCCGGAGATCCGCGTCGGGGCGGAGATCGCCGGCGCGGCGGTCACGATCGTGCTCGGGGCGCCGCGCGTCGAGACGGAGGCGGTCGTCGTCCGGCTCGACGGGACGCGCGCCGAGGGCCGGATCGTGCATGCCGGCGTGCCGCACGTGGTCGCGGCGGCGGGTGCCGCCCCCGGCCTCCCGCTCGCGGCGTGGCGCGACGGACTGGCCGCGGTGCGCCCCGATCTGGCGCGGGACGCCAACGTGACGCTCGTCGAGCCGGCGGGCCGGCGCGAACTGCGCGTCCGCACGCTCGAGCGCGGAGCCGGCGAGACGGCCGCGTGCGGCAGCGGGGCGCTGGCCGCCGCGGCGTGGGCGCGCGAGACCGGCATCGCCGGCGACGGTCCGGTGACCGTCATGCCGCCGTCGGGGATCGCGCTGCGCGTCGCGCTCGACGGGGAACGGGCGCGGCTGTCCGGCCCGGCGCGCTTCGTCTACAGCGGGCGGACCGCCGAAGCGTTCACCTGATCGCCGCGATGCAGGCGACCCACGCCGGATCGGCCTCGGCCTCGCGCACCTTGCGGTAGCGGCCGTTGCCTTCACCGGTCTCGGAGTCGGTCTCCTCCCAGTAGACATCGGCGCGGCGGAAACCCGCCTCGAGCAGCAGCTCGCGGATCTCCGGGATCGTCCACAGCCGCCAGTCGTACTCGAAGGCGTGATGCAGCGCGCTGCCGTCGTCGAACAGGAAGTGGATCGCGAACCGCGCGTTGTAGCTGACCGGATCGAACCGCTTCTGCTCCCAGACGTAGCGGATCCCGCGGCCGACCGTGCGGGTCTCCTCGGTGTCTTCCTCCTGCGTCTCCGGACCGCCGACGACGTCGAGCACCAGCACGCCCTTGCGGCGCAGGTTGGCGCGCGCCGCCTCGAAGTAGCCGCGCAGCTCGTCGCGCGTCTTGAACACGCAGTACGAGAAGTTCATCGCGCACACGACGTCCGCCCTGGGGCGCATCACGTCGCGCACGTCGGCCTCGATCAGCCGGACGAGGCCGCGGCGCGCCTCGGGCAACGCGGCGACGTTGTGCTCGCGGCCCCACGCCAGCGGCTCGGGGTCGATGTCGATGCCGATCGCCCGTCGTCCGCGGCGCGAGGCGACGAACGCGCACGAGATCGCCGCCGTGCCGCAGAAGTCCTCGCGCAGCAGCATCGGCGGGCTGCCGTACTCCTTGCGGTACACGCGGTCGATGAACGACGCGTCGAACTCCGGCGACTGCACCGAGCGCTGGTACAGCGCGTAGCGGTCCGCCCGCTGGGCGCGCGACGTCGCGCTCCGTCGCCTGGTCTTCCGTCGGATGCTGCCGGTTCGCGCCATGGACTCCGCTCTCCCTCGTCGCCGGTGCCGCCGGCGGGCGGGCGAGATTAGCGCGGTTCGCCGTCCCGCGCCGCCCGTCGCTCGCCGCGCGCGACGCGCGGGAGGGTGGCGACGAGCACGCCGGCGAGGACCAGCGCGCCGCCGGCGATCTCCGCACCGCCCGGCCGGGAGCCGGCGAGCACGGCGAACACCGCCGCCCAGACCGGCTCGGACGAGAACAGCACCGCCGCGTGTCCCGCGCTGGTCCGCCGCTGGCCGAACGCCTGCAGCCACAGCAGCAGGTCGGTGGCGACGAGGCCGAGGAAGGCGATCTGCAGCCAGAGCAGCAGGTCGAACTCGAGCCGCGGCCGCTCGACGAGCGGGGCGCAGGCCAGCGAGAGCACCGCGCAGATCGCGATCTGCTGCACGAGCAGCACGCCGGCGCGGTGCCGGCGCAAGGCGATCCCGAGGCAGACGATGTGTGCGGCGAACGCGACGGCGCAGGCGAGCGTCAGCACGTCCCCGGTCCCGAGGCCACCGCGGCCGCCGCCGGTCATCACGAACACACCGCCGAGGGCGAGCACTGCCCCGCCGAGCACCGGCGCCGAGGGCCGCGGTCCGCGGACCAGCCAGTCGATCAGCGGCGTGAACAGGACGTAGAACGCGGTCAGGAACGCCGAGCGCGCCGGGTCGATCGTCTCGAGCCCCCGCGTCTGGAGCGCGTAGCCGAGCGCGAGCAGCGCGCCGAGCGCCAGCCCCCAGCCGAGCGCGGCGCGGTGCTCGGCGCCCGCGGCGCGCAGCGCGGGCCGGGCGAGGAAGACGGCCGCGAGCAGGAACCGCGCCCCGTTGAGCATCAGTGGCGAGGCGTGATCGAGGGCGCTCTCGACGACGGGGAAGGTCGCTCCCCAGCCGACGGCGCAGGCCAGCAGCGCGAGATCGCCGGTCCACTGGCCGGCCCGGGCGGACACCGTGAGGCTCAGCGGGCCAGGGCGGCGGGGTCTCCGGCTGCGAGGACGGTGACCAGCGCTTCGCCGAAGAAGTCACCGCGGTTGCGGATCTCCGGCGCGACGCGCTGTTCGTACATCTTGCGGGCCCGCTCGATCTCCTCGCCGAGGCGCTCGAGCAGGTCGCCCTTGGCGCGGCCCTCCTCGACCTTCTCCGCCTCGTACAGGCAGATCTCCTCGATCAGCAGGCGGGCGAAGCGGCGCGCGTCCTCGACCTCCGGGCTCTGCTCGCCCTCGGCCTGCTCGGCCTCCGGCATCAGCGCGAAGTCCTCGCCGGCGGATGCATCGCTTCCGGTCTCGAGCGGCGGTGCGGCCTCCTCCGCCGGAGCCGCCGCCCGGCCCTCGGTGGACACCGGGCCGGACATCCGCGCCGGGGGCGGCGTCGCCGGCGCCGTCTGCATGCGCCGCGCGAGGACGAGCCGCTCGACCGCCAGGCCGGCGACCTCGACGAGCAGCTCGATCCCGGCGCGGTCGAGCGGGGTGTCGGGCTGTGCCCGGTCGGCGAACAGCAGGCCGACGACGCGCTCGTGCACGCACAGCGGAGCGAGGAACACCTCCGGGCGCCGCGCCTGGCCGAATTCCGGATGCGGGTGCGGGTGATCGTCCTCGAGCGCGACCGGCCGCCGGTCGGCGAGCACCGCGGCCACCGCCGGCTCGTCCGCGTCGAGCGTGCGGCCGGCAAGCCTGCCGGATTGCGCCTCGTCCTCCTCGAAGCCGGTCGCCTCCCACAGCTCGACCGATCCGCCGCGCACGACGAACAGCGCCGCGCGGGCGCCGAGCGACGAGGCCCCGGCGAGCAGGCTGCGCAGCACCGGCACCTGGCCGCGGCCCTCGCGGATCGCCGTCACCGCGCGCGCCAGCGGCGGCGGCGTGCGCAGCTCGGGCTCGGCGCCGGGCAGCTCGAGTTCCTCGAGCACGCCGCGCACCGCGCCGCGGAGGTTCTCCCCGGTGGTCCGGAGCTGCTGTTCGATCGTCTCGCCGAGCCGCGAGAGCACACCTTCGACCACGTCGGCCGGAAGCTGGCGCGATGACATCGTCCGCTGCCCTCCAGGTGACGGGGAGCCGGCACCGTCGCCGGTCTCGTCGGGGCGTATTGTTCGGTTCCGGGCCAGACGGGTCAAGCGTCTCCGCGGCGCGCGCGCCGGAGGTCTACAATGCGACGATGCGACGGCAGCGGACAGTCGGACGCCCGGCCCGGTTCGAGGGGATCGGCCTGCATTCGGGGCGGCGCTGCCGCGTCTCGGTCGAGCCGGCGCCCGCCTGGCACGGCGTGGTCTTCGTGCGGGACGATCTCGGCGGCCGCGACGTCCCCGCGCTCCAGCAGTACCGCGCGCCGATGGTCAACGCGACCCGCCTCGAGCGGGACGGCGCCGTGGTCGACACGCCCGAGCACCTGCTCGCCGCGCTGTACGCGCTGGGGGTCGACAACGTCCGGGTCCGGCTCGACGGACCGGAGCTGCCGATCCTCGACGGATCCTCGCTGCCGTTCGCCCGCGGCCTGCTCGAGGCCGGCCTGGCCGAGCAGGACGAGGACTGCCCGCGGCTCGTCCTGACCGCGCCGGTGAGCGTCGGCGACGAGGCGCGGCGGCTCGAGGCGCATCCGTTCGACGGGTTCCGGCTGACGGCGGCGATCGACTTCGAGCACCGGCACCTCGGGCACCAGCAGCTGACCGTGCGCTGCGACCGGCAGGAGGACTTCCTGGCCAAGCTCGCCCCGGCGCGGACGTTCGCGCTGCGCGAGGACGTCGAGCGCCTGCGCGAGATGGGGCTCGTCCGCGGCGGCTCGCTCGACAGCGCGATCGTCGTCGGCGAGCAGGGCGTCGAGGGGGCCGAGCTGCGCTTCCCCGACGAGTTCGTCCGCCACAAGCTGCTCGACATCGTCGGCGACCTGGCCCTGCTCGGCTGCCCGCTGCGCGCCCGCGTGCTGGCCTGGCGCAGCGGACACGCGCTCCATGGCCGGCTTGCCGACGCGCTGCTCGCCGACCCGGCGAACTGGATCTTCGAGTCGCCGCCCGGCGGTCCTGACCGTCCGCCGGCGCAGCCCGCACCGCCCGGACGGGCCGGTGCCCGGGCCGGCTGAGCGCCCGGGATCCCGGGGACCGGAGGCGCGCGCCGTGTCGCCACCACGCAGGCTGAGATCGGACCGGCTGGCGATCGTCACGACGGTCGTCTGCCTCGTCATCGCCTCGGCGGTCTACTACGTCATCCAGCGCGGCAAGCTCGGCGACACGCGGCTGGCGACCGACAAGACACTGCTCGCCGCGCTCGCCGCGACGATCGTCGTGATCGCGGTCGCCATCGGCTGGATGACGGTGCGCAACCTCGCGCGCGTGCTCGCCGGACGGCGCAGTCCGGTCGGCAGCCGGCTGCAGGCCCGCGTCGCCGTCGCGTTCCTCGCGCTGGTGTTCGTCCCGTCGCTGGTGCTGTTCGGCTCGGCGATCGCGATCGTCCGCCAGAGCCTGCAGCAGCTCTCGCGGTCCGAGAACGTGCAGGTGCTGCGCGAGGCCGCGGTCGTGCCGGACTGGATCCACGAGGACAGGATGCGCCGGGCGCGCCACGTGGCGCGCGTCGTCGCGCGCGAGCTGTCCGGCGAGCGGTCGCTCGACGGCCGGCGGACCGGTCGCAGCGCGCTGGCCCGCTGGCTCGGCGAGCGGCTCGAGCGGTACGACGTGGCCGCGGTCGGCGTGCTGCGGGCCGACGCGCCGCCGCTTTCGGTCGCCAGCACGCGCGAGGAGGACGACGTCCGCGTCGCGGAGCTGACGAGGGTTCCCGCCGAGCTCGTCGCGCAGGTCCGGGCCACGCGTCGCGGAGCGGCGATCTCCGAGCGGATGCCGGTCGGCTGGCGCGCGGTCGCGCTCGAGCCGGTTCCGGGCACCGGCGAGGAACCGACCGTCGTGTTCGTCACGGTCTACCTGCCGGAGACGATCGAGGATCTGCTCGGCCACGTCTCCGCGGCGTTCCGCGACGTGCAGTCGTTCGAGCAGCGACGGGTCCCCGTCGAGCGGCTGTACTACTCGCTGTTCGCGCTGATCACCCTCGTCGTGCTGTTCGCGGCGGTGTGGACCGGCTTCTTCCTCGCGCGGCAGGTCACGCGACCGATCGACGAGCTGGCGCGCGGGACCGAGGCGCTCGCCCAGGGCGATCTCGGCTTCCGGGTACGCGAATACGGCGACGACGAGATCGGCCGGCTGGCGCGCTCGTTCAACCGGATGGCGGAGGAGGTCCAGCGCCACCGGCGCGATCTCGTCGCGCGGCGGCGCTACATCGAGACGCTGCTCGAGGCGATCCCGGTCGGCGTGCTGAGCGTCGACGAGTCGGGGCGGGTCTCGACCGTCAACCGGGCGGCGCGGGCCGTGCTGCGTCTCGACGAGCTGCCGGTCGGAAGGCCGGTCTCCGAGGCGCTCGGCCCCGGACGACGCGAGGTGGCGCGGTTCGTCGAGGCGGCGCTGGCCGACGTGGGGCAGGAGAGTCGCAGCGAGGAGCTGACCATCGCCACCGAGGCGGGCGACGTGTCGATCCTCGTGCGGACCGAGCCGTTCACGCTGCCCGCGCGCGGCGGCGGCGTGCTCGTCGTGCTCGAGGATCTGACCCAGCTTCGCCGCGCCGAGCGGCTCGCCGCGTGGTCCGAGGTCGCGCGCCGCGTGGCGCACGAGATCAAGAACCCGCTGACGCCGATCCGGCTCGCCGCCGAGCGGATGGTCCGCCGCTTCGAGCGCGATCCCGAGCGGTTCCGCGAGGTGCTCGAGGACGGCGTGCGCACGATCGTGCGCGAGGTGGAGTCGCTGCGCGAGCTGGTCGCGGAGTTCTCGCGCTTCGCTCGCATGCCGGCGACACACCTCGAGCACGGTGATGCACGCAAGGTCGCCGCGGAAGCGGTCGAGCTGTTCCGTGCCGCGCACGCCGAGGTCCACCTCGACACCGAGTTCGCGCCGCGGCTGCCGCCGCACCGGGTCGATCACGAGGCGCTCCGGCGCTGCCTGATCAACCTGCTCGACAACGCGGTCGCCGCGGCCGGCGAGCGCGGCTCGATCGAGGTGCGGGTCGTCCCGGGGGCCGCCGGCCGCAGCGTGGTGATCGAGGTGATCGACGACGGGCCGGGCATCCCCGCCGAGGACCGCCAGCGACTGTTCGAGCCCGAGTTCTCGCGTCGCGCCGGGGGCACCGGGCTGGGCCTGGCGATCGTGATGCAGATCGTCACCGAGCATCACGGCACGATCCGCGCCGAGGACGCGCCGCGCGGCGGCACGCGGATCGTGATCGAGCTGCCGGCGGTCGACCGGCCGGCAGGAGATCTCGCGGCGGCCGACGAGGGCAGGCCGGTGCCGCCCGCGCGGGAGGGCTGATGGAACCTGCGGAGCGCAAGGGACTGATTCTCGTCGTCGATGACGAGGAGTCGATCCGTCACACGCTGTCCCAGATCCTCGCCGACGAGGGGTACGAGGTCGTGACCGCGGCGAGCGGAGAGGAGGGCGTGGACCGGGCGGTCGAGATCGCCCCCGACGCGGTGTTCCTCGACGTGTGGCTGCCGGGGATCGACGGGATCGAGACGCTGCGTCTGCTGCGCGAGCGCGGCGTGTTCGCGTCGATCGTGATGATCTCGGGGCACGGGACGATCGAGACGGCGGTCCGCGCAACCAAGCTCGGGGCCTACGACTTCGTCGAGAAGCCGCTGTCGCTCGAGCGCGTGCTGCTGGTGACCGCGAACGCGATCCGCCATGCGCGCCTCGAGCGTCAGAACCGGGCGCTGCGCGTCGAGCTGCTGCGCGAGGCGGAGTTCATCGGACGCAGCCCCGCCGTCGAGCGGCTGCGCGGGCAGCTCGCCGAGGCGGTCGACGGCCGGCCGGTGCTGATCCACGGCGAGCGGGGTACCGGCCGCCGTCTCGCCGCGCGCTGGATCACGCTTCATGCCGACCGGTCGCGCCGTGCGTTCGTCGATCTCCAGGTGTCCTCGCTGCCGCGCGAGCGGCTGATCCGGGCGCTGTACGGCACGCCGTCCGATCCGGGGGCGAGCGCCGGGCGGCTCGCGATGGCCGACGAGGGGACGCTCTATCTCGAGAACGCCGAGACGCTGCCCCCGGCGGTGCAGGCCTCGCTGCTCGCCGGCCTGCGCGACGGCGCGTTTCCCGTGCCGGGCCGGCGCCGGGTCGTGCGCTCCGAGCCGCTGCTGGTGATCTCGCTCAGCGAGCCGCCGGAGACCGCCGTCGAGCAGGGCCGGCTCTCGGGGGCGTTCCTGTCGGCGTTTCCCCACGTGATCGAGATCCCGCCGCTGCGCGAGCGGCGCGAGGACTTCCCCGAGCTGATCGCGCGCTTTCTCGGCGACCTGTGCCGCGAGTACGGCCGGGAGACGCTCGAGCTGACCCCCGAGGCGCTCCGCGTGCTGCTGGCCTACGACTGGCCCGGCAACGTCCGTGAACTCCAGCGGACACTCGAACGGATCGTGCTGCTCGCCGCGGGCCCGCTGGTGCGCCCCGAGGATCTGCCCGCGTACATCGCCGGCACCGAGCACGCCGCGGAGCGCAGCGGTATCGAGACGACGCTCGAGCGCTTCGAGCGCGACTGGCTCGAGCGCTGCCTGGCCGAGGTCGGCGGCGACCTGCCCCGCGCCGCCGCGCGCCTCGGTCTCGGCGTCGACGAGCTGCGCGAGCGCCTGACCCGCCTGGGGCTCGCGTAGGTCAGGCCAATTCGGGCGCCGCAGCGTGCCCGGCGATGACCGCGAACAGGAAACCCGCCCCGCCGCCGCCGCACGGCGTCAGGAGGCGACCTCCTTGATCTCCTGTTCGGTGGTCTGCGAGCCGTCATGGCCGAGGCGCTTGGGCTTGCCGCCGACGATCGTCTCGAGGTGGACGGGGCGGCGCCAGATGCGCGCCAGCGCGGCGAGAACCTCGTGGGCCCAGTCGAGCTTGAGGTCGACGCCGGCGTGGGTGTGGCGCAGCAGCAGCTCGCCGCGGTTGCCGAAGTTGGCGTCGACGACGTCGATGATCGGCGTGCCGCCGTTGGTGAGCTGGAACAGCAGCGCCTGCTTGATCTGCTCGAACTCACGCGAGGCGATGACCCACGCGTCCCGACGCCGGTCCCTGGCGAACGTGAACAGCTTGTGCTGCGCGCAGAAGTCGGCGGTCAGGAACTCGTCGAGAAACGTCAGGTCGCAGTGCAGCCGGCGCACCTCGAAGATCTTCTCGCGGCCGAGCCCGGTGGGGCGGTTCCAGCGGGCGCGCTCGGCCATGTCGTCGCACTCTTCCCACTCGCGACCGAAGCGGCCGGTGTTCCAGCGGAATTCGATGTCGCGGAACAGCTCGATCCCCAGCTTGTAGGGATTGAGCCTTCCGGGATGGGTCGCCGTGGTGCCCGAGTGGTGATCGGCGTAGTCGATCACCTCGCCGTCCTCGAGCAGGTGGCCGGTGAGCATCTTGGTGTGCCAGTAGCTGGCCCAGCCCTCGTTCATGATCTTCGTCTGCCGCTGCGGCAGGAAGTAGTACGACTCGGAGCGGATGATGCCGAGCACGTCGCGCTGCCACGCGTCGAGCGGCGCGTGGTGCAGCAGGAACCCGAGCACGTCGCGCTGGGGGTCCGGCGGGAACCGCCGGCGCGCCTCGCGCGCCTCGTCGCGCTGCCTGCGTTCCCGCTCGAGCACCTCCGGCGGATTGACGAACGGGTCGAGGTACTCCTCGGCGGGCAGGCGGCCGTCGCCGGACTCGTCGTCGGCGTCCGCGTCGCCGCGGGCGTCCTGCAGGCCGTAGTTGGCACGGAACGCCGCCTGGTGATCGATCAGGTCCTCGATCGCCAGACAGTCGTCGATGAACCGCTCGACGGTCTCGACGCCGTGGCGGTCCTGGTACCGGCGCACGCGCGTGGCGTGGTTCGCGGTCGCGTCGACCATCTTGCGATTGGTGTGGCTGAAATAGACGTTGTTGCGGAAGAAGTCGGCGTGGCCGTAGACATGGGCCATGACGAGCTTCTGGTCGAGCAGCGAGTTGCCTTCGAGCAGGTAGGCGTACGTCGGGTCGTTGTTGATCACCATCTCGTAGATCTTCGACAGCCCGTACTCGTACGACTTGCTGATCTGCTCCATCTCCATCCCGAACCGCCAGTGCGGATAGCGGACCGGGAAGCCGGTGTAGGCGGCGAGCTGGTTCATCTGGGCGTAGTCGACGACCTCGAACACGACCGGGAAGAACGTCAGCCCGTACGACCGGGCGACCTTCTCGACCCGGACCTGCAGTTCGGCCAGCTCCCGCGGCAGCGACACGGTCATCTCCCGGTGGACAGGAAGGCCCGGATCGCGTCCGGGATGCCTTCCTTGCCGTCGATCGGGTGCAGCACCACGCGCTCGTCCTCGCCGAACGGCTGCTCTAGGTCGCGCAGGAACTGCCCCGAGCCGTAGGGGCTCTCGACCTGGCCGTAGGCGAACAGATTGAGCTGCGGCAGCAGCCGCTCGCGCAGCAGCTCGATGCAGGTCTCCGTGTCGCCCTGGGACCAGTTGTCGCCGTCCGAGAACTGGAACAGGTACAGGTTCCAGTCCTCGGGCGGGAACCGCTCGGCGATCACCTGCAGGCACGTGCGGTAGGCCGACGAGATCACCGTGCCGCCGCTCTCGCGCGTGCGGAAGAACGTGTCGCGGTCGACCTCGCGCGCCTCGGCGTCGTGGATCACGAACACGGTCTCGAGGCCGCGGTACTGGCTCTGCAGCCAGGTGTCGATCCAGAACGAGGCGATCCGCACGATCTCCTTCTGCTCGTCGCCCATCGAGCCCGACACGTCCATCACGTACAGGATCACCGCGTTGGCCCGCGGCTGGGGGACGCGCCGGAACGTGCGATAGCGCCGGTCCTCGCGGATCGGGACCACCACCGGGCGATCCGGGTCGTACGTTCCGGTCGCGATCTGGCGCCGCAGCGCCTGCCGGTAGGTCCGCTTGAAGTGGCGCAGCGACTCGGGGCCCGTGGTCGAGATCCCGGTGTAGCGGTTCGAGGCCTCCTCGATGTTCTTGCGCCCGCGCGGCTCGATGCGCGGCAGGCCGAGCTCCTCGCCCATGATCTCGGCCAGCTCGTCGAGGGTCAGCTCGACCTCGAGGATGTGCTCGCCGGGCATGTTGCCGGCCTGGCCGGTGCCGCCGTCCTGACCGCCGGCCGGCGCCAGCACGTCGCCTTCCTTGCCGTCGCCCTGGCCGACGTGCTGCTGGCCGCCTGGATCGTGGACGAAGCGGGGCAGGTCGATGCGGGGCAGGGGGATCGAGACCAGATCGCGCCCCTTGCGGCCGATCATCTCGCCGCGGGACATGAAGCGCTTGAGTTCGTCGCGGACCTTGCCGCGGACGATCTTGCGGAAGCGCCCGACGTCGGAGTCGATCTTCAGGCCCACGTTACGGCCCCGGGACGCCCGGGAGCCGCGGCTCCCGGGCGGTCGGTCAGGATTCCTTGGCGTCGCCGCGAGCGAAGATGCTCGCCACGTAGTGCAGCACGTCCGTCGCGCTCTCCTCCGTGTAGCCGTAGTTCTTGATCAGCCGGCTCTTGACGACGTCGATCTTCTCCTGGGTCTCCTGGTCGACGACCGAGGTGACCAGGCTGGTCAGCTTGATCGTGTCCTTCTGGTCCTCGAACAGCTTCAGTTCGAGCGCCTTGTGCAGCCGCTCGTTCGACTTGTAGTCGAACTTCTTGCCGTCGACGGCCAGTGCGCCGATGTAGTTCATGATCTCGCGCCGGAAATCGTCCTTGCGATTCTCCGGGATGCCGATCTTCTCCTCGATCGACCGCATCAGCCGCTCGTCCGGCGCCTCGTCCTGGCCGGTGTACGCGTTGCGGACCTTCTCCTTCTGCGTGTACGCCTTGACGTTGTCGAGATAGTTGGCGCACAGCCGGGACAGCGCCGCCTCGTCGGCGGCGATCGCGCGCTGCACCTCGTTCTTCACGATGTCCTCGTACTCGCGTCGCACCTCGGCCAGCAGCTCGCGGTAGCGCTTGCGGTCGTCGTCCGACTTGATCAGCGAGTGATGCTTGAGCCCCGACTCGAGCTCGTTGAGCACCATGAACGGATTGATGTACGTCTTGCCGCCGCTGACCAGCGCGTTGCTGATCTTGTCCTGGATGTAGCGCGGCGAGATGCCCTCGAGACCCTCGCGCTCGGCCTCCTTGCGCAGCTCCTTGACGTTGTCCTCGGTGTAGCCGGGCAGCGTCTTGCCGTTGTAGAGCTTGAGCTTCTGCATCAGCGTCAGGTTGTGCTTCTTCGGCTCCTCGAGGCGGGTGAGCACGGCCCACATCGCGGCCATCTCGAGCGTGTGCGGTGCGATGTGCTTCTTGATCTTGCGCGGGTTGAAGTCCTTGACGTAGATCTTGAGTTCCTCGGAGAACTTGGTGATGTACGGGATGTCGACCTTGACGGTCCGGTCCCGCAGCGCCTCCATGTACTCGTTGCTCTGCAGCTTGCGGTACTCGGGCTCGTTCGTGTGCCCGATGATCACCTCGTCGATGTCGGTCTGCGGGAACTTCTTGGGCTTGATCTTGTGCTCCTGGGACGCCCCGAGCAGGTCATACAGGAACGCGACGTCCAGCTTGAGCACCTCGATGAACTCGATGATCCCGCGGTTGGCGATGTTGAACTCGCCGTCGAAGTTGAATGCGCGCGGGTCGGAGTCCGAGCCGTACTCGGCGATCTTGCGGTAGTTGATGTCGCCGGTCAGCTCGGTCGAGTCCTGGTTCTTCTCGTCCTTGGGCTGGAAGGTGCCGATGCCGATCCGGTCCTTCTCGGACAGCACGAGCCGCCGGACGCGCACATGCCGCAGCACGTCGGCCAGGTTGCCGTCATGCTCGAGCATCAGCTCGCGGAACTCCTGGCGGCAGAACGGGCACAGATCGCCCTCGATCGTCACACGGCGCGAGTCGGCGTCGCGGCCGCGATTGAGCTCCTCGAGGATCATCGGCCGCAGGTCCTCGGGCACCAGGTGCAGCGGCTCCTCGTGCATCGGGCACCAGGCGACGTCGTTGGGGCGCGACGGATCGCGGACCCAGCCGAACGAGTAGAGCGCGCCTTCCGGCTTGCGCGAGTACGTCTCGAGTCCCTGCTTGAGCAGGCGCACGATCGTGCTCTTGGCCGAGCCGACCGGGCCGTGGAGCAGGATCACCCGCTTCTCCGTCCCGTACCGCCGCGCCGCGCTCTGGAAGATGTTGACCAGCTTCATCAGCGGGATGTCGAGCCCGTAGACCGCGTCGGCACCGTCGTTGTCCGGATCGTCGAAGAAGTGGAAGTGCGTGACCTTCTTCTTGTTGTCGATGTACTCGGTGGTGCCGTACGACAGGATCATGTCGTAGACCCGCTCGTACGCGGTCCGGGTCACCTCGGGCCGTTCGCGGACGATGCCGAGGTAGTCCTCGAACGATCCCTGCCAGTGCTGCTCGCGGAACGAGTCGAGGTTCTGGGCCGCGACGATCCGTTCCAGCATCGAGCGGCCGACGCCTGCCAGATCAGCCATGCTGTCCTCCAGCCTTCCGCCGCACGCGGGGGGCGCGGCCGCCGCGGCCTGCCCCGCGGGACGCGACACCCGCTGGCGGAAGGGCTCGCCGCACCGATCGACCGAGGGGGCGCCGCGCGCGCGGGATGCGTGCGCTGCGCGCCGTGGCGACGAGCGGATGTGTTACCGATAACTTCGCCGACGAGGCCCGTGGCGTCACGCTCCCCGACCGACAGCGACGGGTCCGGGTGGGGCGGGACAACACGGCACGAACCTCTCTCATGATGGTCGCGTCGCCGCCGGTGCCGACTGACTCGCCCGCACGGCGCCGCAAGGCCAAGATAGTCTCGGCCCATGGGGCGGGCAAATCCGTTCCGGCGAGGCAGGGAGCAAACGCTGATGGCGACTCGCGGACAGGCGTCGGGCGCCGTGCTCGTGCTCGAGGGGGCGCTTGCTCCGGGCGGCGCCGCACTGGTGCGCGACGGTGCGGTCGTCGCGGCGCGCGGTGCCGGCCGGGCGCCTGGCCGCCAGCCCGACCTGTTCGTCGCGATGCGCCGCGTGCTCGACGACGCCGGCGTGTCCGTCGGCGCGCTGTCCGGCGTCGTCGCCGGACTCGGCCCCGGCTCGTTCACCGGCACGCGCGTCGCGCTGTCGATCGCGCGGGCGCTGTCGGTCGCCCGTCCCGGGCTGTCGGCGGCGGGAGTCGACACCGCGCGGCTGCTCGTCGCGGCCGCCGGCGTCGAGCCGCCGGTCCACGTCCTGATTCCGTGGGGACGGCGCCGGGTGCTGCTCGCCACGCTCGACGCGGAGGGCGCGGTCGTCTCGGCGCGCTGTGTCGCGCGCGATCCTGCGGCACTGCGCGACCTCGCCGGCGTGACAATCCGGCCCGCCGTGCTCGACGACGTGGCGACATCGCCGGAGCGCACGGTCGTCGTCGACCGCCCGTCGCACGAGGCGCTCGCCGATCTCGTCGCCACCGGGGCGGTCCCGCTGGTTGCCGGAGCGGGGCGGACCCTCGCGCCGGCCTACTGGGCGCCGTCGGACGCCGTGCTTCCGCCGCGCGGCGCGCGGCTCGCCGACGGGCTGCACGTGGTCGAACTCGCCCCCGAGGATCTCGACGACGTCGTCTCCGTCGAGCGCGCGAGCTTCGACGACCCGTGGTCGCCGGCGATGCTCGGCGCCGAGCTGGCGCCCGACGCCGGACGGATCGCGCTCGGCGTGCGCGAGCATGACACCGGCCGGCTGGTCGCGTTCGCCCTCGCCCGCGAGGCGGGGGGCGAGATGAACATCCTCGTCGTCGCGACGCACCCGGACCGCCGGCGGCAGGGGATCGGCCGGGCCCTGGTCCGGGAACTGCTCGACCGCGCCCGTGCGCGGCAGGTCGAGCGGGTCGATCTCGAGGTGCGCGTGTCCAACCTGCCGGCGATTGCGCTCTACGAGCGGGAGGGGTTCACGCGGGTCGGCCTGCGGCCGCGCTACTATCGCGACGGCGAGGACGCCCTGCTCATGTCGTGCCTGCTGGCGCGACGGCCGGCGGCGCCGTGACGTACCATGACCGGGCACCGGGAGGCGCGCCGATGACCCCGTCCGCGCGGACGCGGCCCGAGCCGCGGATCACGCTCGCCCCCGAGGGGCGACCGTTCGTCCTCGTGCCGCTGGGACTCGCCGGGCTCGCCGCCGTCGCGGCCCCGGCGCTCGGCGGCCCGGGGCCGTGGCTCGTCGCCGGAGCGGCGCTGGTCGTCGCATCGTTCTGCGCGTTCTTCTTCCGCGATCCACGGCGCGTGCCGCCCGACGATCCGGACGCGATCGTCTCGCCCGCCGACGGCCGGGTGATGGCCGTCGAGCAGCGCGCCGGGCGGTGGCGGATCGCGATCTTCCTGTCGGTGCTCGACGTGCACGTCAACCGGGCGCCCGAGTCGGGCCGCGTCGACGACGTCGCCTATCACCGGGGCCGCTTCCGGGCGGCGTTCCGCGCCGATGCCGCGCAGGTCAACGAACGCAACCATGTCCGCTTCGACGGACCGCGAGGGCCGTTCGAGGTGGTGCAGATCGCCGGGCTGATCGCGCGGCGGATCGTGTGCCGGGTCGGCCCGGGCGACACGCTGGCCCGCGGCGATCGCTTCGGCCTGATCCGCTTCGGCTCGTGCACCGAGCTGTGGCTCCCGGAACACGTGACGCCGGCGGTCGCGCCGGGGGCGCGGGTCCGCGGCGGCGAGACCGTCGTCGCGCGCTGGCCTGCCGCGGAGGGTTCACCGCGATGATCGTCCGTCCGCTTCCGTCCGAGCGGCCGCGGCGGCTCGGCGCGCGCCTGCGCGGCGCCGCGGGGATCGTTCCCGGCGCGCTGACGATCGGCAACATGCTCGCCGGCTATGCGGCGATCCTCGCCGCCACGGAACAGCGCTTCCCGCTCGCGGCGCTGCTCGTGCTGGCCGCCGCCGCGCTCGACGGCCTCGACGGACGGATCGCGCGGCTGACCGGGACCACGAGCCGCTTCGGCGAACAGCTCGATTCGCTCGCCGATGCCGTCTCGTTCGCCGTCGCCCCGTCGATGCTGGCGTTCTTCATGGGCCTCGAGCGGCTCGGCCGGGTCGGCTGGGCGGCCTGCTTTCTCTACGCGGCGTGCGGGGTGATCCGCCTCGCTCGGTTCAACGCGCTGCCGCCGCGCGACAGCCGCTGGTTCATCGGACTGCCGATCCCGGCCGCCGCCGCGGCGGTGATCAGCCCCGCGCTGCTTGCCGGACCGCGTCCGATGCCCGACGAGGCGCTGCCGTTCCTGGCGATCGTGATGGTCGTCATCGCGCTGCTGATGATCAGCCCGATCCGCTACCGCAGCTACAAGGACCTCGCGTTCGGACGCCGGCTCTACCGGGCGCTGGCGGTCTGGGCCGCGCTGCTCGCCGGGCTGCTCGCCGCCCACGAGTGGGTCGTCCCGGCGCTCGCGCTGGCCTACCTGGTCAGCCCGCTCGTCGAGCGGGCGCTCGCCGCGCGCGCGGCGGGCGGGACCGCGGACGACGAGCTCGAGGTCGAGGACCCGGACATCCGGGTCGTCTGACCGGTGCCGCGAGGACGCGCCTTGCCGGGCGAATCCGCGGGGCGTTACGATCCGGCTTCACGGGTCCGCCGGGGCGCCTTGCCGCCGGGGCCCGGCGGGGAGAACGCCCGGATGCCCGACCTCGGCCCCAGCCTCGCGTCGCCCGATGCCTCCGCGTGCCGCGCTTCCTGCCGCAGGGCGTGGCGGGCGGCGGTGGTGCTCGTCATCGCTGCCGCGCTGGCGGTGCCGGTCGCGGCGCAGGAGTCCGACGAGGCCGACCCGGCGCCGGGCCTTGCCAATCCGCTCGAGGCGCAGCGGCTGTCGGTGGCGCTTGCGGGACTCGTCGAGCGCGCACGGCTGATCGAGCAGCTCGCCGGGGAGACCGCGCGCGCGTACCGCGGCGCCGCCCAGCGCCGGCGCGAGGCGCTCGACGCCCTGGCGCAGGCGACGCGCGACCTCGACCAGGCGGCCGTGCGGCCGCGCTCGCTCGGCGCCGAGCAGCTCGAGCGGCTGGTCGACGAGCTCGAGCGCGCCCGCGAACGCTACGAGGTCGAGGATCGCGCCGTGCAGCGGCACCTCGCGCAGCTGCGCGGGCTCGTCGTCGAACGCGACGCGCTGTCGATCCGGATCGCGGATCTCCGTTCGCGCCTGCCGCAGCAGCAGGAGCAGCTCACCGGCGTATGGGAGGTGACCTGGATGCCCGCGGGGATCGTCGGCACGTTCTACCTCGACCAGTCGGGGACGCTGGTCAGCGGCCAGTACGACCTCGGGACCCACGGAACGGGCAGCCTCCAGGGCACGTTCGTCAGCGGCAAGCTGTTCCTGCAGCGGATCGACGCGCGTCGCGGCCGCGACGCGGAGATCGAGGGCGTGCTGTCGTCGGACGGCCGGCAGCTGCGCGGGACATGGACCGCCTACGAGATGGCCCAGGGCGGCACGCCCCACGGCCAGTGGGTCGCCCGGAGGGTCCAGTGAGCCGCCCGCGACCCGTTCGCGCGCCGCGATGACGCGCGGCGAGGTGCGGTTCGCCCGCTTCCTTGCGCGCCGCTTCGTGCGCGCGCGGCACCAGGGGTTCATCTCGCTGATCGGTCTCGTCTCGGCGCTCGGGTTCACCGTCGGCGTCGCCTCGCTGGTCGTCGTGCTGGCGCTGATGACCGGGTTCCAGGAGGACTTCGTCAGCCGCATCATCGGCGCCAATGCGCACCTGGTGATCTTCCCGGCCGACGGCGGGGCGCTGATCGAGACGCCCGAGCAGGCCGTCGCCGCGGTCGAGGCGGTCCCGGGAGTCGTCGCCGCGGAGCCGGTCGTCCAGGGATTCGCCGGGATCGTCGGCCCGTCGGGCGTCGCCCAGTGGTCGGTGGTGACCGGGATCGACCCGCAGCGGGCGGCGGAGGTGACCGACGTCGACGAGCAGATGGTCTGGGGCCGGCTCGACGCGCTCGCCGTGCCGGGCCCCGGAGGGCGGCCCGGCGTGATCCTCGGCGAGGTGCTCGCCGACCGGCTCGGCGTGTTCCCGGGCGACGCGGTCCGCCTGCTCGTCCCGCGGCCGCGCCTCGCGCCGTGGGGCCCGACCGTGCGCCAGCCGGTGCTCGAGGTCGTCGGGACGTTCTCGACCGGCTTCCGCGAATACGACGAGTCGTGGGCGTTCGTCTCGCTCGAGGTCGGCCAGCGCCTGTTCGACGCCGAGGGGGCGGCGCACCGGCTCGCGGCGCGCGTCGCGGATCTCGACCGCGTCGAGGAGATCGAGCAGGCGGTCCAGCAGGCGCTCGGCGAGGACTGGGACGTCAGCAGCATCCTCGAGTACAACCGCGCCTACTTCTCCGCGCTGCGGCTCGAGAAGCTGCTGATGTCGCTGGCGGTCGGGCTGATCGTGGTCGTCGCCGCGCTGGGCGTGGTCAGCACGCTCGTGCTGACCGTCTCGCAGAAGGTGCGGGAGATCGGCGTGCTGATGGCGCTCGGGGCGAGCCGGCGCGGCGTGCTGATGATCTTCGTGCTCGAGGGACTGATGATGGGGCTGCTCGGCACGGTCCTCGGTGCCGGCTCGGGCGTCGGTCTGTGCTGGCTGCTCGACCGCTTCGAGCTGATTCCGCTCGACCCGGGCATCTACTACCTCGACCATCTGCCGTTCCGGGTGCTGCCGGCCGACCTGCTGGCCGTCACGGCGGCGTCGGTGCTGATCTCGCTCGTCGCCACGGTCTACCCGGCCTGGCGCGCCGCGGGCCTCGACCCCGTGGAGGCGCTGCGCAGTGAGTAGGGGAACGCCGCTGCTGGTCTGCCGCGGTCTGGCCCGGGCCTACCGCCGGCGCGGCGGCCGGCTCGAGGAGACGATCCCGGTGCTCTCCGGGCTCGACCTCGAGGTCGCCTCCGGCGAGAGCGTCGCGATCCAGGGCGAGTCGGGGATCGGCAAGACGACGCTGCTCAATCTGGTCGGTGGCCTCGACCGGCCGGACGCCGGCGAGATCCTGGTCGACGGACGGCCGATCCCGGACGACCCGGACCGCCGCGCCGAGTGGCGCCGGCGCCACGTCGGGTTCATCTTTCAGTTCCATGGTCTGCTCGGTGAACTCACCGCGGAGGAGAACGTCGCGCTGGCGCGGATCGTCGCCGGCGATCCGCGCGACGTGGCGCTCGCCGAGGCGCGCCGGTGGCTCGACCAGGTCGGCCTCGGGCGACGGATCGACCACTATCCGGACGAACTGTCCGGTGGCGAGCAGCAGCGGGTCGCGATCGCCCGCGCCCTGGCGCGGACGCCGCGGCTGGTGCTCGCCGACGAGCCGACCGGAAACCTCGATCCACGCACGGGAGACCGCGTGCTCGACGTGCTGTTCGGGCTCCAGCAGGAGACCGGCTTCGCCCTGGTGGTCGCCAGCCACTCGGAGCGGCTCGCACGTCGCTGTCGTCGTATCCTCGTGGTCGAGGAGGGCCGGCTGCGGCCGGTCCGAACACCGGACGCCGACGGGGCGGCGGCCGGTGCCGACAAGGGGATCCCATGATCGAGAACTTCACTGAGAAGGCCAAGCGCGTCCTGTTCCTCGCGCGCTACGAGGCGACGCAGCGCGGCGCGCCGGTCATCGGCACCGAGCACCTGCTGATCGGGCTGCTGCGCGAGGACGACGCCCTGGTGCGTGAGCTGTTCCACCGCAGCAACATCTCGGTCGACCTGCTGCGCACGGAACTCGAGAACCGGCAGGTCAGCCACAGTCAGGGATCCCGTGGCGTCGACATTCCGTTCAGCGAGGAGGCCAAGCGCGTCCTCGAGTGCGCCCAGGAGGAGTCGCGCGGCCTGATGTCGCCGACGGTGGACGTCGAGCACCTGCTGCTGGGCCTGATCCGCGTCGACGACGCGCCGGCGGGCCGCATCATCGCCGAGCGGGGGATGCGCCTCTACACGGTGCGCGAGGACATCATCAACCTCGCCAAGCGCCGGGCGGTGTCGGCAGGCAAGGGCGAGCAGCAGAAGAAGAAGGAGACTCCGTTCCTCGACGAGTTCAGCCGGGACATGACCCGCATCGCCCGCGAGGGCGGGTTCGACCCGCTGATCGGCCGCGAGACCGAACTCGAGCGCGTCGTGCAGGTCCTCTCGCGCCGGCGCAAGAACAACCCGGTGCTGCTCGGCGAGCCCGGCGTGGGCAAGACGGCGATCGTCGAGGGCCTGTCGGCGCGCATCGTCGAGGGCAACGTGCCCGAGTCGCTCGCCGGGCGCCGGGTGCTCGCGCTCGACCTGAGCCTCGTCGTCGCCGGCACCAAGTACCGGGGCCAGTTCGAGGAGCGGCTCAAGGGGATCATCCAGGAGCTGTCCGCGGCCAAGGACGTGATCCTGTTCATCGACGAGATCCACTCGCTGATCGGCGCCGGCTCGGCCGAGGGGTCGCTCGACGCGGCGAACATCCTCAAGCCCGCGCTGTCCCGCGGCGAGGTCCAGTGCATCGGAGCGACGACACCGCGCGACTACCACAAGCACATCGAGCGCGACCGGGCGCTGGTGCGCCGGTTCCAGCCGATCAAGATCCACCCGCCGACCGAGGACGAGACGATCGAGGTGCTGCGCGGGATCAAGGAGCGCTACGAGCGCTTCCACGGCGTGCGCTACCACGACGAGGCGATCCGCGCCGCGGTCTACCAGTCGAACCGCTACATCACCGACCGCTTCCTGCCGGACAAGGCGATCGACGTGATCGACGAGGCCGGCGCGTGGGTCAAGCTGCGCAAGCGCACCTCGTACCGCGCGCTGCGCGAGGTCGAGAAGGAGATCCAGCAGGCGGTCGAGGGCATGAAGGCCGCGCTGAGCCGCAAGGACTTCGACGAGGCGGTGACGTGGCACGACCGCGAGGTCGCGCTGCGCGAGCGCGCCGACGAGCTGCGCCGCGAGGCGGAGCGGGAGGCGGCGACCGTGCTCGACGTCGACCGGCACGACGTCGAGGAGGTGATCGCCAAGTGGACCGGGATCCCGATCACGCGGGTCGCCGAGGAGGAGATGCAGCGCCTGCTGCGGATGGAGGAGCACCTCCACCAGCGTGTCATCGGGCAGGACGCGGCGATCTCGGCGCTCGCGCGCGCGATCCGCCGCTCGCGGGCCGGACTCAAGAGCACGCACCGTCCGGTCGGCTCGTTCATCTTCCTCGGACCGACCGGCGTCGGCAAGACCGAGCTGGCCAAGTCGCTGGCCGAGTTCCTGTTCAACAACGAGCGGGCGATGCTCCGCTTCGACATGTCGGAGTACATGGAAAAGCATGCGGTGGCCAAGATGATCGGCTCGCCGCCGGGATACGTCGGCCACGAGGAAGGCGGCCTGCTGACCGAGAAGATCAAGCGCCAGCCGTACTCCGTGATCCTGCTCGACGAGATCGAGAAGGCGCACCCCGACGTGCTCAACATCCTGCTCCAGGTGCTCGACGACGGGCAGGTCACCGACGCCTACGGCGACACCGTCGACTTCAAGAACACGATCATCGTGATGACCTCGAACATCGGCTCGGCGGCGCTGGTCAACAAGGGCAAGCTCGGTTTCGCCACCGGCGAGCGGGAACAGGACCTCAAGACGCGCCGCGAGACCGTGATGCAGGAGGTCAAGCGGACGCTGCAGCCGGAGTTCATCAACCGCATCGACGAGATCATCGTCTTCGATCCGCTGACCGACGACGAGCTGGTCGAGATCGCGCGACTGATGGTCCGGCGACTCAACGACAGTCTGGCGGAAAAGGGCATCCGGCTCGTGCCGAGCGAGGAGGTCTACCGCTGGCTGGTGCGCGAGACCTGTGCCGACCGGTCGTTCGGGGCCAGGCCGCTGCGCCGCGCGATCCAGCGCCACTTCGAGGACGCGATCTCCGAGCAGATCATCGCCGGCAAGCTCGAGGGGGCGGGCGAGATCCAGGTCGACGTCGGCGACGACGGCAAGCTCGACTTCCGCAACTCGCTGGCCAACGTCTGATCCGACGGGCCCGCGCGCCGCGCGGCGCCGGAGCGTCGTTCGGGCTAGAATCCGCGCTTCGGGCCGCGACCGGGGGCCGCGGCCCGCAGCCCGTGCGGCGCGTCGCCCGGGGGGGCGGCCCGGCCGCCGGATCGGGACGGAAACCACGAGGAGCAGGAAGGATGACCATCAAGCGCATGCTCGCACTCGCCGGCCTGTGCGCCGGACTGGGTCTCGTCGCCGCGGCGCCCGCGTCGGCGCAGCAGCTCAAGGTCGGCGTGTTCGACGCCGAGCGGATCTCGGCCGAGACCGCCGAGGGGGCCAGGATCAAGGCCCGCCTGACGGCGCTGCAGGAGAAGAAGCGCAAGGAGCTCGAGGGGCTGCAGAAGGAACTGCAGGCGCTGCAGCAGGAGTTCCTCGCCACGTCGACGAGCCTGTCCGAGGAGAAGCGCAAGGAACTCGGCCTGCGGATCCAGCGCAAGCAGGTCGAACTCGAGGGCGCCCAGAAGTCGGCCAACCAGGAGCTCCAGGTCGAGGTCGAGTCGGCGCAGCTCGAGTGGCAGCGCAAGATGCTCGAGCTGGTGCGCGACTACGGCAAGAAGAACGGCTACACGCTGCTGCTGCCGGTCGAGGTCGTGCCGTACTTCTCGCCGTCGATCGACATCACCGACGAGCTGATCAGGATCGTCGACCAGCAGTCGGCCGGCAACGGCTGATCGCGGGCGGTGCTTCCCCGCGATCGGGCGCCGCGGACGCTGGGCCGGCTGGCCGGAGAACTCGGCCTGCCCGGGCCGGAGACCGGGGCGGACCTGCTGATCGAGGACGTCGCGCCGCTCGACGGCGCCGGTCCGCGCGATCTGGCCGCGCTGTACGATACGCGGCGCCTGGCCGACGCGGTGTCGTCGGGCGCCGGCGCGCTGATCGTGCCGGAGGGCGCGGCGTCCCGTCTCCGCGGCCGTCCGCTGCTCGTGTCCCCGGCGCCCAAGGCCGACTTCGCGCGGGCGATCGCGATCCTGCGCCCGGTCCGGCGGCCCGCGCCCGGAATCGACCCGCTCGCGCGGGTCGCCGCATCGGCGCAGGTCGACCCCACGGCCACCGTCGGACCGCTGGCGGTGATCGGCGAAGAGGTCGTCGTCGGACCGCGCGTCGTGATCGGGGCGGGCGCGGTCGTGCTCGACGGCGTCGAGATCGGCGAGGAGACCGTCGTCGATCCGCGGGTCGTGATCTACCCGAACACGAGAATCGGCCGCGCCTGCCGGCTGCTCGCCGGGGCGGTCGTCGGCGCGCCGGGATTCGGCCACGCCCGCGACGCCGCGGGACGGGCCGTCCGCGTGCCGCACGTCGGGCAGGTCGTCCTCGAGGACGGGGTCGAGATCGGCGCCAACGCGACGGTCGACCGCGCGACGTTCGGGCAGACGGTGCTGCGGCGCGGCGCGCGGATCGACAACCTGGTCCAGATCGGGCACAACGCCGAGGTCGGCGAGGATGCGATGATCGCGGCCCAGTCCGGGCTCTCCGGCAGCAGCCGGCTCGGGCGCGGCGTGCTCGTCGGCGGCCAGTCGGGGCTCGCCGACCACGTCGCCGTCGGCGACGGCGCGATCGTCGCCGCCAAGACGGCGGTGTTCGGCGACGTGGAGCCCGGGGCCGCCGTCGCCGGCATCCCGGCGATGCCGCTGTCCCGCTGGCGTAGACTGGCCGCGATCCAGGCCCGGCTCCCGGAGCTGTGGAAGACGCTGCTGCGGCGTCCCGGCAAGCCTGCCGAGGAGGACGAGACGACGTGAGCGAGCCGATCGACATCACGAGGATCCTCGAGCTGATCCCGCACCGCTACCCGTTCCTGCTGGTCGACCGCGTGGTCGAGTTCGAGCGGCGCCGGCGCGTCGTCGCGATCAAGAACGTCACCTTCAACGAGCCGTTCTTCCTCGGGCACTTTCCGGGCGCGCCGGTGATGCCGGGCGTGCTGATCATCGAGGCGCTGGCCCAGGCGGCCGCGGTGCTGATCCTGCTCGAGGTCGAGGACCGCCGGCAGAAGCTGGTCTACTTCACCGGGATCGACGAGTGCCGCTTCCGCCGGCCGGTGGTCCCCGGCGACCAGCTCCGGCTCGAGCTCGACGTGCTGCGCCTTCGCCCGCGCGCCGCGAAGATGCGCGCGGTGGCGACGGTCGACGGCGAGGTTGCCGCCGAGGCGACGCTGATGTCGGCGATGGTGGACCGCACGTGATCGACTGGCTCCAGGGAATCGACGACCGCGCGATCGTGCACCCGGACGCGAGCCTGGCCGACGACGTGTCCGTCGGCCCGTTCAGCATCATCGGTCCGGAGGTCCGCATCGGGCGCGGCACGCGGATCGGACCGCACGTCACGATCGACGGCCGCGTGACGATCGGCGAGGACAACCGCGTCTGGCCGTACTGCGCGATCGGCTATCCGCCGCAGGATCTCAAGTACGACGGGGCGCCGACGGAGGTGATCATCGGCGACCGCAACGTGCTGCGCGAGTACTGCCAGGTGCATCGCGGCACCCGCGGCGGCGGTGGCGTGACGCGGATCGGCAACGACGGCTTCTTCATGGTCGGATCCCACATCGCTCACGACTGCGTGATCGGGGATCACGTGATCTTCGCCAATGCGGGGACGCTCGCCGGTCACGTCGTTGTCGAGGATCACGCGACGATCGGCGCGTTCTCCGGGGTGCACCAGTTCTGCCGCATCGGGCGCCACGCGTTCATCGGCGGCTACTCCGTCGTCACGCGCGACGCGCTGCCCTACTGCCTGACCGTCGGCAATCGGGCGCTGTGCTACGGGATCAACATCGTCGGCCTCAAGCGCGCGGGCTTTCCGCGCGACACGATCCGCGCGCTCGACCGCGCCGCGCGGGCGCTGTTCCGGCCGGGGGCCCGCCGCGAAGATGCGCTCGCGTCGGTCGAGCAGGAGCTCGGTCACGTGCCGGAGGTCCGCGAGATGATCGCGTTCATCCGTGGCTCGCAGCGCGGCGTGATCCCGATCCGGCTCGGGGCCGCGCCGTGAAGCCGCTGCGGGCCGGCGTGGTCGGGGTTGGACACCTCGGCCAGCACCATGCCCGCGTCTACCACGAGCTGGACGCGACGCGCCTGGTCGGCGTGTTCGACACCGATCGCGCGCGGGCCGAGGAGATCGCCGGCCGCTTCGGCGTGCGGGCGTTCGACGATCCGGATGCGCTCGCCCGGGAGATCGACATCGCGTCGGTTGCCGCACCGACGGTGGCCCACGAGCAGGCGGCGGCGCCGCTGATCGACCGCGGCGTGGCGGTGCTGGTCGAAAAGCCGATCGCTCCCGACGGCGAGGCCGGGCGGCGGATGATCGCGCGGGCCCGCGAGGCGGGCGTCCCCCTCGCCGTCGGGCACATCGAGCGCTGCCAGCCGGCGATCCGTGCGCTGCGCGAGCGGCTGACCGATCCGCGCTATCTGGAGATCCACCGCCTCGCGCCGTTCAAGCCGCGCAGCCTCGACGTCGACGTGATCCTCGACCTGATGATCCACGACCTCGACCTGTGCCGGTTCCTGATCGGCGACGTCTCGATCCGGCACCTCGATGCCAGCGGCACGCCCGCGCTGACCGACCGGATCGACATCGCGTCGGTGCGGCTCCGCTTCGACAACGGGGCAGCGGCGAACCTGACCGCAAGCCGGATCAGCCTCGAGGCGGTGCGCAGGGTGCGCGTGTTCGAGCCCGGGCGCTACGCGAGCTGCGACACGGCGCGCGGATCGCTGGCCGTGTTCCGCATCGCGCCCGCCGGTGACGGGCCGCTGCCCCAGGTGGTGATGGACCAGGTCGACGTTCCCGCGGAGGAGCCGCTCAGGATCGAGCTGCGCGACTTCGCGGCGGCCGCAGCGCGCGGGGAGTCCGGTCCGTGCAGCGGCGAGGAGGGCCTGCGCGCGCTCGAACTCGCGCTGGCGATCCGGGACGCGATCCGCGCCGAGCAGGAGGAGTTCCGCTGAGCGGCGCCGGCCCGCCCCGGGGGCTGGCACGAAACCGGCGGCGCGCGGAAGATGGGGGTCCGATGGACGCCCGGCCTCCCGTCTCCTCCTCGTCCACGCCGGTCGACGCGCTGCTGGCGGAGCGCGCCCGCGCCGGGGACTGGCCCGGTGCGAGCTGGGCGGCGGGCAGGATCGGCGCGTCCGCCCCGACCTTCGGTGGTGCCGTGGGCCGGCTGTCCGTCGAGCCGCGGGACGAGCCGGCGCGGGTCGACGGGCTCTACGACGCGGCGAGCCTGACCAAGCCGCTGGCCCTCGGGGCGGTCGTCCTGGCCCTGGCGGCCGAGGGCCGCCTCGATCCCGACGAGCCGCTCGACGCCGAGCTGCCCGAGTTCGAGCGGGCGCCCGGCGGTCCGCCCTCGCTCGCCGACCTGCTCGCGCACCGGGCCGGCCTGCCGGCGTGGTTCCCGCTGTATCGCGAGACCGAGGATCCGGAGCGCGTGCCGGAGCTGATCGCACGACTCGCCGCGGGCGGTTCGCCTGACGAGCCGGTCTATTCCTGCCTCGGGCCGATCGCCGCAGGCATCGCCCTCGAACGGCGCTTCGGCGTCCCGCTGGCGACGCTGGTCGTCCGCGAGGTGCTCGAGCCGCTCGGACTCGACTCCGGTGAGGCCTGCTGCGGGCCCGTGACCGGGGGCGACATCGCGCGCGTCGCCCCGACCGAGCGGGGCCGGGTGCGCGAGGCGGAACTCGCCGCGCGCGAACGGCCGGACAGTCCGCTCGGCCGGCGGTTCGTCCCGGGTCCGGACGTCGTGCTGCGCGGAAAGGTGCACGACGGGAACGCGGCGCTGCTCGGCGGCAGCGCCGGCAACGCGGGACTGTTCATCACCGCGCGGGCCGCGTTCACGGTCGCCTCGGCGCTGGCAGCCGGCGCGCGACCGTTCGACCGGCTGGCGGCCGAGCTGGTGCGCACGCCGTGCGTGCGGGGCGGGAACGAATCGAGGACGTTCGCGTTCCAGTCCGGCGAGGCGCCGTCGGCCCCCGCGGGGCCGTTCGGCCCGCGCTCGTTCGGGCACACCGGGTTCACCGGGACATCCGTCTGGATCTCGCCGGAGCACGATGTCGTGGCCGTGCTGCTGACCAACCGCGTCCATCCGCGCTGGCGCGAGGCGCCGATGCAGGACCGGCGACGCGCGTTCCACGGCGCGGTGCTCGAGCTGATGCGCGAGGCCCCCTCGTGACCGCGGCCGGACGGTTCGCAGTCGCCGGGACCGACGGCGACGAACGCGCGGCGTACCTCGTCGCGCTGGTCGTCTCGCTGCTGCTGCATCTGCTGGTGCTGATCGTGGCCGGACTGGTGGCGCTGGCGGCCCCGGAACCGCCCGAGGAGCAGCCCGTCGAGGTGCCATTGACGTTCGTCGAGCCGGAGCCGCCACCCGAGCCGCAGGCGACGGCTCCGGAACCGGCCCCTGCCGAGCCGCCCCCCGACGAGACGCAGCCGGCACGCGACGAGAGCGGCGAGTCGCCCGACAGCAGCCTGCTCGGGTTCAGTTCGCCGGAGGGCGAGGTCGAGGCACAACCGCTGCGTCCCCAGGGACCCGAGGACGAGATCCACGCGCCGCCGAAGCCGGAGCCGGGCCCCGAGGACGCGCCGGTCTCCCCGCGACCGACCGAGGAGCCCGAACCCGCCGAGCCGGAGCCCCCCTCCGATGCGCCCGCCGAGAGCGCGCCGTCAGGGCGTCCGCCGCTGCGGGAGCCGGAGCCGGCTCCCGAGCAGGAGCCGGGCGCCCCGCTCGAGGCGCCGGCCCGCGCCGAGGACGCGCCCCGCGCCGGGGAGGCGCCGCTGCCGTTCCCGCCGGTTCCGGAGCGCGAGCCGACGCCGGAGCAGCCGCGCCGCTCGACCCCGGAGCGGCCCCGCGTCCGCCGCGCGCCCGACTTCGACGTGCCGGCGACCGGCGGATTCTGGGCCGACAACCTCCGCTTCGACAGCCGCGACTACGACTGGAGCGACTACTCGACCAAGCTCTACTTCGCCGTCTACCGGGCGTGGCTGCGGGAACTCCACGGCCGCATCCGGCGTTTCGAGCGGGACCAGGCGCTGCTCGGCCTGCCGAGCCTCGACGCGGAGGTGACGATCCACGTGACGCTCCACCGCGACGGCAGCGTCAGCGACCTGCGCATCCTCGACGCGTCGGTCCTCCCGACGCTCGACGATGCATCCGCGGCGGCGATCCAGCGGGCGGTGATCCCCCCGCTGCCCGAGGACTTCCCGCGGGATGCCGAGGGCGTGACCTGGCGGTTCCGCATCTCGCGTTTCGAGACGGCCCGCCAGATGGAGCGGCAGCTCGAATGGATGCGCTACCGGGGCGAGTTCTGATGCGCGGCGACCGGCCGTCCCGGGTGCTATGCTCGCCGCCGCGCCCCGGAGGAATCGATACCGAAACGATGAAGTTCTCCGATCTGCCGATCCGCGAACCGCTGCGCGAGGCGCTTGCCGAGCGCGGATTCGTCGAACCGACTCCGATCCAGGAACAGGTGATCCCGCTGGCGCTCGGCGGCCACGACGTGATCGGCGTGGCCCAGACCGGAACCGGCAAGACGCTGGCGTTCCTCGTGCCGATCCTCGACCGGCTCGAGCCGAGCGGAAACGTCCAGGCGCTCGTGGTCTGCCCGACGCGCGAACTGGCCCAGCAGGTCGGCGGCGTGGCGCGCGAGATCGGCGGCGCGCTGGGCATCGAGACCGCGCTGCTCTACGGCGGGACCTCGCTCGGCCCGCAGCGCGCCGAGCTGGAGGCCGGTCCCGACATCGTCGTGGGCACGCCGGGCCGGCTGATCGACTTCCTCGGCTCGGCGTGGTTCCGTCCGCGCTACATCCGGTACCTGGTGCTCGACGAGGCCGACCGGATGCTCGACATGGGGTTCATCGACGACATCGTGCGCATCTGCAGCCGCGTGCCGATGTCGCGGCAGACGATGCTGTTCTCGGCGACGATGCCGGCGGAGATCGCCCAGCTCGCGGAACGGTTCATGCTCCATCCGGAAACCGTCCGCATCGAGGCGGAAAAGGTCACCGCCGAGGGCATCGACCAGGTGATGTTCGTCGTGCCCGAGCGTTCGAAGCGCGATGCGCTGGTCGCGCTGCTCGACCGGCAGCGCGGGCGCAAGGTGCTGGTGTTCACCGCCACGCGCGAGGCGACCTCGGAACTGGCGCGGGCGCTGCGCCGCCGAGGCCACGAGGTGATCTCGCTCTCGAGCCTGCTGTCCCAGGCGAATCGCGAGCGGGCGCTCGCGGCGTTCCGCAAGGGAGAGTTCGACGTGATGGTCGCCACCGACGTCGCCGCGCGCGGACTCGACGTCGTCGACATCGACGTGGTCGTGAACTACGACCTGCCGCGCAGCGCCGAGGACTACGTCCACCGCGTCGGACGCACCGGCCGGGCGGAGCGTCGCGGCGAGGCGTTCAGCCTCGCGACGCCGGCCGACCGCGACAAGGTCACCGCGATCGAGAAGCTGCTCGGCGCGCCCGTGCCGCGCAGCGATCTGCCGGGAATCCCCTCGACGGATCTCGGGCGCAAGGAGCGCTCGGGCGGCCGCCGCGAGGGACGCAAGCGCGGCGGCGGAGGCGGCGGGCGCCGCCGTGGCGGGAAGAGGACGGGCCGGTGAGCGTGTTCGGAACCCTCTGGCAACTGTTCGAGCGCGGCGGCTGGATGATGTGGCCGATCCTGGTCGCGTCGGTCCTCGCCCTGACCGTCGCCATCGAGCGGTTCTGGATGCTGCGGCGCAGCCGCGTGCTGCCGGGGCGGACCGTCGACGAGGTGCTGCGGCTGGTGCGCGCCGGACGGATCGACGAGGCGCGGGCCGTCTGCCGGGCCGACGGCAGCCCGTTCGCGGAGATTGCGCTCGCGGGCCTCGACTGGTGGGGACACGGGTTCGAGGCGGTGCGGGAGGCGATCGCCGACGCCGGCCGGCGCGAGGCGCCGCGGCTGATCCGCGGACTCGGTCTCGTCGGAACCGTCGCCTCGGTCGCGCCGCTGATGGGACTGCTCGGCACGGTCCTCGGGATGATCGAGGTGTTCCGCACGATCTCGCTCACCGGTCCGGGGGGCGGCGAAGGGCTCTCGTCGGGGATCGCCGTCGCGCTGCTGACGACGGCGTTCGGTCTGTCGGTCGGCATTCCGAGCCTCGTGCTGTACAACGTGCTGTCGTCGCGCGCCGAGCGGCTGGTGCTGGCGATGGAGGCGGCGTGCCACGAGATCGTGCGCAGCGCCCAGCCGGAGGCCGCGTCGACGATCCGTGCGGCGGCGGAGCCCGAAGGGATCGCGGCCGCAGGGGGCGGGGACCGCTGAGATGGAGTTCCTGCCGCGCCGGCGGGAGAAACCGTCGATCGACATGTCGCCGCTGGTCGACGTCGTCTTCCTGCTGATCATCTTCTTCACCGTCTCGACGACGTTCAAGAGCGGCACCGGACTGCCGGTCTCGCTGCCGAGCGCCGGCACGGCGGCAAGCCAGCCGAGCGGGCCGGTCGAGATCAGCATCGGTCAGGACGGTCGGATCGAGGTCGCCGGGAAGGTGTTCGAGGACGTCGAGGCGGCCCGCCCGGTCGTCGCCGAGGCGCTCGCCCAGGCGGAACCCAAGGTCGCCCTCGTGCGCGGCGACCGCCGCGCGCAGTACGAGACGATCGTCGCCGTGATCGACATGGTGCGGGACCTGGGCGCCCAGGGGCTGACCCTGGCCACGTTCCGCAGGGCCGAGGATCCCGGCGGGGACGAGCCGCGTTGAGGATCGTCGGCGGCGCCTTGCGCGGGCGCCGGCTCGCGCCACCCCCGCGCCACGGCGTGCGCCCGACGGCGGATCCCGTGCGCGAGGCGCTGTTCAACCTGCTCGGATCGACGGTCGCCGGCCGGCCGTTCGTCGACCTTGCCGCGGGCACCGGTGCGGTCGGGCTCGAGGCGCTCTCCCGCGGCGCCGAGCCGGTCGTGCTCGTCGAACGGGCCCGCGCCGCCCTGCGCGTGATCGAGGCGAACGTCGAGCGTCTCGGCCTGGCGGACGATCCGCGCCTGCGGATCGTGGCGGCGGACGCCGGCGCGTTCCTCGACCGCGGCGAGGGCCCCCGGCCGGTCGGCGTCGTCTACCTCGATCCTCCGTGGGACGCCCCCGTGGTGCCGCGCTGGATCGGCCGTCTCGTGCGGCGGGGCTGGCTCGACGGTGCGAGCCTCGTCGTTGTCGAGCACCGCGCCGGCCGCTGTCCTGAACTGCCCGGGCTCGAGATCGCCTGGCAGCGGCGCTACGGGGACACCGGCCTGACCGCGGCGACGCTCTCCGCGACGCGGGACGAACAAAACGAAACAGGCTGAAACAGCCGTTGCCTCCGTCGGGGGCAGGGATATAGATTCGCCCTGCGGGCACGGCCGGCCGAACCGGCCAGAGTGCGCCGCCGTCGGCCGGCGGCGGTTCACGGAGGAACCGATGAGGAGAGAGTGGCACGGGGCATGGATCGCCCTGGTTGCGTGCGCGACGCTCGCCGCGGCGATGCCGACCGCCGGACTGGGCCAGGAGGGGGCGCAGGCACCGGGCGAGCGGGTCCGCGGCTACGTGCCGCCGCCCACCAACCTCAAGTTCGTCGACGGTCACTGGACACCCTACGATCCGCCGACGCCGCCGGAAGGGGTCCAGGTGCGTGTCGTCGAGAAGGGCGACACGCTGTGGGATCTCGCCGCCACGTACTACGGCGATCCGTACCTGTGGCCGGTGATCTGGGACGCCAACCGCTACGTGACGTACTCCCACTGGATCTACCCGGGCGATCCGCTCGTCATCCCGCCGGCGCCGACCGTGGTCGGCGAGCAGGGGCCCGAGCAGGCGCCGGTCGAGGAGCAGGTCGTCGAGCAGGTCGAGCCGGAGCGGCCGGCACCGGAGGTCCCGTTCGGCGGCGCCGAGGAGAAGCCGGTCGAGCGGCCGCGCGCGCGGCCGACGCTCGTCCCGGCGGTCGAGGCCCAGGAGATGCTCTGCGCCGCGCAGCTCTGGGAGCGGTTCGATCCGACGCCGCTGACGGTCGCCGGACGCGAGGAGCCGAAGAAGCAGCTCCAGGGTCCGGGGGACATCGTGTTCCTCAGCGCGGGCCAGGATCTCGGCATCGAGCCCGGCAGCGAGTTCGTCGCGATCCGCGCCGAGGGGACGGTCAGCAGCCCGGTGACCGGCAAGCCGGTGGCGGTGTTCGTGCGCCGGATGGCGCGTCTGCGCGTGATCGCCGTCCAGTCGCAGAGCGCGACGGCCGAGATCGTCTCGGGTTGCGATCCGGTCGAGGTCGGCGACTACCTCGTCCCGTACCGCGAGATGCCGATCCCGATGATCGAGCGCATCCCCCTGCGCAAGCTGGCGACCGAGTATCCGGGGCGGCTCAACGGCACGGTGATCGCGATGTCCGATCCGCAGCAGACGATCGCTGCTGCCGGCGACACGGTCGGCGTCGACCTCGGCCAGGCCGCGGGCCTGACCGCCGGCGACCGGGTGCTGTTCTGGCGGCCGGGCGAGCTCCCCGAGGAGCCGCGGCGCGTCGTCGCGCAGGGCGTCGTGATCTCGACCCAGGGCGGCGGCTCGACGGTCAAGGTGATCGAGTCGCACAGCGAGATCCGCATCGGCGACAGCGCCGAGGTGCTCTGAGCTCCGCGCGAGAGCAGGCCGAACATCAGGGGGCGCGTCCCGCGGGGCGCGCCCCCGGTCATCTCCGGCGGCTCCTCGGCGAGACGCTGCCCGATCCCGACCGGGCGTCGGGCGTCCCGCGCGCCGAGCTGTATCTGGTCGTCGACGATCCCGCGGCGTGCCACGAGCGCGCGCTGTCCGCCGGGGCGAGCGAACTCTCGCCGGTCGCGCTGCGGGACTGGGGGCACGTCGTCGCCTGCAGCCTGGATCCCGACGGCCACGTGCTCGCGTTCGCCGGGCGGAGCGCCGGGGAGAAGGACGTCACGCCTCCCTGATCACCAGCGCCTGGAAGCGGCCGATGCGGGCGCCGTGGCGCCAGGCATCGGGGGGCAGGCCCGCCTTGCGGCACGTCTCGGCCAGGAACGTCGGTGCGTCGAGGCCGTGCTCGGTGGCGACCTGCGGCAGGAGCAGGCCGCGCTGCGGGCCCTGCTCGGCGACGAGTCCGTCGATGCCGATGCGGATCGCGTCCGGCAGCAGGTCCGGATCGACCCATTCGATCGGCGTCAGCAGCGAGACCTCCAGGTCGGCGGCGCGGATCTCGGCGGGCTGCATCGGCGGGAAGCGCGGATCGCGCACGGCCGCCGAGCGCGCCGCGTCGCGCACCGCGTCGACGACCGGGAACGGCCGTCCGAGCACGCCCATGCAGCCGCGCAGGCGGCCGCCGAGGTGGAAACTGACGAACGCGCCGTAGACCTCGAGCGGCGGCACCGTTCCGGTGGAGGCGGGCTCGGGCTGCGGTTCCCCGGCGGCGTCGAGCGCCTCGCGCCGCGCCAGCTCGGCCAGGGAGCGACGCCCCGCGTCGCCGAGGGCCTCGTCGAGACGGACGATCGCCTCCCGCCGGTCGTCGGTCATTTCTCGCCGTCTCCTTCGTCGGCGCCGCTCTCGCGCAGGATCTTGGCCCGCAGGATCAGCGCCTCGAGCGCCCATGCGGCCAGGCGCGAGACCGCGCGCAGACGCGCGAAGTCCGGCGGCCGGCTGTCCGCGCGGGTCTCGTCCCCGTAGAGGACGACGAGCGGGCGGCGCCGGACGTAGATCGGCAGGACCAGGGCGACCGCCGGGGGACGGCCGCCGAGCAGCGTGTAGAAGTCGCGGTTGGCGGGTGTCATCGCCACCGGTCCGAAGCTCAGCGCACGCTCCTCGCGGACCGGGTCGAGCACCGACGGCGCATCGAGCGGCAGCGCCGGGCGGCGCCGGACGGTGCCGAACCCCTCGCCCTTCCAGACGACGGCCTGCCCCTGCCGGACGAGCAGGACGAGGGCGCGGCTCGCGTGGTGGGTCATCTCCTCGAGCAGCACGCCGAGCAGTTCGTCGCGATTCCTCGCCGAGGCCAGTGCGCGGCCGAGCGCGGCCAGGGCCGGACTGTGCCGCCGGGCGCGCTCCGCGCTGGCCGGGATCGCGACCGGACCGGTGGCCAGCCCGACCGGCGGATCGCCGGTGAGTACGGGGTTGGTGATCCGGACCGGCCCCGTCTGGTGCTCCGGCCGCGGGCGGGCCGGGGCCGCCGGCTCCGCCCGGGTCGTGGCCGGCGGAGCCTCACGGCGCGGCGGACGGGCGGCCGGAGTCGCCGCCGCCGGCTCGCCCCGGCGGTGATAGGCGATGCTGTCCCGCAGCACCGCCTCGGGGCTGACGTGGGGGACGATCTGGAACCCGGTGAGGAACGACGCCTCGTGGACCGCGAGCGAGTCCGCCGGGTTCTGCAGGGCCAGGTGCAGCCGGTGCCCTTCGAGCTTGAACGGCAGCGCCCGGTGACGGCGCGAGAACTCCGGCGGCAGCAGCGCCACCACCTCGGGCGGGGCCGCGATCAGCTCCGCCCGCGAGGCGACCGGGACGCCGTAGACCCGGCCGAGCGCGCGGCCGAGCGCGTCCTCGTCGACGTAGCCGAGCTGGAGCAGATGGCTGCCGAGCGAGCCGCCGAAGATCCGCTGCGAGCGCAGCGCCTCCTCGAGCTGATCGGCCGCGATCAGCCCCTCGCGGATCAGGAGTTCACCGAGCTTCTCCGCCATCGACACCCCGGCCGCGCCGGAGACCACCTCCGGCCCTGCCGAGAATACTACGCCCCGCGGACCGCGGGCCCGCGGGGCGCGTGTGCCGTCCGGACGGACGGAAGGTCAGCTCGACTTGCCCGCACGCTCGCGCATCGCGGCCTTGCGCGAGAGCCGGACGCGGCCCTGGGCGTCGATGTCGATCACCTTGACCAGCACCTCGTCGCCCTCCTCGATCTCGTCCGTGGTCTGCTCGACGCGGTGCTCGGCAATCTCGGAGATGTGCAGCAGTCCTTCGACGCCGGGGAGGATCTCGACGAACGCGCCGAAGTTCGTCGTGCGCACGACGCGCCCGACGTAGATGCGTCCCAGCTCGGCCTCGGCCGTCAGCTCCTTGATGATCTCGGCCGCCTGCTGTGCGCTGTCGAGGTTGACCGAGGCGATGTCGACGCGGCCGTCGTCCTCGATCGAGATCTCGCAGCCGGTCTTCTCCTGGATCGAGCGGATCACCTTGCCGCCCGGGCCGATGACGTCGCGGATCTTGTCGCGCGGGATGACGATCGTCAGGATCCGCGGCGCATGCGGCGAGACGTCGTCGCGCGGCCGGGCGATCACGCCGTCCATGGCGTCGAGCAGCTCGAGGCGGGCGCGCCGCGCCTGCTCGAGCGCCTCGGCCATGATCTCGCGCGTCACGCCGGCGATCTTGATGTCCATCTGCAGCGCGGTGATCCCGTCCCGCGTGCCGGCGACCTTGAAGTCCATGTCGCCATGGTGGTCCTCGGCGCCGGCGATGTCGGTCAGCACGGCGTATTCGCCGTCACGCATCACGAGCCCCATCGCGATCCCCGCCACCGCCTTGGAGACGGGCACGCCCGCGTCCATCAGCGACAGCGATCCGCCGCAGACCGAGGCCATCGACGACGAGCCGTTCGACTCGAGGATCTCGGAGACCAGCCGCACCGTGTAGGGGAACTTCTCCTCGGGAGGCAGCACCGGTCGCAGGGCGCGCTCGGCCAGCGCTCCGTGTCCGATCTCGCGCCGGCCCGGACCGCGCAGGAAGCGCACCTCGCCGACCGAGAACGGCGGGAAGTTGTAGTGCAGCATAAAGCGCTTCTCGCCCTCCGCCTCGAGCCAGTCGATGCGCTGCGTGTCGGCGGAGGTGCCCAGCGTCGTCAGCACGAGCGCCTGGGTCTCGCCGCGCGTGAACAGCGCGGAACCGTGGGTCCGCGGCAGCACTCCGACCTCGATCGAGAGCGGCCGGATCTCGTCGAGCCGACGCCCGTCGACCCGCTTGCGGTTCCGCAGCGTGTAGTCGTGGAGCAGTTCGTCCTGCAGGTGATGGAACGCGCTGCGGATCGCCGCCTGCCGCTCCGGATCCTCGGGGGCGTGGCGCTCGATGAACGTCGCCAGCAGCTCGTCGATCTTGCGGTAGGACTCGAGCTTGCCCTTGATCTGCATCGCGTCGAGCAGCGGACCGGCGAGTTCCTCGTGAACCAGTCGATCGATGTCCTCCGGCACCGAGGCCGGCGTGAACTCGCGCTTCGGCTTGCCCGCCTCGCGCGCCAGCTCGTGCTGGGCGGCGACCAGCGGCTGACACGCCTCGTGTCCCGCGTACAGGGCGCCGATGATCTCCTGCTCGGTCGCCTCGTGGGCCCCCGCCTCGACCATGACGATCGCGTCGGCGCTGGCGGCGACGACGATGTCGAGCTTGCTCGACTCGAGTTCGGCGTGCGTCGGGTTGATGACGTACTCGCCGTCGACGAGTCCGACGCGCACCGCGGCGATCGGGTTGTCCCATGGAATGTCCGACAGCGTCAGCGCGAACGACGCGCCGGTGACGGCGAGCACGTCCGGGTTGAACTCCTTGTCGGCAGACAGCGTCAGCGCGATGACCTGCGTCTCGAACCGCCAGCCCTCGGGAAACAGGGGGCGCAGCGGACGATCGATCAGCCGGCAGGTCAGCGTCTCCTTCTCGTTGGGGCGCCCCTCGCGCTTGAAGAAGCCGCCCGGGATCTTCCCGGCGGCGTACATCGCCTCGCGGTACTCGACGGTCAGCGGAAGGAACGGGATGTCGCGGGGATCACGCGCCGACTGGGCGGTGACGAGCACGACGGTGCCGCCCTGCTGGATCGTCAGGGAGCCGCTCGCCTGGCGGGCGACCTTGCCGGTCTCGACGGTCAGCGTGTGGGGGCCGACCTTGATCTCCTTGCGGATCGGCTTGCTGTTGGACACGGAATGCTCCTGTCTTGGCTTCGCCGTGCGAAGCCGGGTTGGAGCGGCTCCCGTGCTCGTCGAGCGGACGACGGCGCGACATGCGCGCGGCGAGTGGGCTGAGTAGCCAAGACCACGAGCCGCCTGCCCGCCCCGGCGGGGGCGGCGGAGGGCTCGCAGGTTTGGCTACGCAGTCCAGTCACCGTGGCCTGTCGGCATCCGTCGCGGCGCGTTCGACGGCGTGCGGGCGCCGCTGGGATGGTCGGGGTTCGGCGGCGCTACTTGCGCAGGCCGAGACGGGAGATCAGCTCGCGGTAGCGCGCCGGATCCTTGCGGCGCAGGTAGTCGAGCAGCCGCCGGCGCTGACCGACGAGCTTGAGCAGCCCGAGCCGCCCGTGGTGGTCCTTCTTGTGGACCTTGAAGTGCTCGGTCAGGTAGCGGATGCGCTCGGTCAGCAGCGCGACCTGCACCTCCGGAGTCCCGGTGTCGGCCTCGGCGCGGCCGTACTCCGAGATGATCTCCTGCTTCTTGTCCTTCGTCAGCGGCAACGTCCCGTCTCCTCCGCACCCGGCGATGCGGCCTGTCGAACTCCGGAACTGAGCGGGGACTCCGACCGGCCGGGCCGCCCGGAGCGGTACCGAACCGCGCGGAGTCTACCGCCAGCCGGCAGGCCGGGCAAACCGGCGCGCGGCGCGCCGGGGAGGCATCGGTCAGCCCCCGTGCCGGTGTCAGGGGTCGAGGACGACCCGCGGCTGGAGCCGTCCGTCCGCCCCGGCCTCGCCGATCCCCGCCAGCATCCCGCCGGGCCCGAGGACCCGGACCGCCCCCTCGACGGCGGAGAGGCCGGGGCAGGCGACCGGTCGGCCGTGGCGGAACAGGGCGACCTCCTCCTCGGCCAGGCCGACGTCCGGAAGGGGGAGGGGGATCGCCTCGGGCGGGAGCACGGCGAGGGCCGGCTCGCCCGACGCCGCCTGCCGCTCGTGGCGGGACAGCGGCCGGACGGCACCGCGCACGCGCAGCGGCCCGACCGCGGTTCGCCGCAGCCGGGCCAGGAACGCGCCCGTGCCGAGCAGCCGCCCGAGATCGCGGGCCAGCGAGCGCAGGTAGGTCCCGGACGAGACGCGTGCCGCGAACGCGAGCCGGCCGTCGCCGGCCCGGCACAGGCGGAGGCGATGGACGGTCACCCGCACCGGGGCGAGCGGCAGCTCGCGACCGCGCCGGGCGAGGCGGTGGGCGGGCGTGCCGCGCAGCTTCTTGGCCGAGAACGCCGGCGGGACCTGCTCGATCTCCCCCTCGAGGGCGCGCCGCGCCCGTTCGAGGACCGGGGCCGGGGGCAGCGGAACGGCCGGCAGCGTTCCGGGGTCGACGCCCTCGGCATCACCCGTCGGCGTCTCGAGACCGAGCACGATCTCGCCGACGTAGGTCTTGGGCCACAGGTGCAGCCACCGCGTCAGCCGGGTCGCCGGCCCGACCAGGCACGGCAGGAGCCCGGTGGCGAGCGGGTCGAGCGTCCCGGCGTGGCCGACGCGGCGCACGCCGAGACGGGCGCGGAGCCACGCGACCACGTCGTGGCTCGTCCAGTCCGGCGGCTTGTCGACGAGAACGATTCCACCCCGGCGAGTCATCCGCTACAGGATCTCCCGGGAGACGACGGCGACGCGCCCGCCGGTCACCGCCTCGGCCTCCTCGCGCAGCCGGTCGAACAGGCCGTGGAGCGTCGCCTCGTCGCCCGCGACGGACGAGAACGCGATCCCCGCGCGCTGCTGCAGGTCCTGGTGGTCGACCTCGGCGACAGCGACGTTGAACCGGGCGCGGCAGCGGTCCTTGAGGCCGCGGACGACCCGCCGCTTGTCCTTGAGCGACAGGGCGCCGGGCAGGTAGAGCTCGAGGACGAGAACTCCGACGCGCATCGTGTCCCCCGCCGCGCGGCCGGCGGCCGGGCGGGCGGCCTCCCGGCCGCGGTCCGGCGTGACCGGGTCAGTCGGTCGTCTCGACCCTCTCGCCGAGCGACTCGCGCTTGACCAGCTCGATCCTGAACGCCTCGATCTCGTCGCCCACCTTGAGGTCGTTGAACCGCTCGAGGCCGATGCCGCACTCGAACCCGGAGCGCACCTCGCGCGCGTCCTCCTTGAAGCGCTTGAGCGAGGAGACGCGGCCCTCGTAGATCACGACGTTGTCGCGCAGCAGGCGCACCTGGGCGTCGCGGCGGATCACCCCGTCGACGACGCGACAGCCGGCGATCGTGCCGACCTTCGGCACCTTGAAGGTCTGCAGCACCTCGGCGCGGCCGAGGTAGACCTCCTTCTCGACCGGCGAGAGCGTGGCCAGCATCGCCTGCTCGATCTCCTCGGTCACCTTGTAGATCACGGTGTGCAGCCGGATGTCGACGCCCTCGCGCTCGGCCAGTTCGCGCACGCCCCGCTGCGGACGCACGTTGAACCCGACGATCAGCGCCCGGCTGGCCTGCGCGAGCAGCACGTCGGTCTCGGTGATCGCGCCGGTGGCGGCGTGAATCACCTTGACCTGAACCTCGTCGGTCGACAGGTCGGTCAGCGCCTTGGTCAGCACCTCGACCGAGCCCTGGACGTCGGCCTTGAGAATCACCGGCAGCTCGCGCACCTCGCCGGCCTTGATCTGCTCATGCAGGCTCTCGAGGCTGGGCAGCGTCTGGCGCCGCCGGAGCTGCTCCTCGCGCAGCTTCTGCTGGCGGTACATCGCGATCTGCCGCGCGCGCTGCTCGTCGACGAACACCTGGAGCTGGTCGCCGGCCTGGGGCACGTCGTCGAGTCCGAGGACCTGGACCGGTGTCGACGGACCCGCCTCCTCGAGCCGGCGGTCCCGCTCGTCGACCAGCGCACGGACGCGGCCGAGGATCGAGCCGACGATGAACACGTCGCCGACGCGCAGCGTGCCGTTCTGCACCAGCACCGTGGCGACCGGGCCGCGCGTCTTGTCGAGTCGTGCCTCGAGCACCGTGCCCGTCGCGGGCCGGTCCGGATCCGCCTTCAGCTCGAGCAGCTCGGCCTGGAGCACGATCATCTCGAGCAGGTGATCGATCCCCTCGAGCGTCTTTGCCGACACGTTGCACGCGACGACGTCCCCGCCGAACTGCTCGACGAGCACGTCGTGCTCGGCCAGCTGCTGCAGCACGCGATCGGGATTGGCTCCCGGCTTGTCGATCTTGTTCACGGCGACGATCAGCGGCACGCCGGCCGAGCGGGCGTGGTTGATCGCCTCGATCGTCTGCGGCATGACACCGTCGTCCGCGGCGACGACGAGCACGATGATGTCGGTCACCGTGGCGCCGCGGGCACGCATCAGCGTGAACGCCTCGTGGCCCGGCGTGTCGAGGAACACGATCTCGCGCGGCTCGCCCTCGACCACCTGCTCGACCTTGTAGGCGCCGATGTGCTGCGTGATCCCGCCCGCCTCGCGCTCGGCGACGCGTGTCTTCTTGATCGCGTCGAGCAGGCTGGTCTTGCCGTGGTCGACGTGGCCCATCATCGTGACGACCGGGGCCCGCGGCACCGGCTCTCCTCCGGCCACCTCGGCTTCGGGGCCGGCGACCTCGGCGATCGCCTCCTCCTCGATGCCGACGACGATCGGAGTGCCGCCGAACGCCTCGACGACCCACGCCGCGGTCTCCTCGTCGAGGGCGTGGTTGATCGTCACGACCAGCTTCTTGTCCATGAACAGCTTGGTGATCACGTCCTTGGCCTTGCGGCCCATGCGTTCGGCGATGTCCTTGACGGTGATGCCTTCCGAGATCCGCACCTCGCCCACCGGCGGGAGGTCGGGCTGCGGACGCATGCGCACCGCGGGGCGGGCCTCGGCGGCGACCTGCTTGCCCTTGCGCTTGCGACGGCGCGGTGGCGCGCCGGCCGCGGAGCCGGGGCCGGGTCCGCCGTAGGTCCGGCGCGGCGGCGCGGGCGGGGCCGGACGGGCCGGCGTCCGCGCACGCAGCTCGCTCAGCGGCTTGCCGAGCAGCTCGGCCCGCTCC
>RFIB01000336.1 GCA_003695625.1 Acidobacteriota bacterium | reverse complement strand
CCGCCCAGCGCGACCACACCGGTGCCGATCCCGCGCGGGTCGGCGACAGCGTGCCAGGTGTCGGCGTCGTCGCGCTCGACGGCCTGCACGTTGCCGAGGGGCTCGCGCTCGACGACGTGGTAACCGAGCGCGCGCAGCTCGTCGAGAACGGGCGCGGGCAGCCGGAACGGGGCGTCCCGTTCGACGTACAGCGCGTCCTCGCCTGCCCGGCGCGGCGGCCACTGGTGATGGACGCGCGGCGCGGCGACGGCGTCGGCCAGCGGCATGCCGTCCTCGAAGCGGTGGACGAGCACCTGGAACACCGTCGTGAAGATCGTCGGACCGCCCGGCGAGCCGAGGGCGAGCCGCGGCGCGCCGTCGTCGCCGAGCACGATCGTCGGCGTCATCGAGGACAGCGGCCGCTTGCCGCCCTCGACGCGGTTGGCCGCGCCGCCGGTCACGCCGTAGAGGTTCGGCACGCCGGGCCGGGCGGCGAAGTCGTCCATCTCGTTGTTGAGCAGGAAGCCGGCGCCGTCGACGACGATGCCCGAACCGTAGCCCGCGTTGATCGTCGTCGTCACGGCGACGGCCCGGCCGGCCGCGTCGATCACGCTGAAGTGCAGCGTGTCGGCTCCCTCCGCCGGCATGACCGCGGCGAGGCCCGGCGCGATCGACGCCGGATCGCTGCGACGCCCGCCGGCGGCGCGCACCTCGGCGGCACGGCGCTCGAGATAGTCGGGCGCCAGCAGCTCGGCGACCGGCACGGCGACGAAATCGGGATCGCCGAGATACTCGGAGCGATCGGCGAACACGCGCTTCTCGATCTCGGCGAACAGGTGCGCGCGCGCCGCGGAGCGCGGCGGCGGCAGCTCGAGCCGCTCGAGGATCCCGAGAAGCTGAAGCAGCGCGACACCGCCGGACGACGGCGGCGGCATCGTCACCAGCGTCCGTCCGCGCCACCTGCCGGTCAGCGGCTCGCGCCACACGGCGCGGTACGCGGCGAGGTCGTCCGCGGTGATCAGCCCGCCGCCGCGCCGCATCTCGGCGACGATCAGCCGCGCCGTCTCGCCGCGGTAGAACTCGTCCGGCCCCTCGCGCGCGATCCGCTCGAGCGTCGCGGCCAGCTCCGGCTGCCGGAACGTCTCCCCCGCCCGGCCGCGGAACGTCTGCGCGAAGTCGAGGTGGGCGCGCAGCGGTTCGGGGACCGCCGCGAAGCGGCGCGCCGCCTCGTCGAACGAGCGCGCGGTCCACGGGTCGAGCACGAAGCCGTCGCGCGCCAGCGCGATCGCCGGGGCGAGCAGCTCGTCCCACGGCAGCGAGGCGCCGCGCGCATGCAGCTCGGCCATCCCGCGCACCGATCCCGGCACACCGGCGGCCAGCGGGCTGTGCAGGCTGAGCCCGGCGATCACCTCGCCGCGCTCGTCGAGAAACAGCGCGGGATGCGCCGCCGCAGGCGCCGTCTCGCGGAAGTCGAGCGCCGCCGGCGGCCCGTCCGCGCCGGCGAGCACCGCGAAGCCGCCGCCGCCGAGGTTCCCGGCGTAGGGAAACGTCACCGCCAGCGCGAAGTGGACGGCGATCGCGGCGTCGATCGCGTTGCCGCCGCGGGCGAGCACCTGGCGGCCGACCTCGGTCGCATGCGGCTCCGGTGTCGCCAGCGCCCCGCGCGGACCGGCGGCTTCCGGCGTGGCACGTTCGCGCGGCGCGCACGCCGGCAGCACTGCCGCCAGCACCGACGCGGCGACGAGCAGCGCGTCCGCCGCCCGCCGCGGCGCGCGGCGCCGGGTCACGGGTCGACCTTGCGTCCGGTCCAGCGGTCGAGCCACGCGAGCACCGTCTCGTGCCACAGGATGCTGTTGTGCGGCTTGAGCACCCAGTGGTTCTCGTCCGGGAAGTAGAGCAGGCGGCTCGGGATGCCCCGCCGCTGCAGCGCGTTGAACGTGCCGAGACCCTGCGTGTCGACGACGCGGTAGTCCTTCGCGCCGTGGATCACCAGCATCGGCGTCTTCCAGCGGTCGACGAAGCGGATCGGATTGTGCTTCTCGTAGCCCTCGGGGTTCTCCCACGGGGTACCCATGTGGTCCCATTCGGGGAACCACAGCTCCTCGGTGTCGAAATAGGCGAACCGCTCGTCGAGATTGCCGTCGTGATTGACCAGGCACTCGAACCGGTCGGGCCACTGGCCGGCGATCCAGTTGATCATGAACCCGCCGAACGACGCGCCGAGCGCGCAGACCCGGTCGCCGTCGAGGAACGGGTAGCGCTCGAGCGCGGCGGCGAGCCCCTTCTGCAGATCCTCGAGCGGCTTGCCGCCCCAGTCGCCGCGGATCGAGTCGGTGAACGCCTGGCCGTATCCGGTCGAGCCGTGGAAGTCGATCATCACCGCGGCGAAGCCATGGCCGGCGTAGGCCTGGGGATTCCAGCGGTAATGAAAATGATTGCCGAACGAGCCCTGCGGCCCGCCGTGGATCAGGAACGCCACCGGGTACTTCAGCGCGGGATCGAAGTCGGCCGGGCGCACGAGATAGCCGTAGACGGTCTCGCCGTTCCAGCCGGCGAACGAGAACTGCTCGAAGGTCCCCATCCGGGCGGCGGCAACGCGCTCGGCGTTGAGCGCCGTCAGCGCGACCGGTTCGCGGGCCGCCGGATCGAGCCGGTGCAGCTCGACCGGACCGGCGAGCGAGTCGATGCCGAACACGATCCCGTGGCCGGTGTCGACCGGCGAGCTGGCCGTGCCGTCGTTCCACAGTCGCCGCACCGTGCCCTCGCGCGCGTCGATCCGGAACAGCGCGTGCTGGCCGATGTCGTCCGCCGTGGCGAGCAGCGCGCGGCCGTCGCGCGTCCACGACAGGGCGCGCGGCGAGCGGTCCCAGTCGGCGGTCAGCACGCGCGGCGCGCCGTCGGGCCACGCGCGCAGCATGATGCGGAAGCGGTCGGACTCGTAGCCGGCCCGCTCCATCGCCAGCCACGCGAGCGTGCTTCCGTCGGGCGAGAACACGGGCTGCGCATCCCAGGCGGGGTTGTCCGCGGTCAGTTCGCGCGGCGCCTGCGAGCCGTCGACCGGAACGGCGTACAGGTCGAAGTCGGTCGACCAGGCCTCCTCGTGGCCCACGTTGCGCGCGCTGAACACGATCTCGCGGCCGTCCGGCGTGAAGGTGAAGTCCTCCGGACCGCCGAACGGCTTCGTCGGGCAGTCGGCGTCCATTCCGCGCATCACGTCGACGGCGGTTCCCTTCCCCGACGCCGGCAGCACGAACAGGTGCGCGCGGCGGCCGTCCTTCCAGGTATCCCAGTGGCGCACGAACAGGCGGTCGTAGATCCGGCCCGACGCCTTGCGGGACGCGCGCTCGTCGAGGCGCCGGGTCGTGCAGGCGAGATCCTCGCAGTCGGGGAACACCTCGAGCGCGACGGCGAGCCGCGCGCCGTCCGGCGAGACGGCGAGCGCACCGACGTCGAGCGGCAGGCGCGTCACCTGGCGCGCCTCGCCGCCGGCCAGCGGGATCCGGTGGACCTGTGCCGAGCCGCTGCGCGTCGAGAGGAAGTACAGGCTCGCGCCGTCCGGCGCCCAGCGCGGATTCCAGTCGTTGGCCGGATCGGTCGTCAGCCGGCGCGGCTCGCCGCCCGCGGTCGGGACGAGCCAGATGTCGGTCCGTCCGCGGTTCGCCTCGAGATCGGTCGTCCGCACGACGAACGCGATCGTGCGCCCGTCGGGACTGGCCTGCGGGTCGGAGATCCGCTGCATCGCCAGCATGTCGTGGACGGTGAACGGGTGCGTCTCGCCGGCGAGGGCGAGAACCGAAAGCATCAGCACGAACGCGAGACAGGCCGGGACTGCGCGCTTCACGACGGCTCCTTTCCGCGGCGCCGGGCCGCCGCGGGAGCAAGGGACCCGCGCCGTCTCCGGGCCGGACCGCGCATGGTACCAGCCGCCGCGCAGGTTCGCGGTATATGCTCGGCCGGTCCCCGGGATCGCCCCGCGGACCGCTGGAGCCGGACCGATGGACCTCTACCTGCTCAGGCACGGGATCGCGATCAGCCGCGACGATCCGCGCTGCCCTCCCGACCCGGAGCGCTCGCTGACGGCGCGCGGGGTGATCCGCACCCGCCGCGCGTGCCGAGGGCTGCGCGTGCTCGGCGTCGAGGTCGACGCGATCGTCTCGAGCCCCTACCTCCGGGCGTGGCAGACCGCCGAGATCGCCGCCGACGAGCTGGGCTTCGACCCGCGCCGCATCGTGCGCGACGAGCGCCTCGAACCGGCGCAACCGCCGCGGGCCGCGTTCGAGATGCTGCGCGAGTTCGACGCCTCGTCGGTGATGCTCGTCGGCCATGCGCCGAATCTCGACTTCATCGCCGCGCACGCCGTCGGCTCGGCGGAGCCGGTGACCGAACTCAAGAAGGCCGGCGCGGCGCTCGTCCAGTTCGACGGAAGCTGGGACCAGCGCGGCGTGCTGACGTTCGTGATGGAGCCGCGGGCGCTGCGCAAGCTGCGCAAGCTGATCGACTGACCGCGACTACGGGTCGAGCGTCTCCTCGAACAGCGTATCGCCGTCGGCTCCGAGATAGCGGATCCGCGCCTCGGCCGGGGCAAGCGTGACGTCGACGAATCCGGGACCGGCGAGAAAGTCCGGCGCGCCGTCGAGATCCTGGTCGTACAGCTCGCGGAACCAGTCCGCGGCGATCCAGCCCGAGTCCTCCTGCGCGGTCGGCCGTCCGCCGACCAGATAGAGGATCCCGTCGCGCCGGCCGGCGGCGAACACGTGGTCGTGCCCCTGGAAGACCGCCTGGACACCCGTGCGGACGAACAGCGTGTGGAGCTGCTGCTGTTCGCCGAGGAACGGACTGTCCGGGTTTCCGTCGACGGTCGCGCGCAGGCTGCCGCGGCCATAGCTGTAGCATCGTCGCCTTCCGTCAACTCCACCCGCCAGATGGTGCAGGAACACTAACTTCCAGCGTGCGTCGCTCGTCTCGAGCGTCTGCTCGAGCCAGGCCAGCTGCGCGGCCCCGAGAGTCCAGTCATCGGGGCTCTCCGGAAACACCGGCGTCTCGCCCATCACGTCGAGCAGCACGAACAGCGCGTCCCCGGTGACGAAGGCACGGTAGCGGTCTCCCGGACCGCCGGGGACGGCTGCAGGATCTCCCGGAAGATACTTCCGCCGGGCCGCGGCGCTGGCCGCGGGCGTCTCGAGCCAGTGGCCGCATCTCCCCTCGGCGTCCCCGAAGCCCGCCTCGCCATCGTGGTTTCCCAGCACCAGGGCTGCCGGAATGTCGGCGAACAGGGGCGACCACAGACGTAGCCACTGCCGATACCGCAGTTCCGCCTCGCGCTGCGAGCGGATCGTGTCGGCTCCCGCAGACTCGCCATCGACGGCGGCCTCGGGGCACCGGATGCAATGGGTCATCACCTCGTCGCCGCCGAGCACGATCAGTGCGGGCCCGAGCGCGCGGATCGTCGCCCGCGCGCGGTCGAATGCCTGCAGGTCCGAACCCCGGCTCCAGTGCTTGTAGACGTGCGAGTCGGTGACGAACACGAAGTGAAACTCGCTTCCGGGGGCGGGGATCACGAATCGATGCTCGGGCCGGACGGACGCCGGCTCTCCGGCGAAGACGATCGGGCCGGTGGCAGGCTCCTCGACGCAGCGAATGCGATAGCGATACACGGCCGGTGGCAGCCCGGAAAGACGGAACCGTGCGGCCTGATCCGCATCGACCTGCTGGCTCGGTGTCGCATGCCACCGGGGCTCGCCTTCCCGCCGATACTCGACGAACAGGCGCGCCGGCTCGGCCGGGATCATCTGGATCGTCACCCCGTCGTGCGTCAGACCGCCGAGCGTCTCTTCCGCAATCCACTCGAGGCGGCACGCCGGCGGCGGCGGGACCTCGACGGGTTCCCGATCGACGCCCGCCAGCCCCGTCGCTCCACACGACAGCGCGAGGACGGCGGCCATGCTGCGACAGGACACCGCGCAGCCCCCCCTGGACCGCGGAACGAGATCGTGGTGGCTCGCCCGCGAGCGGGGACGATGCAGGAACCATGCCGGATCGGGCGATCTCGACGGCTGCCGGCAGAGTCGCCGGCGGCGGCGGATTCCCTCCGTCGGCGATCACGACGCGTCGCAGAGTCGCTGTTCACCACCCGGGACACCGGAGGCCGTCGGACCGGCCGGACTGTCCCGGGGGGAACACAGCAACCGCCCGCACGCACGGGCGCCGGGGGCCGGTGCACGACCGCTCGCCTGGTCGAGTCCTGCCGGCAAAGGATGGATGGGTCGCGGTCGATGGCCGGGAGGGCGATTCGCTTCGCGAATCGGCCTCCCGTACGGCGCCGGTAGCGGCGGGGCGAGCCCCGCCGCCGTTACGGGTCGTTGTCGCAGGGGACGCT
>RFIB01000335.1 GCA_003695625.1 Acidobacteriota bacterium | reverse complement strand
GCGCGCCCGACGTGGCCGTGCCGAGCGGCCCCTCGCCATCGGCGGACTCGCCGCTGACGAGCCAGGCCAGCGCCGAGCCGGGCGGCGGGAGCTGCGGTGCGTCGGCGGAGGTGGCGACGATCTCGTCGGCGACGCAGCGCAGCTCGCCTCCGCGCGCGATCGCGGCGATCGTTCCGCGATAGATGTTGTAGTCGTCCGCCGCGGGGTCCGCGGACCAGGCGAGCGTCGTCGCGTCGGTGAAGGTGACGCCCGAGATCTCTCCGGGCGGCGCGGCGAGCGCGCCGGCCGTCGCGACGGACACGAGCAGCGGCAGGACGATGGACGAGGTGCGGGACATGGCAACCGACCTCCCGCCGGAGCGATACGTCGGGGGTGCCGAAAACGCAACGGCGAACGAACGAACGCGGAATCGTGTCGTCCGCAAGAACCGACAATTGCTGGTAAGTTGTCTGGCTCGGCATGAGCGGAAACCGGGAGACGACGAACTTGTCCCGTCTGCGTGATCTGGCGTGGCGCCTGCGCCCCGGAGCATCCCGACGTGTCCAGCGCGGGGCGATCGTCTCGCTGTGGTCCGCCGTCGGGCTGGCACTCGGTGCGGCAGGCGTCGCGTGGTGCCTGCAGGCGGGCCTGCCGGCGGGCGCGGGTCTGGTCCTTGCCGGCCTGTTCGCGGGCGCGCTCAAGGGGCATTTCGTGCTGCGGCGGAGCGCACGACGGATCGCGCGGCGGATCGCGCAGCGCGAGGACGGCTCGTGTCTCGGCGGTGCGCTGTCGTGGCCGACCTGGATGCTCGTGGCGCTGATGATGGCCAGCGGGATCGCCCTGCGGCACAGCACGATCCCGAGGCCTGTTCTCGGACCGCTCTACGTCGCGGTCGGCGCCGCGCTGCTGGCCGGTGCGTGGCACCTGGCGCGGTTCACGGACGTCTGACCGGCCCGCGCCTCGATTCGCAGGATTCGGCGTTGCATCGACCCGCCGTTCCCCGAATCATCCTGTCAGGAGAGAGTCAGGGTGAACGGTGCCGGACGGACTCGCGGCGGATGCGGTGCGCGCCCGGGCCGCGACGGCGCGGTGCGGGGGCTCCGGGCCGCTGTCGCGCTGGTCTGTGCGCTGGCCGGGGCCGTCGCCGCGCGCGCCGGATCGGATCCCGGGCTCGTCGTCGAGTCCTCGGGAGCGCGCGTCGGACCGGTCGTCGACGAGACGGTGACGGCGCTGCTGCAGGATCACCACGGTCTGCTCTGGATCGGCACCCGCGGCGGCCTGATGCTCTACGACGGGCACGAGCTGCGCACGTTCCGCCACGAGGTCGGCAATCCTGCCTCCCTGTCGGACAACACGATCCGGACGATCCACGAGGACCGGAACGGCAGGCTGTGGCTCGGCACGAACACGGCCGGTCTCGAGCTGGTCGACGCGGCGCGCTGGACGTTCACGCACCACGCGCCGCGTGCCGGCGACCCGCACAGCCTGAGCCACGAGAGCGTCAACGCGATCCTCGACGACCGCAACGGCAACCTCTGGGTTGCAACCCAGATCGGACTCAACCGCTGTTCGGCCGACATGTCGCGCTGCGAGCGGATCTTCGCCGGAGCGGAGGGTGACGAGGGCCTGCCGCACGACTACGTCTACGCGCTCGCCGAAGACGGGGACGGCACGGTCTGGATCGGCACGATCGGCGGAGGACTCGCGCGATTCGATCCGCGGACCGGGACGATCCGCCGGTGGCCGTACCGTGTTCCGGCCGGCGACGAGACCGGCGAGGGGCGCAAGGTCTTCGCCCTGCTGCGCGATCCGGTCAGCGACCGTCTCTACGTGGCAACCGGGGCGGGGCTGCTCGAGATCGCGCCCGATCGTGCCGGCCGGCGCTGGATCCCGTATGACCGCGGCGACGGGAGCCCGCCCGGTCCGCAGTGTGCCGCGCTGAGTCTCGACGCGCGGCGCCGCCTGTGGGTCGCCACCTGGGGTGAGGGACTTGCCGTCGTCGACCTGTCCGCGCCGGACGCCGCGCTCCGCCTGCGACCCGCGGCCGAGGGCAGCGCGCGCCGGATCGTCACCGTGCTCGCGGACCGCGAGGGAACGGTGTGGATCGGAAGCTGGGACCACGGCCTGCAGCGGCTCGCCGGGCGGGCCGAGGAGTTCGCGGTGCTCGCCGTCGGCGAACAGCGGTCCGGAGGCCGCCCGGTCGACGTCACCGCGCTGGCCGCCGGCCGCGACGGCGGTCTGTGGGCGGGGGGCTGGGGCGGCGGGCTGTTCCGGCGCGCCCGGGGCGACGACACGTTCCGCCCCGTGCCGATTGCGGCGCGGTTCCGGTCGGTGCTCAGCATTCTCGAGGACAGCCGCGGGCACGTGTGGCTCGGGACGATGGGCGGGCTGCTCGAACTCGACGGACAGGGACGGCCGGTCCGCGAGCACCTGCACGATCCGCGGCGGGAGCGGAGCCTCGGGTTCGGGTACGTGACCGCGCTGCTCGAGGACCACGCGGGGCGGATCTGGGCCGGGGTCGGCGGCACCGGTCTGCATCGCCTGCGCGCGAACGGCATCGACTGGGATGCGTTCCGGAGCGATCCGGACGACCCGGCGAGTCCGAGCGACGACTACGTCACCGCACTGCTCGAGGACAGGCGGGGCCGGCTGTGGGTCGGCACCCGGTCCGGTGGGCTGAACCTCTTCGACGGGACGGGATTCCGCCGATTCGTGCCGGATCCCCGCGATCACCGCTCGCTGCCGCATCACGCAGTGACCAGCCTGCTCGAGGACCGGCGCGGCCGGCTGTGGGTCGGCACCGACGGCGGCGGGCTGGCGCTCGTCGAGGAGTCCGACGATGGCCGGTTCGCCTTCCGGCGGTACGGGGCGATCGACGGACTGGTCGACGAGCAGGTCGTCTCGATCGCCGAGGACCGCGACGGAAGCCTCTGGATCGGGACGCGCCACGGGCTGTCGCGCCTTGCGCCGGAACGGGGGGCGTTCAGCAACGCCCACGCGGCCGACGGGCTCCCCGCCGAGCAGTTCAATCCCGCCGCGGCGGCGACCGACGGCCAGCGACTCTACTTCGGCACGTCCCGGGGACTGCTCGCGATCCGCGCGGGCACGCCGTTCGCGCCGCCCGCTCCCGCGCCTGTCGTCGTCACCGGCCTGACCACGCCGGGCGAGACGCTCGAGCTCGATGCGCCCCCGTGGTCCCTCGATCGCCTCGAGGTGCCGTGGGGACGCATGATCTCGGTCGCGTTCTCGGTGCTCGACTTTGCCGACGAGCGCTGGCACCGCTATGCCTACCGCTTCGACGAGCAGCACGCCGACTGGGTGCCCCTCGGCGCCCGGCACGAGGTGACGTTCTCGGATCTCGATCCCGGACGGTACACCCTGCGCCTGCGCGGGCGCAGGGTGTACCGTC